>JAAYRQ010000065.1 GCA_012518685.1 Syntrophomonadaceae bacterium | reverse complement strand
TATTTTACTTAGTTTTGTTTATAATATTTATAATATGCTTAGCCTTATAAGAATGTTATTATATGCTAAGGGACTAGTAAAAGTATTTATTAGTTCAATATGCTAGACTAGTAAACTTTACTCCTATTAGGGTGGAGGACTGATTTTAAAGGAAATATTTTTAATATAGCGAAATAGAAGATAAGCCTATATTTAGGGGGAATATATATGGACACACAGAAAAACAATATTAATAAAGTATCAGTGGAAATATTCAATGAAGAATATGTTGTAAAGGGTAGCGAAAATCCCGAATATATTACCATGTTAGCTTCTTATGTTGACAGGCGTATGAATATGATTAAACAACGGAATCCTAACTTATCTACTACTAAAGTGGCTGTATTAACTAGCCTGAATTTAGCTGATGAACTTAATAAACTTCAGGAAGATTATGATGAACTAGTTAAAAAATTAGAAGAGGAAAAAAAGAACAGGATGGGATAGGATGACTAATCGGGAGATTGCCAAAACCTTAGAAAAAGTAGCCGATATTTTACAAATTAAAGAAGAGAATACCTTTAAGATTAGGGCTTACCGCAAAGCTGCAGAATCTATATACCATCTTGATGAGAACTTAACAGTCTTGTATGAACAAAATAAAATTGGAGATATTCCAGGGGTAGGCAAAACTGTAACTGGTCATATAGAAGAAATGATTGAAAAAGGCAGTCTAGCTTATTATGAAGAATTATTAGAAGAAGTGCCTTATGGTGTGTTGGAAATGCTAGCTATTCCAGGTTTGGGACATAAAACAGCTAAAATTATTTATGAGAATTTAGGCATTGACAATATTGAGGATCTATTAAAAGCGGTAGAAGATAAACAAATTCGTGAATTACCTAGACTGGGCAGTAAATCTGAATACAACATAAAAAAGGGTATTGAATTATTAAAGGAATCTTATGGTAGGGCTAACCTAGGGGTAGCACTTCCTATGGCGGAAGAGTTTATTAAGTACTTGGACGTAATAGAAGGTATTGAGGAGGCCGTCATAGTAGGCAGTGCTAGACGGGGTAAACCACAAGTTAGTGATATAGATATACTTGTTGCTTCTAATGATTTTGCTGTTGCTAAGGCGAATATAATTAATTATCAGGCTATTAATAAGATAGAAACTATTGAAGATAATCGGGTTAGTGGGCGTTTAACCTATAATGTGGAGTTTGAAATTATTCTAGTTAAACCAGCTGATTTTATATATAATCTCGTCTGGACAACGGGTAATCACACCTTTAGAGATAAGCTATTAGGGGCTAAAGACCCTGATGAATTTAAAAATATTCCTGATGAAGGAAGTTTGTTTGATTTACTTAATATGGAGTTTATTCCTCCTGAATTAAGGGAAGATGAAGGTGAAATAGAATTAGCGAAAAGTTATGATTTGCCAGAATTAGTTACAGAACAAGATTTAAAAGGTGACTTGCATATTCATTCTAACTGGAGTGATGGGGCTTGCTCTATTGAGGAAATGACAGATGCCTGTAGGGACTTGGGATATAATTACATGGCTATAACTGACCATTCAAAGTCACTCCATATCAGTAGTGGTTTAAATGAAGAAAGATTAAGGGCTGAAGGCGAGTTAATAGATAAGCTTAACAGCCAGCGGGAAGATTTTACGATATTAAAGGGCATCGAAGTTGATATATTAAAAAAGGGTGAATTAGATTTTTCTGATGAGGTATTACAGGAATTAGATCTTGTAGTTGCTTCTATTCATAGTAATTTTAAATTAGATGTAGATAAGCAGACTGACAGATTATTAACCGCTATGAAAAACAAACATGTCAATATTATAGGACATTTAACGGGCAGATTGTTAAATCGCAGACCCGCTTATGAATTGCATATGGATAAAATCTTAGATGGGGCAGTAAAGAATAAGGTAGTTTTGGAAATTAACTCACATCCCGATAGATTAGATGTAGATGAAGTAATTGCCCGCCATGCGTCCTTATATGGAATTAAGCTAGCCATTAATAGTGATGCTCATCATACTAGGGATTTACTTAATAGAAAGTTTGGTGTTTTAAGTGCTAGGAGGGGTTGGCTTACTGCTGATGATGTGATTAATACTTGGGATATAACTAAGCTTAGAAAGTATTTGGATAATAAAGTTAAATAGCTTGGCTAGTCTATTTATAAGTGGAAAAATTAGGAGGTTATTATTGTGACTATAAAAGATATATATAATTTGGCGGTAACTATGGGCAAGGCAAAAGATATTAGAGGGGACTACCTTAATGTTTTGTTAACTGAAAAAGCTCAGGAATATGAAAAACTATCTGCAGACGAAAAGGCTTATTTTGATGAAGAAAGTCTAGAAAACCCTTTTGCAGATACTAGAATTTTGGTAGGTACGGGAAATGAAAAGGTTAAGCAAATTCTATGTGGCATTGATATAGAAACTCCAGAAATTTTGTTAGCGGACAGGTTAAGGGAAAAAGGGTACCAGATTGATTTAGTCTTGGCTCATCACCCTGAAGGCCTTGCTTATGCTGCTTTAAATGAAGTGATGGGAGTACAAGCTGATATGATGGAGGAAATGGGGGTGCCGATTAATATCGGTGAAGGGGTAATGGCATCTAGAATAAATGAGGTCAAAAGGGGTATTATGCCTAATAATCATCAAAGGGCAGTAGATGCAGCTAGGCTATTAGATTTGCCTTTTATGTGTGTCCATTCTCCTGCGGATAATCTGGTTAATGATTATCTGCAAAATATATTTGATGAAGAAAAACCTTACAATCTAAGTAATTTATTAGATATTTTATTTAATATTCCTGAATACCAGGAAGCTAAAAAGTTAAAAGCTGGTCCTAATATAATTGTGGGTGATAAAAGTAAAAGGGCGGGCAAAATTTTTGTTAAAATGACGGGGGGCACATCTGGCCCTGAGGATGTATATGAAAAGTTAGCTATGGCAGGTGTGGGGACTATTTGTTGTATGCATATTCCTGAAAAACATATTAAATTGGCAAAGGAAAACCATCTTAATATAGTAATTGCTGGGCACATGGCTAGTGATTCTTTGGGAATGAATTTGTTTTTAGATGAATTAGAGAAGAATAATATTAGTATTATCCCATCTTCAGGTCTAATTAGAGTTAAGCGTTTTGCAGATAGTTTACATTAATTTAAAAGTAATAATAATAATTTTAAATGGAGTTTTTTAATTATATGGATAGTAGTACACTAATAAAATTAGAGTTTGACAAAATACAGGTAATGCTAGGTGAACTTACTTATTTTGCGGGTGGGAAAAAATATGTTGATAATATGACGCCTGTTACGGATTGCATGTTAGTAAATCAAAGGTTAAATGAAACTGAAGAAGCGATGGAATATATAAGATATAAGGAGCCCAGCTTTTTAAGCAGGCTTACTATTATAGACAATCAAATCAGAAAGGCAGAAGTACAAGGGCTGTTAAATGCTACTGAGTTAATGGAGGTTTTTAATCTATTAAATGCCACTAGGCTTGCTAGGAAACATATTGACGCTAATCGATATAAGCAGTTAGGGCTATTAGCAAGATCCTTAGAAGAAAATTACGAACTAGAAAAACAGATATCGAAAGCCATAGCTGAAGATGGCACAGTAAAAGATGATGCTACAAGTGAATTAAAATCTATTCGTAACCAAATTAATATTAATAAAAATAGAATAAGGGAATACCTGCAAAATTACATTCGCTCCTTACAAAATCAAAAATACTTACAAGATGCTATTATCACCGAACGGGATGGCAGATATGTAATACCAGTTAAGCAGGAATTTCGTCATTATGTAAAAGGCATTATCCACGATGAGTCTGCTAGTGGGGCTACGGTTTTTATAGAACCTATTTCGGTTGTGGAATTTAATAATAAAATTCGCTTATTACAACTAGAGGAAAAACGGGAAGTAGAAAAAATCCTAGCTATGCTAAGTGCTGAGGTAGCATTATTTGCAGATGGTCTAAGACATAATCAAAAAATATTATCTATATTGGATTTTATTTTTGCTAGGGCTAGATTAGCTTATAAGCTTAATGCCTTTCGTCCCCTTATTAATGATGAGGGAATTATAGAAATTAACCGCGGTAAACATCCCTTAATCGGGGAAAAGGCTATTCCTTTAAATGTAGAGTTAGGTAAATCATTTGATACTTTGGTTATTACAGGTCCCAACACAGGGGGGAAAACAGTTGCCCTTAAGACTATAGGTCTGCTAAGTCTTATGGCTATGTGTGGTCTATTTATTCCTGCTAGGGAAAACAGCCAAATATCGATTTTTACAGCTATTTATGTGGATATAGGTGATGAGCAAAGCATAGAACAATCTTTAAGTACCTTTTCCTCTCATATGACTAATATTATTAAGGTTATTGAAGACTCCGATAATATGTCCCTAGTATTGTTAGATGAGCTGGGTGCAGGGACTGATCCAGTCGAAGGGGCAGCCCTGGCTAGAATTATTCTAGATGAATTAAGACAAAAAGGTGCTAAAGTGGTGGTTTCTACCCATCAAAGTGAACTGAAAAATTATGCCTATCAAACTGAAAGGGTGGAAAATGCTTGTGTGGAATTTGACCCTATTTCTCTTAAACCAACTTATGAGCTTACCATAGGTACACCTGGGCAGAGTAATGCCTTTGAAATTGCAGCCCGTTTGGGATTAAAGGGACACTTAGTCAATAAGGCTAAGGAATTGGTGCCCGAAACGGATAAGGAAGTAAGCCAAATGATTAGGGAATTAAAAGAAAGCCGCTATAAATATGATAATTTGTTAAAAAAGGTGGAAATAGAAAAAGGCCAATTACAGCAGGAAATTAATAAATTCAACCAAGAAAAGGATGAGTTTTTATTAGAAAAGGAACAAATTTTAAGAAAATCTCATCTAGAAGCGGAAATATATCTCAAACAGATTAAGGAAGAGGCAGATAATGCTATAAAGGAATTAAAATCAACCTTAAAAAAGCAAAAAGAAACTATGAAATGGCATGAGATAGAAAATAACCGCAAAAAAATAAAAAAATTATCCCAGCCTAAGCTTAAAATTAATGAACTGGAAATTAAGTCTGATAATCACAACTTAAAAATAGGGGATTATGTGTATATAAACAGTCTTGGTCAAACAGGCTATATCCAAGAAATAAAGGCAGAAGAATTGGTAGTGCAAGTGGGTATCTTAAAAATTAATGTCAATAAAAATGAGGTGATAAGAACCGAATCGCCCGAAGAAAAACAAACTTATAAGAGGAACAACACCTTTTTAGAAAAGGCGAAAAATCTTAATAAAGAATTAGATTTACGAGGTAAATTAGCCCATGAAGCTATAGAAGAAATTGATAAATATTTAGATGACGCAAGTCTAGTAGGCTTAGATTCTGTAACTATTATTCACGGTAAAGGTACAGGTGCACTCCGTAAGGCGGTAAGAGAATACTTAAAGGGACATCGGGGAGTTAAAGATTTTCGGGATGGCTTATATAATGAAGGTGGTCTAGGGGTTACCGTAGTGGAATTGGAATAGAATGGCATAATGAGTATATATTAAGATAATACCTCCAAAGTAGCCAGACCTATTAATTAAAATTAGGTTAGCTACCTGGAGGTATTATTTTATCTGTTTATCACATCATCAATAACATTTTCTATAACCTCACTAGCTTTCTTCTTTTTAATCTTATGATCCTCTAATGGACAAGCAGGTATGCTTTGACCAGGTTGAATAACTATATTTTGTCTATATTCTGGAGGACAGCCATTTGTTTGTAAGGAATTAGGAATATTAGCACGGTATAATTTACCGTCATGCCTTGGATCAGTGCATATAGTTATCTCATTTTTCATCATTTCTGGTACAGTAAATTCAGTATGAATATCGCAAACCTCGGTAGGTATCTTATCGTCAGTTGAGCTATCCTCATCAGCCGATATTAAGGATAGTAAAACAGGATTAGGGCAATATTCATTAGCTAATTTATTAGATTCTGGGCATATCAGTATTTCTTGATGTTTATCACATTCTTCAGTAGGTAAATTATTAGATAAGGTAAATTCAGTTATAATTTGATTTTCGGGACATTTTGCCGTGGGCATTTTACCTGATTTTGAACATACTGATACTTGGGTAATCCCTGAAGGCATTTTCTTTGGGGCTGGATTGGTATATTCATGCCCTTTTTGCAAGATTAATCTAAAGATTTTGGCAGGATAACTACTACCATAAACTTTATTCATAGTATAGTCTTTATCATAGCCCATCCATACAGCTACAGCATAAGCAGGTGTAAATCCACAAAACCAAGAGTCTTTATATTGTTCAGATGTGCCTGTCTTACCCGCTGTAACTACTCCAGGCACTCTGGCAGTAGTACCTGTACCACTATTTACTACTGATTGCAATAAATTAGTCATTAGCCAAGCAGTCTGATCAGTTAAGACTCTAGTATAGTTAGGTTCAAAACTGTATAATTCTACCCCATTAGCATCTTCAATACGGCTTATAAAATGGGGAGTTGTATATACCCCACTATTAGCTATAGTGGCATAAGCTCCCGCCATTTGCAATGGAGTAGCTCCCTTGGTAAGTCCACCCAAAGATAAGGGTGCTAGGGCTAAATCGTTAGTGCCTGGTGTGTCTATTAGCTCTAAGCCCATAGCTTTAGCATAATCAAATCCTGTTCTTACTCCGATTAAATCTAGCATTTGAACAGCGTAAGTGTTTATAGACCATTCCACCCCTGTACGCATGGTAACTAATCCCCGATGAGTACCATCATAGTTCCTGGGACTCCATACAGTACCAGAAATTTTATAAGAAATCGGGGAATCATCTAAAACATAATAGGGCATAAAGCCTTTTTCCAAAGCAGGGGCATAAACGGCAATAGGCTTAATAACTGAACCTGGTTGTCTGTAAGCGGAGGTAGCCCGATTAAATCCGCGTTTTTGTTCGTATTTTCTGCCACCCATAATAGCTTTTACATCCCCATTAGCATGGTTTAAAACTACTAAGGCGGACTGTATTATTTCCCCATTAGCACTTTGATTAGGAAAGTTCTCAGGATTAGTGTATAAAAGCTCTGCATAGTTTTGTAACTTTTGGTCCATAGTAGTATAAATTCTCAAGCCATACCTATATACTGCATCATTGGGGTTATCATAAATCTTATTAGCTAAGATAATGTCTATGGCTTCTTCTATAACTGCATCAATAAAATAGCCATATTGTTGAGATGAAGTAGCTGAACTATAGAATACTAGCTCAGTGCCATAAGCTTCTTCGGCTGTCTGGCTATTGATATATCCGCAATTAACCATATTATTCAAAACTATTTTTTGCCTATTTTTAGCCCGTTCGTAATGTTGGAAGGGATTGTAGCCACTAGGGCTTTGAGGCAGACCTGCAATTAAAGCGGCTTCAGGCAAGGTTAATTCTTCTATGTCTTTACCAAAATAAGTATTGGCTGCTGCCTGTACTCCATAGGCACCTGCTCCAAAATTAATCTTATTTAAATACATAGTGAGGATTTCATCTTTAGAAAAATTAGATTCAAGTTTAAAAGCCAAAAGCATTTCTTTAATTTTTCTTTCCCATTTTTTATCGAATGATAAAAAGGCATTACGGGCTAATTGTTGTGTAATAGTAC
>JAAYRQ010000064.1 GCA_012518685.1 Syntrophomonadaceae bacterium | reverse complement strand
ATTATGGTTTTATTAGCTTATCTAATCGCGTAACAGGAGAAGTTTATAGTGATGAGGATAAAGAATTACTCACTTTGCTGCTAGCCTCTATATGTATTGCCATAGAAAATAGCCTAATCTTAAATGAGCTAAATGAAAAAAGCCTAATGCTATATAATAGCCTACAAAACCTATACGCTATACAAGAAATCCTTAGCACAATTAGGAATGCGGATAACATTGAGCAATTTGGTCAATTATTATTGGAAATACTAACATTAGGTCTAGGTGTTAAAAGTGCCGCCATCATTGCTAAAAATAATTCTGATTATTTTATCGTTTACTCCAATTCCAACTATACCTATAATCACTTATTTCCCGAACTTTATCACATATCAAGTGACGACATATACAATTTACCCCTAGGTGACAAATTATTGCCGACTTTAGTTTTTCCTATTACTAAGCAAACTTCTATTCAAGGCTATCTTCTCATTCACGATTTTTCCAATTCAACTATTGATGATGCTGATAAATTACAAGTTTTGCGTATAATTTCCCTTATCATAGGGGAGACCTTTACTAATTTGTTAGAAAAAAACGCCATATCTAGGGAAGGTATAATTAACTACCCATTACTAATTTCTCATCGTATGACTAAAGAAATTGAACAAATGTTAGATCTGGGATTAAACCCAAACATAGTGCGATTTCACCATCCAAACCCACAAGAAGTATTAATAGCTTGTAGAGAATGGTCAGAGGGATTTGTACTTCTTCCTGATGTAGGTGTTATTATATCACCGCTAGAGGAAATAACGATTAAAAACCAACTCAGTAAATATGTTGAAGAGTACCAGTTTTTATCCCTTAAAAATACCAAGGATATGCTTTCCCTACTATTTGATTATAAAAAAGACTAGCTACCTTTATGTATGGTAGCTAGTAAAAAAGATAATATCTTATATCCCTATCTATTCAAATTCATAATTTCCCTTAGCATCAATGGTAATTTTATTATCTAATAGAATTACATTAGTATATCCTTCCGCTTTGAGATGGGCTTGGGCTACCTTTCCCCGAGTCCCTACTGCACAATGGAGTAAAATTAAGTCATTCTGATTAGGGATAGCCTCTTTTACTTTGGCTATAGTCTCGGGATGATCAATGGTAAATTGATCCCTAACCCCGTAATTTAAAGCACCTGCAATATGTCCAGCATCATATTCGCTTTTATCCCTAGCATCAATTATATAATAATCCTTGCCCAAAGTTCCCTGCATTTTATCTAGCCAAGCATC
This sequence comes from Syntrophomonadaceae bacterium, assembly GCA_012518685.1. Classification (GTDB taxonomy): domain Bacteria; phylum Bacillota; class Syntrophomonadia; order Syntrophomonadales; family Syntrophomonadaceae; genus JAAYRQ01. Next base: position 41,087 of record JAAYRQ010000064.1, on the reverse strand, counting down.
AGGCTTTACTTGTTCAGTATTGGCATCGATTTTAGCCCCACTAAAATAACTCTTGCTATCAAAAGCAGTCCAAGCATCTAAGGCAAAAGTATTTAGATAACCCTTGTCTATGAAGATTTGTAGGTTCTTTTTAGCCCTCATCCCTGATTTACAATGAATTAAGATTAGTTCATCTTTGGCAATAGCTGCTAGTTTTTCATCAATAACATCCGTATTCCCCGTAGCTAAAGTTGTGTTTGCATCAATGTTGATAGAACCTTCTAAGAATTTTTCCAGCTTAATTTCATCTGGAGTCCGCAAATCTACTACATAATAATCTTGGTTAATAGTGCCTTGCATTTTAGCTGACCAATCATCCCAGGCTAGAACATGAGTATCCTGTGCGACATCTTGGGTTTCTGTTCCTGTTTGGACATTGCCTTGCACAGGCACTTCTGTGTTAGTATCAGGAGTACCACAACCTGTAACAAGACTAAAAACAATTAACAGTGAAAGAAAAAGACTTAACAATTTGGTTCTTTTTAACATTCTTCATCCCCCTATAAATTTTTTATTTAAATCTACCCTATGTAGAGTAAATTCAATCCTGAACGCTACGGCTATCAGTATAGCTAGGATTATTTACAAAGCCCTTAATGATTTTCCCCAAAATCTCCAGAGCATAAATATATATTTCTCCATCAGTAGCTAGGTTAGCAATAGCCATTTGTAGGTCTGGCAACCAATCAAAATGGTCAATACATAGCTGTTTGGCTTCCTTTTCCAAATTATTATCTAAAAGAAAGATTAATAATTCCAAAAGTATAATAAGATGATCTGGCATTAGGCTATATTCGGCTGGCACAACTAAGCCAAAATAATCTAAAATATGTTGTATATGTTGAGCTGAATCCCCCATCAGATATCCTTTTTGATTTTTAAATGGCAGCTGAAAACTTTCATCTTGGGTCCAAACTTTATATACAGATTCAACAGGTGGTGCAAAAGGCTTTTCCACCCCTAAAAAACAACGGTTGTAAGAGTCTATCCACCCCGCATAATTTAAGGGTATTGCTTGAAATTCACTTTTTATTGGTAACCCAGCCTTTTGACTTAGCTCTTTTATCAATAGGTCAATATTCCCTTGATTGATTTCTTCATATAATTCCTTTTCGGGAAATATGAAAAAACCTATGAAGAGCTCTAGTAAGTCACATAAGGCTTGGGGAGAAGGACAATTTATGCTCATAATTTCACCTACATTTTCAAGATAAGGCTAGGCATCGAGCGAAAATTTGCTCAAAACAAAGTCAAAAACTAAAAGGACAAAGCCAAATGCCCCAAAAATCAAGGCCCATTCACTCCAAGTTGGTGAATAGACATTAACTGTATAGATGCTCTTAGTTACACTATCTGTAGTCTGTAGGGGCACCACTAGACCAGCAAAGATAAAGTCTAATCTGGAATAGAATAATCCTATCATAGTTAATACCCCCGCCCCAAAAGCCATCTTTGGGGAAGAAAATTTAGTTATAAAAAGAATTAGTAAAGGGATAATAATACCTATGACAACTTCCATAGTCCAGAAAGACATCGCAATCGGTCCAGATATTAAGGCTTTAGCAGCTTGAGCAACCGCTAAGTTAGCACTATTCAAAGATAAGCCCACATTTACCGCCTGCATAAGTGCAAAAACGACTAAAGAAGCTGCTAATATATGGCTCAGGCTCTTAGCTAATTCTGTTTCTGGGGAGATCTGTATGAGAAACTTACCTGAGCCCTTTTTAGTCAGATAGTGGATTATTAATAAGACTGCCGCACCCGCAACCACTGCAGAAACAGCCATATATATGGGGTAATAATAACCATGCCAGAAATTACGAGTAGCACTATAACTAAATACAAAGCCTAGGTTAGTCACAGCTAACAGTTTAACTGCTAAGGCTACATAAGCCGTACGAGTAATCATTTTGTGATTATCTTTAATAGTGAAGAATAATTCTACAAAAAGCAAAAACAAATATAGCCCATAGAAAAAACCCATCCAGAAAATAGGGCTGGTAAAGTTAGGTGTGATTAACAAATAAACTAATTTAAAAGGGTTAGATAACTCTACAGCTAAAACCCCAAAGGCGGTAATAAGCAATACTGTAGAAGCTAATAAGGCCTGTTTAGATAGGGCTTGAAACTTTTTAATACCAAAAACATGCCCTAGGGAGCTTATAAATCCTGTGCCCGTTGCAGCAACAGCAAAGAAAACATAACCCGAAATTAACATTCCCCAAGGAACTTCTGGGGAAATACCAAAGGCATGGTCACCAGATATAAAATATTTATTAATAGCTCCAGCTACTGCAAAAGCAATTAAGAGAAGGTATATAATAGTATTAAAACTAACCTTGTACTTTCTAATTTCCATTAACAGTTGCCTCCTTAACCCCGCTTACTTTGTGCATAATAGATTCTGGGCCTAGTTTTTAGATCTTCTCTCATCTGCATTAGCTCATGTTCCTTAAGCAAATCATGCAGAGGTGAATTAGGATCATCCAAATCACCAAACACCCTAACATCGTTCATACAAGTTGAAACACAAGCAGGTGTTTCTCCATTGGTCACATATTCAGCACAAAACCTACACTTTTCTGGTACTCCCTGTTCATTAATAATTCTTACATTATACGGACAGGCAATCATGCAGTATTTACAACCAATACATTTCTTAGGATCGACTAAGACTATGCCATCATCCCTTTTATAAGTAGCACCTGTCGGGCAAACTGTTAGACAAGGCGGATTATCACAATGCTGGCATTGCATAGGTATAATAAGTCGCTCTACATTAGGGTATTTCCCTCTTTCTTGTTCAATTAGAAAGTTATAATTCATTTCTGGAGGTAACCCCCATTGAGTTTGACAAGCTATGCGACAAGCATTACAGCCTGTACATTTATCTTGATCTATAAACATCACATAATTAGGCATTACTTCACCCCTTTGTAATTGTCACGATACATTCTTGTCCCATGACATGACCTGTTTTTTCATCAACCCGAGCAGGAATAAAATCGTTGTAATTAATACCTTTATCATACCCTAGCTTCAATTTTTCAGAGAAAGTTCCATAAGTGGAAGGCAACCAAACACATTCTGGATGAAGTCCTTCTGTTACATGAACATTTATTTGTTTAGTAGCTATATCACTCGTAATCGTAACTAAATCCCCTTCCCTAATGCCTAGTTCATCAGCCCTGCTACTATTCATCCACATAAAAGTACCGTTTTTTTCCGCAGTTATAGCCATTAAATAAGGGTTATTAGTAGTCATAATATGAGAATGCCAAGGTTGCTTGCCATGAATTAAGCGAAATTCATTCTTTTCTCTAGGCACAACCAAAGGAGGCACCCAAGTAGGCACACCCAAATAGCCCTCTTTCCTCCAAGCACCGATAGAAAACTCAATCTTTTTGGTAAATGTATTAAAGGAAAGACCCTCTTCTTTTGGTAAGACAGTTGGTCTAAGCTCTATGCAACCCTTTTCTTGAAGTTCCTTTACACTTATTCCCAAAGGTGCTAGGGCAGCTTCCATTTCTTCTTCCACTGTATAGCCATACAGATTTTCAATTCCGTATGCGGTGGTTATGCCTTTTAATATATCTAAAAGTGCTAGACTATCATCTGAAGCCTGTAAAGCTTTAAAACGAGCCGCGATTTGAGCTGCTGGCCAATAAATATGTCCATTAACCACCTTAGGAGATTCTGCCCTTTCTAAATAATGATTTTCTGGCAAAATATAATCAGCCGTATAATAAGAAGTTTCATTCCAATCATAAGGAATACTTACAACTAAATCGGCATTTTTTATCTTTTTCTGATATTCTGGTTCGGGAGCCGAACGCAAAGGATTATAGGAATAGAAAAATACAATTCTAGCTTTACCCTTTTCAATCATATCGGGAATACGCTGAGGAATTCCTCGGGAAGGCTCGACAAGTGGGTATTGTCCTGCTACTCCAGCCCCATCAGCCCTGACTCCCTCGGGAGCAATTGGTCCATAATAAGTAGGTTCAGGAGCACCTAATGAGCTAGTAGCAGCTGGAAAGATACCGCCCTTCTTCCAGAAGTTTCCGATAAGGGCATTAATAATAACATTCATCATCATGATTTCATTAGAATTTTGATAATGTGCGGCTAAGCCATGGTAACCAGGTTCCAAAAAGGCATTAGGAGCATTCTCCCCTAGCAGCCTAGCTATTTCCCGTATTTTATCAGCCCCAATACCGCATATTGCTGCAGCCTTTTCTGCATCGAAATCTTTGTTATGCATCCAAAATTCATCAAAACCATAGACATACTCCTCTACAAATTCCTTATTATAGAGTCCCTCCGTAATTAATGTGTGAGCAAGCCCTAAGAAAAAAGCTAAATCAGTTCCAGGACGAATAGGTATCCATTCGTCAGCTATAGTAGCTAATTCGCAAAAACGAGGATCAACTACAATTATTTTACTACCCTTTTCTTTAGCAGCAGTAATGCGTTTCATAGCGGCAGGGAGAATTCCCCCTGCATAATTTCGCCCTACGAAAAGCATAAGCTTGGCATTATCAAAATCTGCATAGAACATACCCCCAGCCATATTGGACCAAATGTTAGTTTTGGCAGTAAAACAGGTTGTATAATGGGTTATATAAGTAGAAGAACCTATAACATCCATAAATTGTTTGGCATAAGTCTCCTTGCCACCATGGCAGGCCCAAACCATTTTATCTCCGCCATACTCCTCTACTATATCCTGCATCTTTTCTCCTATTTCCTGAAAAGCCTCCTCCCAAGAAATAGGTTTAAAATTGTTTTTATTATCCACTCTTTTCATGGGCTGGGTTATTCGTCCAGGATTATAGACATTTTGGGCTATCCCGTGTCCTCTTGCACATAGATGACCCCGAGATTTCATATGAACTTCGTTACCTTCTATCTTCCAAAGCCTACCGTTTTTAACATAAGCCCATACCCCACAATAGGTGGAGCATCCATTACAAAGTGAAGGGATTTTTATAAGTTCAGCAGATTTTGCATCTTGGGCATAAACATTAAAATCCATTTTTAAATTTTTAGTAATTGCTAGTGTAGCTGTAGTAGCAGCTCCAGCTTTTAAAAACGATCTACGCGTCATAGCTTGCATTAGCTTACCTCCTTACCCAAAACTAAGCACAACCTGCCACAGCAGTTGTAGGTGCCAGATAATTCAAAGGAAGTAATAAGTAATCTTCTCTAACTTTAACCTGATTATTTATAGGAATTATCCCAGTTACAGTTTCATTAGAACTCCAATAACTCATGCCATATTTTAAGGCCACAGCATCATAACTCAGTGTAACTAAGGCTCTAGCTGCTTGACTTCCATCCAAACCATCATAACCTATTAAAACAATCCGCTTATCTTGAGGATAGGATTTAAGGCTTTTCATTTCAGCTAATTTGTGTAAGGGGATATTAATCGCACCCTCCACATGCCCCATTTTATAGTGTTTTGGTTCACGAATATCTATTAACATATACTGCTTTTCCCCATCGCTACTAAGACTAGCCTGAAGTTCTTCAGCTGTAATAATACCCTTGTAGTTACGGTCAAGGTAGGTATTTACTGTCTGGGTAATATATGCTTCTGTTTCATCCTCAGGATAAAGTATTTCTGGCAGCTTATGCTCTGCTACTGATATTTCTTCTTCTGTAACTAAAGGAAATTCTAAAGGTTTGCTAGGAAATACATCATAATTAATGGCAGCTAGTTCATTAGTCCAGCTTTGAATCCCATAGTAAAGAGGCATAGTTTTATATCCAAGCTGTTTCCAAGTAGCCGCTGTTTGGGCAGCTTGGTGTCCATTATAATCAATAATTACAATAGTCTTATCCTTAGGTAAGGTCTCTAATTTCTTTACATCTAGGGTTTCCGCATAGGGAATACTTACAGAACCAGCAATATTATTCTTAGTAAAATCTTGATTAGCCCTAATGTCAACCAAATAGTAATCTTCGTTTTGCTCTTCTATAATTTCATGCAAATCTTCCGCTCTTATAGATACAATCCTGCCACAAGAGAAAAAGTTATCCATCACTTGCCTGACAGCCTCAAATTGTTCCACTAAAATTAGCTCTTCACTCTCCGAACCATATACAACTGATGAATTCGTACTAGAACACCCTGCCAGAGTAAGCATTAGAAACGACAATCCTAAAAGCATAAACATTCCGATCCGATCTTTCATTGAGCTTGCCCCCTTTTTAACACCGCAAAGTTTGTACCTTATATCACAATTTTCATTATCCTAGCATAAATATTTTTTATCTTCTGTGACTAAAGTACAGTTGCAAAAAAAAAGGCTGATACCATTATAAAAATGGTGCCCGCCAAATTGGTACATATACTCTACGCTTAGGAAGTAAAACTAGCTTAATAATATAATTTTATAAAGCTAGCACTAAAATCTAATCAACTCCATTATGACAAATTTCTTCTAGTTTCTCTGAGTCTATAAGATCTATGCGTCCACGGGATAATGCCAGTAAGCCCAGCCGTTCAAAGCCTTTTAATTCACGACTAACTACCTCCCTAGCCGTTCCTAATTCCCTAGCTATTTCCTCATGGGTTATATATATAGGAGCCTTGCCAGCCCTACTGTTCGTAACTAACAACTGAGCCAACCTTTTTTTTACTGAAACAAAAGCAATATTATCCAGTACCTCAGTCGCTTCAAAAAGGCGGTTGGAAATATCCCCGATAACAAACCTATAAAAAGGTTCCGCCTCGGCAAAAGAACGGACAAAAAAATCCCGCATAACCCAAATGACCCTCGCATCAGTCTTAGCAGAAACCGTTACCGCATTTCCTTTAAAATCCCCTAAGACACAAGCAGCAGACAAAGGGCAGACTCTCCCCTTACTAATATTATAAATAGTTACTTCCCGTCCATCTATAGAATTCACCGCTACCCTTAGCTGACCAAATAATAATAAGGCCAAACCATGACAATAAGATCCCTTTTCAGCTATTATCGTCCCTGCCTCAACTTCTTGGATATCAGAATGTGTAATTAGGTTATGCAACTGCTCGTCATTTAACAAATGTGCAAATTCAAAAGTATCCAACAACTCATCCGCCATACTCCTGGTATGTTCTTTCATCCTCAATTCACCCTTTACTTTTCCCTTTTTATTACTAATTTCAATTTACAATTTACTATTATAGCACCGCATCCTGTTATTAATTAATATAACAGCATTGACTAAGATATTCTAGGATAATATGAATGTCCTTTCCTATTAAGCCATAGCGAACTTAATTTAGTTAGCAAAAAGCAAATTAATGGTCAGTTGTTTTGTTAAATGCTTCTAATCCCTTTTTTTGGTATTATATTTAACAATTATTATCCATAGAATTATTAGTTAAAAATACCCTTTTAGGGCTCTAGCATATACTATTATAATAGTTGTAGTAGCACTTTTTTTTGCAAAAGAATACAGCTTCTTTTATTTACTTTCAGTTTTAACCTTAAATTAAAAAGCATAAAAAAAGGGGTGCTTTTCAAGCTTCCCCTTATACACATTCCTTGTGCTTTATCCTAATTGTTTTCCAGATGGTATGTCTTATCTGCCCTAGCTAGCATATTATATGTTTCAATGTAAGTCTCACAGGCATCACTAGGTAGTGAATAATCCTGAGTAATCTCCCTTAACTTTTGAAAATTTGCTCTTAACTCTAGTTCATCCAGGTTTTTTTCATTAGCGGCCTTATTTATCTTCTTAAAGACTTCTAAAACACTGGCTAATTCAGGATGAGCCTCCCCATGAACCCTTACTAATACGGGGGTATATTGCCCTATAATAGGAAATTCTTCTTTAACAAGTTCTGCAAAGGTCACATTGGTCATACTAAAACCCCTTTCCGCTTTTGGTTTTAGCATAAACTATTTCTATAAAAAACAAATTGACTTATATCAAATTTATGCAAAAATTCTTAGCCTATGCCTTGCTTTTTTTAAAATCAGTCAATTTACCCACTTCCGACTTTTCATTAATTTTAGTCATCTTAGTTTTTCCTTCGAGAATGCCACCTTCTTCTACAATTAAGGTATTACAAGTAATATCACCGTAAAGTGTGCCGCTAGCTGTAATTTCTAAACGGTTTTTTGCATATACATTTCCTTCAATTTTCCCAGCCAAGATGATATTTTCGGTCTTAATTTCTCCATTAATATAGCCTTTTTCCCCTAAGACAATGTCGCCTAATATATCCAGTTTGCCTTCTACCTTACCATCTATTCTAAGCGAGCCTTTAGAGTTAATTTCCCCTTTAATTTCTACACCAGTTGAAATAACACTTTCTATATCCTGAAAACTAGTATTCCGCTTTTTCCTCATTACGCCATCCTCCTATACGATCTTAAGATTATGGTAAATATATTAATGGGTCAAGAGTAACCCCCCACTTAGTTACCGTAAAATGCAAGTGAGGTCCTGTGCTTCTGCCAGTATTACCTAGTTTTGCTATTACATCGCCTTTTTTAACCCTATCTCCTTCTTCTACAAGTAGTGCTGAGTTGTGGCTATATTTACTATTAAAACCATAACCGTGGTCAATTATAACCGTTCTGCCATATACTGCTTGATATCCAGAAAAAATCACTTTTCCATCGGCCGCTGCCACAATTTCTGTACCCACATTATTAGCTATATCAATGCCATCATGGAAGGACTGACTTCTACCTCCAAATGGTGACTTCCTCCAACCATAGGGTGAAGTTATATCCCCTGTAACTGGCCACTGGTTAGGTATAGATCTAAAATATTCCTTCTTATTGTCAACTTGGGCTATTAACTCATCTAATTCTTGTTCTTGACGATTTAAATAAGTTTTAATATCTTGAAGCCTATTTAGCACTTCTACTTGTTCTTTAGGATACTCTTTAATATCTGCTCCACCTTGTCCACCTTCACTAGACTTCACTTCATTAATTTCATCTTCTTTAATTCCCATTAGTTTCTTAATTTCATTTTGTTTTTTCGTTATCTGTTCTTTTTGGGCTTCTATTAATTCTATCTCGTTGTTTAGTAGTTCTATGGCTTCCGCTTTACTTGCATTATCCCTCTTCAGTTCATTTACACCACTTATTTCTAGCCTCGATCCATAAAATAATATACTAATACTTACTGTGATTAATATTAATATGCTTACCAAAGCAAGGGTCGATTTTATCAGCCTTGTTGATATATTGAACCTATAAGTCTTACTTGTAGTCTCAGGTATTACTAAGAAGGTTAATTGTTTGTTATTTCTTTTTTTCTTTTTTTCGTCCAAGTTATTAAAAAGTGTTTTAATCATGTCTATCCCCATTATTGATAATTAATGTTCTATGTCTATTATGCACATTTATTAGTAGATAATAAACATATAAGTTCATTTTGAAAAGTATATGTTTAAGTAACCTTATAATAAATGTTTCACGTGAAACATTTATTATAAGGTTATTCCTAGCAAATCTATTATTCTTTCCAAATCATCTTCATCATAATATGGTATTTGAATAGCTCCTCCCTGTTTTTTTACTACTACTTCGGCTTTAGTCGCAAAATGCTTCTGTAAAATGTCTTCTAACTCTATAATCTCTACAGGCTTAGTTGTTTGATGTATTTTGCGGCGACTTGCTTCTTGTTCAGCTTCCCTAACTGTTATTTTTTGATCAATAATCTTGTTTGCTAATTTAATCTGTTCTTTGGCATCCGTAAGAGTTAGTAAGGTGCGGGCATGTCCTGGAGTTAAAAGCTTGTCTTCGAGCATTTGCTGAATTTTTGGGGGTAAATTCAACATTCTTAGGGTATTAGCTATATAAGCCCTACTTTTACCGACTTTTTGGGCTATTTCTTCTTGGGTATAGTTAAGACTGTTAAGCATACTTTTATATGCCCTAGCTTCTTCTATAGTTGATAAATCTTCTCTTTGTAGATTTTCTACTAAGGCTATAGCAAAGGCCTCCTCATCGGTAATATCTTTAATTATTACAGGTATGCTTTCCAAGTCGGCTATTCTTGCTGCCCGATACCGTCTTTCCCCAGCTATAATTTCGTATTGCTCTCCTAATGGCCTTACTAAAATAGGTTGCAATAAGCCATGCTCTTTTATAGATGTAGCTAATTCCTCCAGTAATTCCTCGTTAAAATTTTGCCGGGGTTGGTTTTCCCTAGCCAGTATTAAGTCCATATCAATTTGGTTTATTTCTTCACTATCGCTGTAAGGAGCAGAGTTAGAAAACAGTGCATCTAATCCCCTGCCTAATCCCCTTTCTTTTTTAACCACGCTGTAATACCTCCATTGCAAGTTCCTTATATACCCCAGCACCTTTTGATTTATCATCATAATATAGTATCGGCTTACCATGACTTGGTGCTTCACTTAATCGAACATTTCGAGGAATAATGGTTTTATAAACTTCCCTAGCAAAATGTTTTTTCACCTCATCTACTACTTGTATAGCTAGGTTAGTCCTGCCATCAAACATAGTAAATAAAATCCCTTCAATTTTTAAATCTTTATTTAATCTTTTTCTAACTAATTTTATAGTGTCTAATAGTTGGCTTAAGCCTTCCAAGGCATAGTATTCACATTGTAAAGGTATAATTATAGAATGACTAGCTGTCAAAGCATTAACTGTAATAAGCCCCAATGATGGTGGACAATCTATAAATATATAATCATACTTATTTTGTATAGGCCTTAAGGCATTTTGCAGAACCCTTTCCCTTTCATCTATAAGGGCTAATTCTATTTCAGCCCCTGCCAGTTCAATATTTGCGGGAATAATATCCAAGTTACGAAACTCTGTAGTAATTATAGCCTTTTCAGCAGATAATTGCTCAGTTAATAAATTATAAGATGAATATTTTGGTTTTCTATAATTAATTCCTACACCACTAGTAGCATTACCCTGTGGATCAATATCTATTAATAAAACTCGATAACTATAATTTGCAATGTATGCGGCCAAATTAATGGCAGTAGTAGTCTTGCCTACTCCACCTTTTTGGTTAGCAATGCTAATAATCTTCCCCATTACCTGTCCACCTTTCTTAACTCTGCCTTAGTTATATTCTCTGAAATCAAAAGAAAATCCTGCCATAAATATAAAATCAGACACAATTAGCTTAGCCCTAGGCTAAAAACTTAACTTAGGCAAAATTATTTTTAAGGACTATAATTTTATATTTTTGACAGCATTATAATCTGGTCCATAATATCCCAGTTAAGTAAATTGTCGAAATTGTATTATTTTTAGCACTCTTCCCATTTCACCGAGTTTTGCTAATCTTTAATAATGTATTTCCCCCTTCCATGTTATCTAAGATTGGAATATAATATAGATGTTTGTTATTTATTTATGTCGTTACATAGTTATTTATGTCGTTATGTGTAGAATATTACGACTTATCTTTATTTATAATCGACATAAAATAGTAAATATATGGTAAGGGGGATTAGAATGAAGTCGAAATTTGAGTACAATCCAGTTGCTCTAGAAAATCTGCAAATCAAAGACCCTTCAATACTGGATCGCCTTATTGATACGGAGTCAGTTCGTCAAGGCAACTTGAAAAAAGAGCGGGCCAAAGTTGACAAGAGGATGACACTTAAGGAAGCGGTCGCCGAGTATGTGTCTGATGGGGATATTTATGCAGATAGTGGTTTTAGCTATGTTCGGACTCCACTTCAAGCCTTATTTGAAGTAATGAGACAAGGAAAAAAAGGACTACAAGGAATTGGTTCACCTAATACGAACCATAGTTATGGCATTCCTTATGGAGTATTTTCCTACTCACATAATTCTTATTTAGGAGCCGAAATGAGAGGTACAGATAGATCATATAGTATCTCTGTGCAGCAGAAAAAAGTTGATATCCTTTCTGAATGGAGCCACGGTGCAATGGCTTTAGGCTTTAAGGCAGCCCAAATAGGTGCTCCCTATTTAGCCTCTAAGTCTATGTTAGCTAGTGATATGATTAATCATAACCCTTATGTAAAAGTAGTTGATAATCCTTTTAAAAAGGACAAAGACCCTGTGTGTTTAGTACCTGCCTTACATCCTGATGTAGTTTTTATTCATGTTCAACAAGCAGATAAGTACGGAAACGCTAGGATTTACGGTCCTTCCGTAAATGACATTGCCTTAGCTTCTGCCTGCCGTAAGGTAATTATTACCGCAGAAGAAATAGTGCCAGAATCAGACCTAAGGAATAACACTGGCGGAAATATTATTCCTTTTATGTTCGTGGATGCTGTAGTTGACTTGCCCTTTGGAGCCGCCCCAGGTAATTGTCCAGGCCACTACTATTGGTCCCGTGAATTCTGGGAGTGGGGAATTAGAATAACCTTATCAGGCAAATCAGACGAAGCCCGGGATAGTTTCTGGAATTATTGGGTTTTCGATTGTAAAGACCAGTTAGAATTTGTGGAAAAATTGGGTGGAGTTCGCTGGATTGAACAGCATAGAAAACTAGAAAAGGCATCTAATTTAACCTATGAAGACGATGGTGTTGACTTTAGTTACACTAGCGTTATTCCAAAATGGGACTAGCAAGGAGGTATATTTAATGAGTAAGGCACAACCTAATCCTTTAGAAATGTTAGCCTTTGTGGTTGCTAAACAAATTGAAGATAAGCAAATCGTATATGTCGGCACAGGTTTACCTATGGTGGGTGCCATTTTAGCTAAAAAAACCCACGCACCAAATATTACATTAGTTTATGAAAGTGGCGGACAAGATCCTATTGAAGGACCTATGCCTTGGTCAGTAGCCGACCCCGTAACTTGGAGAAAAGCTCCTCTTACTATGGAAATGTCTTTATCCTTTGCTCAAGCTGCTAATGGTTTTGTAGATGTAGCATTCCAAGGGGCTGCTCAAATAGATATGTATGGAAATCTAAACACCCATGTTATAGGTGATTTTAATAAACCCAAAGCTAGGCTTACTGGTAGTGGGGGAGGAAACGACCTATCATCTCTAACCGAAAATTCTATTATAGTGGGCTTACAAACCCCAGAAAAATTCCCAGCTAAGCTTGATTTTATGACTAGTCCAGGTCATCTTACAGGGGGAAATACCCGTAGGGAAGCTGGTTTACTAGGAAATGGACCTGTGGCAGTAATTACCCAAGTTGGAGTATATGATTTTGAACCAGAATCAAAAAGAATGAGGATAAAATCACTTCATCCAGGTATGACAGTAGAAATTGCTCAAGCTTGTACGGGTTTTGAATTATTAGTTCCCGAGGATGAAATACCAGTTACGCCAATTCCAACTGCAGAAGATTTAAGATTATTAAGGGAAGAAGTTGATCCTCAGAAAATGTTTATCACCTTTCCCCCTCAATAATTAATCTCTATATAATATTTTAAATAAATCTTATTCTAAGTATAATTAAATATAGTATTTGTATTTTAAAGGTATAGTCGTAAAATACGACTATACCTTTATATTTAATCACAGGGGTGAATTATATGTATCATGTCTTTATTGTTGATGAAAATACCTTTAAATATCACTTAGAATATTTATTTGCGGGGACTGGTGCCCAAGATAGGTTGAGTGTCTTTTTGGACAATCCCTCTACCTCTGCTATACATAGTACGACTGAAAGAAATTTAGTGGGTATGATTGCCGATGTTTCTAAAATTCGGCTAGGGGATAAAATAATATTTTACTTACAGGCCACCACTCAAAGACAAGGCATGTTTTTTGGAATTTTTAAGGCTGCCTCAAGAGCCTTTTTCGATGAAAATGATGAGGATAATTATCTAAAAGTCGATTTAAGAAAGGGTTTATCCTTTCGGATTGAAATTGAACCCGATATGGTCTTCCCCTTAGGTATTACCGAACACGAATACCTTGATAGCTTAGATGGCAAAAATCACCCCTACCAATTATGTTGGAGCTTAATTTATCGTAAATTAAAGGGTAATCGAGGCTGTACTATGATTATGGAGCATGAATTTAATGATTTACTTGCTAAGTTAAAGGCTAAAAATAATCAAAGCCCACTTAACTCTCCTTCTTTTTCCTTTGCCGCCCCTATGGATAGCATAGTTCCCTGTAATATTCAGCCTAATTACCAAGGCAGACAAGACTCCTTAGATATTACCGCTCGCTTAATACATAAGGCTAACCGCCATAATGCCTTTGAAGTCCATCTGCAAGCCTACATATTACAAAATTATGATACCTTACCCTTAAATAGTCTGCTTTTACCCCAGCCTAATATTAAGCCTTGGATAGGTAATGAAGTATCCTGTGGAGTAGGTATGCAGCGAATTGATATCCTAGTAAAACAAGAGTCAGAAACGGATATTTATTTTAAGATTATAGAATTAAAATGTGTAGAACCATATCAGGATATTATAGATGTGCAAATTCCCTGGTATATTGAATGGGTTAATGATTATGTGATTCCTAATTACCTGCACTTAGGAAAAAGAATACACATAATTCCCTCCATAATTGCTCTAAGTACAAATAATACTAGTTTTCTAAGCCAAGCTAGTAAGGCTAGTTATCCTAGCCCCCACCCCCATACTCTTGTAAGCCCCCTAGAATATATCGGATTTACTATAAGCAATAATCATATCAACTTTATCAAAATCATCTAGTAGTTTAAAAAGGTAGGCTAATTATTCTACCTTTTTAAATACAAAAATATATTCATGTTTAAATATATAAAAATCACTTGCTAAAGCCCGATAACGCCAAATTGCCCTTTGATTAGCCTTACCCCGAGTCTCCTCAAAATTCTTAACTAGAATGGCCTTTAAGATAAAACCCCGCTCTAAAAATAAATTCATAGTCCGAAAACCTAAAGGCACTAGCTCCTTATTGGCATATTTATCACCCATGACTAGGGCACAGTAGCGATCCTTTTCTAAATGCTGGCAAGTATTATCGATGATCTCCCCTAAACCCTGCAGAAATTCTTCTATAGTTTTAGTGTTTGATAAATCCTTCTTATGTTCAGTAAACTTAATAATATCCCAATAAGGAGGATGCAAGATTACGAATTGGACTTTATTAATTCCCACTTCATCTAGTATTCCAGCTATATTAAAAGTCCTACTATCGCCTATGCATACCTTACCTGTGGTCAGATTAATATTTTCTCCATTTAGTATTCTATCCTTAGCTGCAGTTGCCACATCCACATCTAACTCTATACCTATGTAGTTGCGTTCTAATCTTTGGGCTTCGATAATTGAAGTGCCACTACCCATAAAAGGATCTAGAATCCAATCTTGCATTTTTGTATATCTACGAAAAAGTTGATTAGGTATTTGCGGGATAAAGTTACCATGATAATCTCCCTTATGGGCACCAGAATTATCTCTTTTTTCTATTATCCATAAAGAATCTGTATAAATATCCTCATACTGTTTCCAACTTTTCATATCCAAATCATTATATTTTGCCATATAATCACCACCTAATTCCTGATAAGACAATGGAGGTATTCTAAAGTAGCTGAAGCCTTGTGGTTTCTGCTTTCCTCTTTATCCGCTCGAAATCTTCGATAATCAGTAGTAAATAAGTCATACTGACCATACTTTTCCATAATAGCCCTAATATTATCTATGCTCATAAGCCCCTCGTTATTATAACTTAAGAAAATATAGTCAAAATCCGCCTTAGCTATCAAGTCTTCAAAAACAATTTCTACCGTCCTCTTAGAACAGAAAGCACTTTTTTGCTCGGCATACTCCCTTAAACCAGTTTTACCATATAAAGTCGGATTATCATAACGAGAAATAGTTTCTAAGACATGATAATTAGTACAGTATTGTCTAGCATTGTAGGGTGGATCTAAATATAGAATATCCCCTGATATGTTTTGGATTAGGTCATTAACATCGTGGTTATATACCCTACCATTTTTGCAACCATCAATAACAGGTAGTAACTCTAAATGGAACTTTCTCGCTGCGGATTTTTTAATATGTTTTAAAAATGCCCCATACACAGAGGCTGTGTTAGCATACTTATCTATAGAGTTGATTAAACTAGCTAGAAAGAAGTAATACTCTGATTCGCTTATTTCTTTTTTAGCATATAATTGTTCTATTTCCTGCCTTATAGCATCACACTTTCTGCCATTATAGTCTGTAAAATAATTTCTACCACTTCCTGAGCCTAAACAATAATTATTATAAATAAATCCATCAATTCCTGCCAAAGAGTTCAAATGCCCTAATAAGCTCTTATCTAAAGGTGGGCTATTTTCAATATAATGCTTATTTAATACATAACTATAATGTTGAATATCATTCGCGATTACCGTATATCCTTTTTTCTTAAATGTCGTCCCTACTATACCTGTTCCAGCAAATAAATCCGCAAAAACTAGTTTCTTCCCTGTTTTATGTCCTGTAACCTTGGCTATAGTTTCTTCTAAAAAATCTAATAATGACAGTTTTGAACCAATATAATTCACTTTAATCTATCACCTTCATTTTTATTTTTAAAAATTTTATTATAGTAATTAGGCATCTTTCACTTTATGGTCTCAGGTGGTTAAAATTGAAATATGTTTTTTAAATCCTTAACTAGATCGTAATACATTAGCCTAGTAACAGCAATCTTTTAAAGCTTAGTTATAAGTTTTTTTAGCTTTTGTAAAAAGTCAATTTCATATATTTATTTATTTAAATATTTAATAAGCTTATAAATAAATTAATAATATAATATAATTATTACACGCTGTTATATATATAACACCTTGTCTTTTTTATCATCTTTATTTATCATTAAGTTTATAGTTTTATTTTTTATTCTTACTGGGGGGGTGAACTTTTTATACAGAACCTTATATAAATAAAAATTGAGGGAGGTTTAGATTTAATGAGTTATCGTTTTGCAACTGAAGAGCAAATGAATCGCCTAGTAGATTATAAAGGCGCTCGTGAATTTCATTTAAACAAAGACCGTTCTAAGAAAGATAAAAGAATGTCTTTAAATGAAGCTATTGCAGCTTATGTCGAGGATGGCGATATCTTAGCTGAAACTGGCTTTTCCTATGTAAGATCCCCTATACAATCGTATTTTGAAATACTTAGACAAAAAAAGAAGAATATGGTTGGAATTGGTTCACCTATGTCAAACTGTTCATACTTAATGACTTTTGGTGCTGTTTATGCACTCCATCTATCCTACATAGGTGTAGAAATGCGAGGTAATGACAAAAACTTTGCCCGTATGATTAAAACCAATAGAGCTGAACTTGTATCCTTGTGGAGCCATGGTTCAATGGCATTAGGTTTTAAGGCTGCCCAATTAGGAGCCCCCTTTATAGCATCTAAGCAGGTTCTAGGCTCAGATATGCTAAAACAAAACCCTTATATAAAGGTTATTGATAGTCCAGTTGGTGCAGATAATTCACCAGTGGCTCTTATTCCAGCACTATTTCCTGATGTTTGTATAATTCATGTACAAAAAGCAGACCGCTATGGTAATGCTGTTATCGAAGGACCTGCTATTAATGATATTGCCTTATCAGCAGCCTGCCGCAAAGTAATTATTACTGCAGAAAAAATTGTACCCGAAATGACCTTAAGGGAAAATAGCACAGGTACCATACCTTTCTGGTATGTTGATGCTGTGGTTGAGTTACCTTATGGGGCTTTACCTGGGTGTTGTCCTGGTCATTACTACTGGTCTCGTGAATGGTGGGAGTGGTTAGTTCGCATAGCGACACCAACCGAAGAAAACTGTCAAGATTTCTTCGACAATTGGGTATTTTCCACTAAAGATCAGTTTGAATTCATAGAAAAACTAGGAGGAATTCGTTTTATTAATGAGGCACGCCGTCAAATGGAAGCTGCTCAACTGATTATAGACGATTCCTTAGTTGATTTTAATTACCAAGAAGTAATACCAAAATGGGATTAAAAAGGGGGTATAATGATGACTGCTGTAGCACCAGCTAATCCATTAGAAATGTTAGCTTATAATATTGCTTTGGAAATTGTAGATGGTCAAATCGTTTATGTCGGAACTGGGCTTCCTATGGTAGGAGGCATGCTAGCTAAAAAGACTCATGCTAAAAATATTACGATGGTTTATGAAAGTGGTGGGCAAGACCCACTAGAAGGTGATATGCCATGGTCAGTAGGGTGTCCTTTTACATTTAGAAAATCCCCTATGTCTATGGAAATGTCTATTTCTTTCGGACAATGTGCCATCGGTTATGTTGATATAGCTTTCCAAGGTGGAGCTCAAATTGACATGTATGGTAATGTCAACACTTCCGTTATAGGTAGCTATGAAAATCTAAAATCCATCCTACCTGGTAGTGGAGGGGGAAATGACATTGGTTCCTTAACTCAAAACTCCGTATTAGTTGGATTACAAACTCCTGACCGCTTCCCAGCCAAAGTTGACTTTATTACTACTCCTGGCTACCTCGAAGGTGGGGATACTAGGGAGAAAGCGGGCTTATTAGGTGGGCCTACTGCTGTTATAACCCAAGTAGGTGTTTATGATTTTGATCCCATTAGTAAGAAAATGCGTATCAAAGGCTTAAACCCTGGTATGACAGTAGAAATAGCCCAAGCTTGTACAGGTTTTGAATTAATTGTTCCAGATGAAATACATTATATTGAAGCACCTTCTGATGAAGTTCTAAACATTTTGCGTAATGTAGTTGACCCAAGAGGTGTTTTTACCAAAATGCCTGGTATGTAAAAATATTAAAAGGGGGTAAAAACCCCCTTTTTTTTAACTAGTTTTAAGTTTTCTTTTATTCTTAGCTATTTTGATTACTAATTCATAATTATCCTCATAATCGTTTTCTACCATAAGTATATCTATACCTGTACCCTTAGCTCTTTTCACCGTTTCTTTAATAGTATTTAAGAAAATACGGGCATCTTTTATGATCATAGATATGTTTTGTGCAGGTTCTGTGTTAATCTGTTCCATAGGAATATTATTGTAGCTAAGTTTTTCTACTAATTCTTCAGTCTCCTTAACGGTTAACTCCTTATCTATAATTTCGTCTAAGACTTTTAGCTGGATTTCTGGGTTATTCAGCCTTAATAGGGTCCTAGCATGTCTTTCGGTAATTTGTGCCGTAATTTTGGCTCTAACTTCTACTGGAAGTTTTAATAGTCTAAGTTTATTAGCTATAGCTGATTGGCTTTTACCTATCCTTTTGGCTAACTCCTCTTGGGTAAGACCAAAGGCATTAATTAATACATTATAGGCAGAAGCTTCTTCAAAGTAATTTAATTCTTTCCTTTGTAAGTTCTCAATGAGCGAAACTGCCGCCACTTTCTCATCATCCATGTTTTGAATTATAGTAGGTATCTCCTTATGTCCTAGCAAAAGAATGGCCCTGTACCTTCTTTCTCCTGCTACTATTTGATAATTGTCGCCATCTGGTCTAACTATAATAGGCTGGATTATGCCATAGTATTTTATCGATTCGGCTAGTTCTTTTAATTCCTGCCCATCTATTATTTTACGAGGTTGAAAAGGGTTAAAACTAATCTTTTCTACAGGAATATGGGATACCCTAAGCCCATAACTATTTTTTCCCCATAACTTTTCTAACTGTTTACGAACCATATAGCTCCCCCCTCTATAATGGCCTTTTCGTTGGTATTCCTACCCTTCTAGGATATTTATCAGGAGTATGAGTAAGTTTTTTTATTACGACAAGAACCCTATCCTTTTCTTCATCATTCATTAGCTTATAGCTATGGACAGTTGTCAGCTCACCCCCAAGGATAGCTAGGGCATTTTCCGCCTCTTCTAACTCCTTAAGATAATTGCGACCCTTCCATAAGCAGATTTCGCCCCCTACCTTTAAAAGAGGTAAACCGTATTCCAACATTACATTAATAGGAGCTACTGCTCTACTTGTACATATATCGAACCTTTCACGATATATGCTGTCTTTACCGATTTGTTCCACCCTGTCCTTAATCACCGTAACATTTGCTAGACTTAATTCGCTTGCTAGCAGCTTTAAAAAATTACTCTTCTTTAAATCTGATTCTAATAAAGTAAAATGGCTATTAGCTGCTAAAATGGCTAAAATAAGGCCAGGAAACCCCGCCCCACTACCAATATCAACTACATCCTTTTCATCTAATAATTCGTAATTTAAGATTGCTAAACTATCTTCAATATGTTTATCAATATCGGTAGCAATAGTCCTTCTACTTACCAAGTTATATTTCTGGTTTTCTGCTAATAAAATATTTTTGAACTTATTTACATTATATTCCATATAGCTTTCTTATTTCCTCTTTTCTTTTTCTAAATATATTAATAAAACATTAATGTCAGCAGGATTAACCCCAAAAAGCCTAGATGCTTGTCCAATGGATGTAGGGCGAACTTGATTTAACTTGTGGGTAGCTTCATTAGATAGGCTCATCACTTCTTCATATTTAATATTTAGAGGAATCTTTTTATTCTCCATTTTAAGAAACTTTTTAACTTGGTCAGCTTGTTTGTTAATATAACCTTCATATTTAGATTGAATTTGAATTTGTTCTAAAATACTAGGGGTCTGTGTGTTAATTAGACCTAAGTTAATATAGTCATTAACCGTTATTTCAGGTCTTTTTAAGATATCCCATAAGGATGTGCGATCTTTTAGAGCTGCACTATCCTTCTGTTTAAGAAAATCGGTCATAAAGTTATCTGCTGGAGTATAGGTGGTTTTTTTTAGATGGTCAATTTCTTCTTCTAGTTCAGCTTTTTTCTGTTGGAAAATCTGCCAGCGATAATCATCTACTAAGCCTATTTTTCTGCCTATTTCTGTTAATCGCAAATCAGCATTATCTTGCCTTAATAGTAATCTATACTCCGCCCTAGAAGTAAGCAAACGATAGGGTTCATCTATTTCTCCCGTTAGCAAGTCATCAATTAATACCCCGATAAAGGCCTCATTTCTTTTCAAGACAAAAGGCTCTTTTTCCTGTACTTGTAAGGCCGCGTTAATCCCAGCTATTAAGCCTTGGGCTGCGGCTTCCTCGTAGCCAGAAGTACCATTAATCTGCCCCGCCGTGAAAAGACCTGCGATATTTTTCGTTTCTAAAGTAAGTTTAAGTTGGGAAGGTAATATATAGTCATATTCTATCGCATAACCTGTCCTAATAATGCGGACATTTTCTAGCCCTTTTATAGAATGTAATACCTGAATTTGCACATCTTCGGGCAAACTAGTATTTAGGCCCTGGATATACATTTCATCAGTAGTTCTACTTTCAGGCTCAATGAATAGTTGATGGGAATCCTTATGAGAAAATCTCACTACTTTATCCTCAAAAGAGGGACAATAACGAGGACCTTTTCCTGTAATAGCCCCTGTGTACATAGGGGCCCTATCTAAGTTATCCATTACTAAGGCATGGGTTTTCGTATTGCTATGGGTAAGCCAGCAAGATAATTGTTCACGCTGATTAGGCTCAGTAATGTAAGAAAAGCGTAAATCCATGTCATCACCAGGTTGTTCAACCATTTTAGAAAAATCTACACTTTTTCTGTCTATACGGGGGGGAGTACCCGTTTTAAAGCGGCCCATAGTAAAGCCTAATTCTTTTAAGCAGTCTGATAATCTTACTGCAGGGAATTGATTACCAGGTCCACCATCAAAGGCTACATCTCCCACTATTATTCTACCCTTCAGATAAGTACCTGATGTGACTACAATCGCCTTAGTAAGAAATCTCGCCCCAGTTTTCGTGATGATACTAGTAACCTTATAATTACTTACTTCTATTTCTTCCACTTCTGCCATCAGAACATGCAGGTTTCTTTCCGTTAGTAGCGTTTTAAGCATAACCTGATGGTATTCGTATTTATCAGCTTGGGCTCTAATCGCTTGAACTGCAGGCCCCTTACCAGTATTAATGGTTCTTACTTGTAAATTAGCTTTATCAATATTAATGCCCATTTCACCGCCCAGAGCATCTATTTCTCTTACTAGTTGAGCTTTAGCAGGTCCACCTATAGAAGGATTACAAGGCATTAAAGCTATTCCTTCCATGCTAAGCGTAATTAACAAAGTATTACAGCCTAAGCGAGCAGCAGCTAAGGCCGCTTCACAACCTGCATGACCTGCCCCTATTACAATTACATCATAAGCACCAGCTTCATAAATAACCATTTCTGCCTCCTATTTACTAGCCATAAAATTATTTTCCAATACAAAATTCGGTGAATATGCGATCAATAACTTCTTCTTTAAGACTTTTACCTGTAATTTCTCCGATAGCCTCTAAGGCCCCCCAGACATCCACCCCTATACAATCAAGAGGAAGATCCTCTATAAGTACCAGAGTATCAGTCAAATACTTCTTCGCCTTTAATAGAGCGTTCTTTTGTCGCAGATTAATCATAATTTCCTCATTATCATACAAAACATCCCCACTTAAAACTAGATCCTCAATGGTTTTTTCTAATTCCTCTAAGCCAATATCTTCCTTAACCGAGCCCCTAATAATTTTAGTGTCACCGAATAAATCTGTTAATTCCCCGTCAGTAATTCTTTTTGCTTCCACATCCTCTTTATTAACTAAGACAATAACATTATTATTATCAATAGCCTTAAAAATTTCTTTATCCTCTACCGTAATACCCGTTTCAACATCTAATATAAATATGACTAATTCAGCATCTAAGATGACCTGCCTAGACCTTTCTACTCCAATCCTTTCTACCAGATCATCCGTTAGCCTAATACCTGCAGTATCCCTTAGTCTAACTGGAATACCCTTAATATTAATAAAATCTTCAATTACATCCCTCGTAGTACCAGGAATATTAGTAACAATCGCCTTCTCTTTTTTAAGTAAGGCATTTAGAAGGCTAGATTTACCGACATTGGGCTTACCACATATAGCTATATCAATACCTTCTCGATATATATTAGCCCTTTCCCCCGCTAGTAACAATTTGTCAATGTTAATTAAAACATTATTAATTAAGCCTAAAGCTTCCGCAGTATCTAAATCCCCCACATCATCGGGAAAGTCTAGGCTAGCTTCCACCATAGCATTAACCCTAATTAAGTCATCTTCTAAGCGGTTAAAAATAAGACTATTCTTACCCGTAAGTTGGTTAAGGGCTAGTTTAAGTCCTTTATCAGTTTTAGATCTAATTATTTCAATAACAGCTTCCGCTTGGCTAACATCTAAACGACCATTTAAAAAAGCCCTTTTAGTAAATTCTCCAGGTTCAGCTAACCTAAGCCCAGTTTTCAATACTTCCTCTAGACATCTTCTGGCAGGAATAGAGCCCCCATGACAATTAATCTCTACTACATCTTCACCTGTATAACTATGGGGACTTCTCATAATGGTAACTAAAACTTCATCAAGAATATTGCCTTCTTCATCTATTATCCAACCTAGGGTTAAAGTATAAGCAGCCTGATTAGTAAGTTCTTTTTCTTTTTTATAAGCTTTAAATATCTTATTAGCTTTAGAAATTACATTATAACCACTTAACCTCACTATGGATATGCCCCCTTCACCTGGAGGGGTAGCAATAGCAGCTATATCATCATAAAGCAAAATACTCACATCCTAATTCTTATATCATTTATTTTAAGAAGCTCTTATGCTTATTTTACCCATAAAAAAAGACCTAATAAATAGGTCTTTATAAAATACTATTTTTTAAACGCTATTACCACCTTGCGATTAGGCTCATCACCCATTGAATATGTAGAAACATTAGGGTCGCCCTGTAAAACCGTATGGACAACGCGTCGTTCTTGGGAATTCATTGGCCTCATTATTACATTCTTTCTCGTTTCTTTTACCTTATTAGATAATCTTATGGCCAAAGCTTCTAATGATTCTTCTTTTTTCTTTCTGTAATCCTCTACATCTAAAGTAAGGTTTATTCTTTCTTCCTTATTCTTATTAATAATCAATCCTGCTAAAAATTGTAAGGCATTTAGAGTTTCCCCTCTGTAACCTATTAATAGCCCCATATCCTTACCCGTAAAATTAATTCTAACCTGATTATCCTTGACTTCTACCTTATCAATCTCGTAGTTGATATTCATTTTAGCTAATAATTCTTGCACTACCCTTAAGGCATTATCCTCAGGTTTTTCTCGTAAAGTAACTTTTATTATAGCAGGTCTTTTAACAATACCTAATAATCCCTTACTAGGTTCTTCTAAAACATCAATAATCACATCTTCAATCGTACAGTTAAGTTCATCCAAAGCATTTTTTATAGCTTCATCAACGCTTTTTCCCCTTTTTTCTATTTGGAGTGCCATTACTTTTCTTTCCTCCTTTGTCCCTCCCTGTATCATTAACCTTCTTAACTTTTTTTTGGGCATTATTCTTGCTTTCATTTTTTGCTTCATTTGCTGATGCTTTTTCGGTTTTTTTAGGTTGATTAGTTTGTTTAACCTTTTTAACACCCTTAGCATCTTTAGCTGTTTTCGTTTCTACTATCTCTTCCTCAAGTAAGCCTGTTCCTGTATCTAATTTAGCCTTACTACTACTCCAGTTAACATATAACTGTTGTAGTATCCCTAAAATATTAAAAGTTACCCAATATAAAGGTAGCCCTGCTGGCATTGTTGCGGCTATCCAAGCCATAAATAGAGGCATTACATATAACATTGATTTTTGGGTAGGATCCTTAGTATCAATCATAGATACCCTTTGCTGTAAATAAGTAGTGGCAGCTGCTAAAATGGCTAATAAATAAAAAGTATCAGGTTGCCCAATATCTTGAATCCATAAAAACTTAGCATGTTCTGCAACAGCAAAATTAAACTTGTACAAAGATTGATAAAATGCTATAAAAATAGGCATTTGGATTAATAATGGTAAACATCCTCCAAAAGGATTAACCCCATTATCTTTGTATAATTCCATAACTTTTGCCTGCATTTTTTGCGGGTCATCTTTATATTTCTCTTGTATATATTTAATTTTAGGTTGTATTTCTTGCATACCCCGCATTGATTTCATTTGTTTTTGGGTTAGCGGAAAAAGAATTATTTTAATCGTAATCGTTAAAAATATTATAGCTAAACCATAGTTAGGCATACCAATACTAGCAGTAATACCATACATAAATTCAATAACGCTAGCAAACCATTGTACAAAAGATTGCCACAAATTAAACCCTGCTGGCCGTTTAGCGGTCTATAGCAGGTTTCACCTCCTTGGAATGAGTAACTTTTACCCTAATAATTGTCCTAATCCTAATTATTATAAAAAATAATATGAGTAATTATGGTACTGGGTCATATCCTCCTGCATTAAAAGGATGACACCTTAAAATTCTTTTTGTAGCTAACCATCCCCCTTTAATAAGACCATATTTTTCTAATGCTTCTATTGAATAATTAGAACAGGAAGGGTAGAAACGACACGAAGGTTTTTTAAACAGGGTAATTTTTTGATATCCTTTTATTAAAAAAATAGCTAATCTACGCACCATATTCCTAATTTCCTTAAAACTATCTTAAAGTCGCCTTTTAATAAATTAAAATCTATCTCATTAATAGTGTATCTAGCAACAATAACCACATCGTGCCCCATTTTAACATTTTGCAGGTTATCTCTAATAAGATGACGCAATTTTCTTTTGGCATTATTCCTAATAACTGCATTGCCAATTTTCTTACTAGTAATAATGCCATAGCGATTATAATCCAAATTATTAGCTAATATATAGACTATTATATATCTTCCTATTACCTTAACTCCACCATTAAAAACCGCATTATATTCCTTATTTTGATTAATTCTATATTTTTTAGCTAACATTTTAAAACACCTTAGGTCAAATTTTTAAAATAGTAAAATAAAAGGTCGCTTAAATACGACCTATGCAGATAAAACTTTCCTACCTTTTTTCCTTCTAGCAGCTATTATTTTTCTGCCACTAGCAGTTGACATTCTTTTTCTAAAACCATGTTCTTTTTTTCTTTGCCTATTTTTGGGCTGATAAGTCCTTTTCATTTTATATTATCCTCCTTAAAGTTCCGATACCTTTTAATAATATGCCCTAATGCCTGTACCTGTCAAGGCATAGCTGATAATTACTTCTATTTTAAGCCTAAATTTGCTATGATTATATTATAATTTTTAAATGAGGCTAGTTTTTATTAATTAACTAATTATATTATATCACTCTTACTAATCTAGTAATCCACAACTATAATAGTTATTAACAATTTAGTTTTCCACATACTAACAGGAGGATTTATATTAATGTCTTATGACTTAGACTATCCAGTAATTTGGCACAAAGTATTAAATGAAATTAAAGCAGAGATAGGTGCAACTAGTTTTGATATTTGGTTTTCCACAGTTAAATACAATACTTATCAAAATGATAAAGTATATATTACTGTACCTAATAGTCTGACTAAGGAATGGATTGAAGCCCGTTACCTGGAAACTATTTTAACCAAGTTTCGTACCTTAACTAATCAAAATATGCAAATTATATTTACTACCGATAATATCATAGAAAAAGATCGGACATACTCGCTTAATTCCAAATATACTTTTGACACCTTTGTAGTAGGTAATAGCAATAGATTTGCCCATGCAGCTTGTTATGCGGTAGGTGAATCTCCTTTTAAAGCTTATAATCCGCTTTTTATATATGGGGGAGTAGGCTTAGGAAAAACACATCTTATGCAAGCTATTGGACATAAAATATTACAGAAAAATCCTACTTATTCTGTAATGTATGTTTCTTCTGAACAATTTACTAATGAATTAATTAGTGCTATTAAGGATGATACTACACCCGTTTTTAGACAAAAGTATAGGAATATTGATGTCTTATTAATAGATGATATACAATTTTTAGCGGGAAAAGAGCGGACTCAAGAAGAATTCTTCCATACCTTTAACACCTTATATGATGCTAATAAACAATTAGTTATTTCTAGTGATAGACCACCTAGGAATATTCCCACTCTAGAAGATAGGTTACGGTCGCGATTTGAATGGGGCTTGATAACCGATATCCAAATACCTGATCTAGAAACTAGGATAGCCATACTTAGGAAAAAAGCCCAACTTGATAATCTTAATATACCTTTCGATGTTATAGATTATATTGCTAATTACATAGATTCTAATATTAGAGAATTAGAAGGGGCTTTAATTAGATTTGCCGCCTTTGCTACGGTTAATGATATGCCACTTAATTTGGCAACCGCTAACGAAGCCTTAAAAGATATACTACCCCCTCCTAGGCCCAAAACAATTACAATAGAAACTATTCAAAAAACTGTATGCGAATACTATGATGTACAAATGAATGAACTACTATCGAAAAAAAGACATAAGCAAATAGTCTTTCCTCGGCAAATAGCTATGTACTTATGTCGCAACCTAACTGATGCATCCTATCCGCAAATAGGTGATCAGTTTGGAGGTCGTGACCATACTACTATTTTACACGCATACGAAAAAATAGATAAGCAAATAAAAGAAGATGAGGAACTAAAAATTGCCATAGGAGAGTTATCCAGAATTATCAACCCTTATTAAGAAAAATAATAATTTTATCCACATACTTATCAACCTCTATTAAATTAAGGTAATAGCAGTATTAGAAGTCTTATCCACATATTAAGTGTCCCTACTACTATTACTACTAAAGTTTAATAAATATATAATAAATAAAGGGCAGGAGGAATCAATATGAAATTAAATATTGAAAAAAAAGAATTGTCAACCATAACTACCTTAGTTTCCAGGGCAGCATCTAATAAAAATATTACCCCCGTATTATCTGGTATATTAATAGAGGCTAGTAAAGAAACAGGGCTGACTATGACAGCTACAGATATGGAAATAGGTATAAAAACTTCTACTAACTTAGTTGATATAATTGAGGAAGGTACTGTTTTGGTAGATGCTCATTACTTTGCTGATTTTATAAAATTACTACCTGACACTACTATTTCCATAGAACTAGATGAAAAGGCAACTAGACTTAACATAAAATATGGCAGATCTAATGGTATTATTAATTTATTTCATGTTCAGGAATATCCTAGTTTACCCCTACAAAATTTATCTGCTAAATTTACCTTACCGCAAAATATTTTAAAAGAAGCTTTAAGAAAAACTGCCTTTGCAGCTGCAGCTAATCATTTTCGACCTGTCTTTACAGGAGTACTTTTTGATATACTTGAAAATGGTAAACTTAATATAATAGCTTCTGATACACATCGCTTAGCGTATTATACTTATATGTTAGAAGATAAGGATATAGAACCTTTTAATTTTATAATTCCTAATCGAACCGTTCAGGAATTATTAAGATTATTAGATGATGGGGAAGATATAATTAATATTGCCTTTAGTGATAATAACATTATCTTTTACCAAGCTGATTTTTTATTATTTTCCCGACTTATAGAAGGGCAATATCCTAACTATGAACAAGTAATTCCAGAAAAATATACTACTAATGTAAAATTTAATCCGAATACCTTAGTAACTACTTTAGAAAGAGCTAGGCTTATGCCTTTAGATGATAAAATTAAAATACAACATGTAAAATTTCAATTTGATGAAAAAGAAGTGATGGTTAATGCACACTCTGAAGTTATTGGAGAGATACAAGAAATAATAGAATTTAATGAAATTTCAGGGGATACTGACTTAAAAATTACTTTTAATACTAATTATTTTTTAGATATTGCGAAAATATATGATAGTGAGTGTGAAGAAATTATAATAGATTTATCTGGTGCTTTAAGCCCTGCAGTAGTTAAAAATCCTTTGAATGAAAATTATCTTTATGTTTTAGTTCCTTTAAGGACTAATATTTAAAAGGAGTAGAGTATAACACTTTGAAAATTGACCAATTAAAGGTTACTAATTTTAGAAATATTAGGCGTTTAGAATATCAGCCTATATCGCATTTAAATATAATTATAGGTAAAAATGGCGAAGGTAAGACTAATTTACTGGAAGCTATTTATATGATGTCTGGAAATAGCTCTTTTCGGACTAATACCGATCAAGACTTAATTAATTATGATGCCCTATATTATATAATAAGAGCGAAGTATAATTGCTTAGAGAAAGATTATAATATAATTTTAAATTATAATCTTAATGTAAGTAAGGAAATGAAACTTAATAATAAAAAAGTAGCATTAAGTAATGACGAATTACTAAAAGTAGTATTATTTACTCCAGATGATTTATATTTAGTAAAAGGCTCGCCGCAAAAAAGGCGGTATTTTTTAGATTTTATTTTAAAACAGTTAGATGCTGAATATAAATTAATCTTAGATAATTATAGTAAATTACTAAGAAAAAGGAATTTATTACTTAAAAATGACCAAACTAATAGTAAGAATTTTACTATTGTAAATGATTTATTCCTAGAAAATGCTAGTAAATTAATATTACTTCGTTTAAATTTTATTACCATCTATGAAGAAATAGCTAAAGAAGTTTTTAAAGAGATAAATAATAATCTTAATAATTTAAAAATCCGTTATGCACTATCTTTTCCAGTTAATAGTGATAAAATTAATTTGGATATACTTATTAATTCGCTAGCTAAGCAATTACAAGCAAAAAGTACTATCGAAAAGCGTAGAAGGAGTACAGTAGCTGGACCACATTTGGACGATTTACATATTTATCTAGATAATAGAATAGCAAGAAATTTTGCCTCACAAGGCCAGCAGAGGAATATTGCTATTACTATGAAATTAGCAGAATTATATGTATTTAAAAAAATTATGGGATTTTATCCTTTATTTTTATTAGATGAAGTTTTAGCTGAACTTGATAATGAGAAAAGACAATTATTAATGGATTTATTAATTAATGCAGATTATCAAAGTTTCTTAACTTCGGTTAATATAGATAAGCTGAATATAGGTGATGCACATCTTGATTCTATAGTTGATGGTAGTTTGGTCTAGGAGGTAAAAGAGCTATGTATATTCATTTAGGAAATAATTATGTTATATCAACTACGGGTATTATTGCGATTATAAATATTGAATCACCTCTATCTGAAGATATGGAAGATATTATCCAGTTAGCTGTGGAAAATAAAAATTTAGTTAAAATTAGTGAAAAAAATAAAGAAAAATCTTTAATTATTTGTAATGATAATATCTATATATCTCCCATCTCATCTATGACTTTATATAAAAGATCATTTAACCAATTTAAGGAGGTCTAAGTTTTGGACAATAGTCAAAATACTTATAATGCTTCTGATATTCAGGTATTAGAAGGGTTAGAAGCTGTAAGAAAACGGCCTGGAATGTATATCGGCTCTACTGGTCCTAGGGGTTTACACCATTTAGTTTTTGAAATAGTTGATAATAGTATTGACGAATCTGTAGATGGATACTGTGACAGTATTTTTGTTACTATTCATAAGGATAACAGTGTTACGGTCTCTGATAATGGTCGTGGTATCCCAGTAGATACCCATCCTATGGCTGGTATCCCTGCGGTCGAAGTTATTTTAACTACCCTTCATTCAGGAGGTAAGTTTGGAGGTAGTAATTATAGTACTTCGGGGGGCTTGCATGGGGTTGGATTATCCGCTGTGAATGCTTTATCTTCACAAATGAGCATTATTATAAAAAGAGAAGGTAGAATTTACAAACAAATATATGAAAAAGGGGTTCCAGTCAGTAAGTTGGAGGAAATAGGAGAAACCAATGATACAGGGACTATTATTCATTTTATTCCTGATGAAACTATATTTGATACGATAGTTTTTGAAAATCCTATTATTATTCAGCGTTTGCGGGAATTATCATTTTTAAATAAGAATATTACTATTCATTTTGAAGATGAAAGGGAAGAATTAATTAAGAAACTGCATTATGCAGAAGGCTTAATTGATTTTGTTAAATATGTTAATAAAAATAAAGAAATTATTAATGATAATATTATTTATTTTGATACTAAAAAAGAAGATATTATTGTAGAAGTAGCTATCCAATACAATGGGGGCTATAGTGAAAACTTATATTCTTTTGCTAATAATATCAGAACCCAAGAGGGTGGCACTCATGAAGTAGGATTTAAAAATGGCTTAACCAGGATAGTCAATGAATATGCTAGAAAAAACGGATTTTTAAAGGAAAATGAAGCTAATTTAACTGGTGAAGATATCAGAGAAGGTATGGTTGGAATAATTTCCGTTTTAGTCAAGGAACCGCAATTTGAAGGGCAGACTAAGACCAAGTTAGGAAACATGTATATTCGAGGGATTGTAGAGGGTGCAGTTTTTGAAAATGTCGATAATTTTCTAAATGAAAATCCCCCTATTGCCCGGAAGATTTTAGAAAAGGCAATATCTGCTAGACGAGCTAGAGAGGCAGCTAAAAAGGCTCGGGAATTGACGAGAAGAAAAAGTGCCTTAGAATCCACCTCCTTACCTGGAAAACTGGCTGACTGTAGTAATAAAGACCCTGCTGAATCGGAATTATTTATAGTGGAAGGGGATTCTGCAGGTGGTTCTGCTAAAGATGGCAGAGATAGAAATAGTCAGGCTATATTGCCCTTGAAGGGTAAAATATTAAATGTGCAAAGGGCTAGGCTTGATAAGGTCTTAACTAATGAGGAAATTAAAGCTATGATAACTGCGATTGGGGCAGGTATTGATGATGATTTTGATATTAAAAAAGCTCGTTACCATAAAATATTTATTATGACTGATGCAGATGTGGATGGCTCACATATTAGAGTATTATTATTAACTTTCTTTTATAGATATATGCGGGAATTAATTGAAGAAGGTTATATTTATATTGCTCAACCTCCTTTATTCGGATTGAAAAGGGGTAATGAAATTCATTATTTTCAAGAAGAAGACAAGCTTAATGATTTTATTAATGCTTCAGATAAAAAATGGACTATTCAAAGGTATAAAGGTTTAGGGGAAATGAACCCCGAACAACTTTGGGATACTACGATGAACCCAGATAATCGCACGATTTTACAGGTTACTATTAATGATGCGATTGCTGCAGATGCGATTTTCTCTGATTTGATGGGGGAGAATGTGGAACCAAGAAAGGAATTTATTCAAGAAAATGCTAAGTTCGCATCTAATCTGGATATTTAATGAGGTGATTTTTTAATGGGAAATGGTAATTTATTTGATAAAACTATTCTTATAGATATTGAAAAAGAGGTCAAGAAGTCTTTTTTAGAATATTCTATGAGTGTCATAGTTTCTAGGGCTCTTCCAGATGTAAGGGATGGGTTAAAACCTGTGCATCGCAGAATATTGTATGCTATTTTTGACCAAGGGATGACACATGATAAACCTCATAAAAAATCGGCTTTTGTAGTAGGGGAAGTTATGAGTAAGTATCACCCCCACGGTGATAGTGCCATTTATGAATCAATGGTTAAAATGGCTCAGAGTTTTTCGACCCGGTATCCTCTGGTAGATGGACATGGTAACTTCGGTAATATCGATGGTGATTCGGCTGCGGCTATGCGTTATACAGAAAGCCGTATGGCTAAAATAGCTTCCGAATTGTTAAAAGATATTGACAAAGATACGGTGGATTGGCGACCTAATTATGATGATAGTAGGGAAGAACCAGCCGTATTACCTGCAAGAATTCCTAATTTATTAATTAATGGTTCGGCTGGTATTGCAGTAGGTATGGCTACTAATATTCCTCCCCATAATCTAACAGAAGTTATTGAAGGGCTTAATTGTTTAATAGATAATCCTGAAATTACTATTGATGAATTGAGTGAGGTCATTAAAGGTCCTGATTTTCCGACTGCTGGTATTATTATGGGTACTGCAGGTATTAAAAAAGCTTATCAAACTGGCCGGGGCAGTATTAGAATTAGGGCTAAGTATGAGATTGAAGAAAGAAAGAATGGCAGAAATGCTATAGTAATTACGGAAATACCTTTCCAAGTTAATAAGGCTAGGCTAGTAGAGAAAATAGCCGAATTGGTTAGGGATAAAAAGGTAGAAGGCATTGTTGACTTAAGGGATGAATCTAATCGAAATGGTATTCGCGTAGTTATTGAAGTTAGACGAGATGTTAATGTTAATGTCTTAATTAATAATTTATTTAAGCATTCCCAGCTAGAAGGTAGTTTTGGTTTTAACATGTTGGCTTTAGTCAATGGTGAACCTAAATTGCTTAACTTAAAAGAAATGTTGCAGCATTATCTCGCACATAGGCAGGATGTTATAACTAGAAGGACTGAATATGAATTAAGGATAGCTTTAGCTAGATTACATATTGTCGAAGGTCTTAGAAAGGCTATAGATCATTTAGATGAAATAATTAGCATTATCAGGGCTAGTAAGGATAGGGAAATGGCGAGGAATTCCTTGATAGACCAGTTTGATTTTACCCTAATCCAAGCTAATGCTATTTTAGATATGAGACTAGCCCAACTGACTAATCTAGAAAGAACTAAGCTAGAAGATGAATTTGCCGACTTGTTAGATAAGATAGCTGACTTTGAAGATATCTTAGCTAGACCTGAGCGGGTACTAAGCTTGATAAAAGATGATTTAGAAGATATTAAAAAGACTTATGGTGATGCTAGGAGAACTGAAATTAGTCCAGATGATGGCGAATTTAACATCGAAGATTTTATTGATGAACATGAGGTGGTAATTACCCTAAGTAATAAAGGTTATATTAAAAGACAACCTTTAGACACTTACCGTGCCCAAAGAAGGGGTGGACGGGGAGTTAGTGCTACTTCTATTAGGACGGAGGATTTTGTTACTAATATTTTAGTAACTAGCGTCTTAGCAGATATATTGTATTTTACTAATCAAGGTCGAGTTTTTTCTAACCGAGCTTTTAATATTGTAGAGGCTTCTAGACAAGCTAAGGGTTTGCCCTTAATTAATTTTTTAGAATTAAGGCCTGATGAAAAAGTTACTACAATTATTGCGGCTAGGGATTATAATAAAAGAAATCTTATTATGGTTACTAAAAAAGGAATTATTAAAAAAGTAGCCTTATCTGAATTTGCTAATATTCGTAGAAATGGTCTTATAGCAGTGAACCTTTTAGAAGATGATGAGCTAGTAGGTGTAATAAGAGTTAAGAAAAATGATATTATTATGCTAGTTACGGCTAATGGTTATTCCATATCTTTTCTGGAAGAACAAATTAGGCGTATGGGCAGGACTGCAACTGGTGTAATAGGCATTTCTCTAACAGCGGATGATTATGTAATAGGGATGGATAAATATCGGGAAGATGCTGATGTCTTACTAGTTACTGAAAATGGTTACGGCAAAAGGGTTAGCTTAACAGAATTCAAAACTCAAAATCGAGCTGGCCGAGGCTTAAAATCTATAGAACTTACTAAGAAAAATGGAATTTTAGTAGGCTTTAAGATAGTTGCTATGGAGGATGAGATAGTAATATTGACTAATGAAGGTCATATTATTAGACTTTTAGCTAATGAAATATCTGAACAAAAGCGTTATGCTAGAGGGGTATTATTAATGAGAATTGATGATGAAGATAAGATAGCGGCTATCGCTAGGTTTAAAGTGGAAGAGGAAGATGAAGAAGGGGTATAATCCTAAAGATTTTATACTTGTGGAGGTTAATTCAATGGGACAAAATGATTACCAAAGTAAACTAGATATTGCTATATCCCTAGCTGGAGGAGTGATAATGGATGTCACTAGCCCTGAACAAGCTAAAATAGCTGAAAAAGCTGGAGCTTGTGCGGTTATGGCCCTGGAAAGGGTACCTGCTGATATTAGGGCGGCAGGGGGAATTGCTCGTATGGCTGATCCTAGTATAGTTATTAAGATTAAAGAAGCGGTTAGTATTCCTGTTATGGCAAAATGCCGTATTGGGCATATAGTGGAAGCAAGGATTTTAGAATCTTTAGACATTGATTTTATAGATGAAAGTGAAGTATTAACACCTGCTGATGACAAGTACCATATTAATAAAAATGATTTTAAAGCCCCTTTTGTATGTGGGGCTCGTAACTTAGGAGAAGCCCTTCGTCGAATTGGCGAAGGAGCTGCTATGATTAGGACTAAGGGTGAACCTGGTACAGGTAATATCGTAGAAGCAGTAAGGCATATTAGGCAGGTTAATGATGATATAAGATGGATAGCTAATTTACCAGAAGAAGAACTAATGTCAGCTGCCAAAGAATTACAAGCACCTTATGAATTAGTTCTAAGAGTCAATAAGTTAAAAAAACTACCAGTGGTTAATTTTGCAGCAGGGGGTATAGCTACACCTGCCGATGCTGCCTTAATGATGCAGCTAGGCTGCGATGGAATTTTTGTTGGTTCAGGTATTTTTAAATCAGGTGAACCTATAAAAAGAGCTAAAGCTATCGTAGAGGCTACTAAGCATTATCAAGATGCTAGACTATTAGCCGAGATTTCAAAAGATTTAGGTGAACCTATGGTGGGCATTAATATTGACAGCCTAAAACCTGAAGAGCGTATGCAGGATAGGGGCTGGTAGGGAGAAGATTCTTCACTTCGTTCAGGATGACATAAGGCGAGGGTTTAGAAAAAGTATTATTAGCTCGAGGGAAAAAAGTAAAAAAGGATATTATTATTTCAAGATAACATCTTGAAATGTATTTAAAAATATTATATAATTCAGTCAAATTAATTTTTAAAATGCGATGCAAGGACATAGTAAAAACTTAATCCTGTTTTAAGAGAGCTGATGGCAGGTGAAAATCAGTACAGGATAGTTTTGAATCCACCCTGAAGCAGACTGTTAATAGCAGAACCGGTAGTGCCGTTATAACTTTAAGTGGGTGTTAATCACCAACAAGGGTGGCAACGCGGGATTAAACCTCTCGTCCCTATCAGGGATGAAGAGGTTTTTTGTTGTATGTTAATATTTTAGATGCCTAAGGAGGTTTTATTTTAATGACAGGAGAACAGTTTTTGCTGCTTCCTGGACCAACCCCTATACCAGATAGGGTCTTAAGGGCTATGAACAGACCTATGATTAACCATAGGGGGCCTGAATTTAAAAATATTATTTTTGAAATAATGGAAGGCGTTAAAAAGATTTATCAGACGAAGCATAATATTTTGATTTATCCTTCTTCAGGTACAGGAGCCTTGGAAGCTGCTATTGTTAATTTTATTTCACCAGGAGATAAGGTCTTAGCTGTTTCTATAGGTGTATTCGGGGAAAGATTTGCAACTATTGCCCAAAAATTTGGGGCTGATGTGGAAATTATCGAAAGTGAATGGGGTAAGCCTATCGACTTTCAGCTTATTAGGGATAGAGTTTTAAAAGATGTTAATAATGAAATTAAGGCGATATTAATTACCCATAATGAAACTTCCACAGGTGTTTTTAATGATATTAAGCTATTAAAAGAAGTTTTAGGTGATCATCCTGCTTTAGTAATGGTCGATGCTGTTAGCAGTCTAGCCGCTTTGGATTTAAAAATGGACGATTGGGAGTTAGATGTAGTCATTAGTGGCTCGCAAAAAGCCTTTATGGTGCCACCTGGTCTAAGTTTTATGGCTTTTAATGAGAAGGCTTTGCAGGCTTATGAAAACTCTAGGATGCCTAAGTTTTATTGGGATATAAGTCTAGGTTTAGATTATTTGGAAAAAGGGCAAACACCCTTTACCCCTGCAATTTCTATTTTTTACGGTTTACAAGAATCACTGCGAATGATGTTAGAAGAAGGCTTAGATAATATTTTAAATAGGCACCAGTTTTATCGGCAAATAGTAAGGCTGAGCGTAAAGGAAATGGGGCTTAACTTATTAGCACCAGAGAGTAATGCTTCACCAGCAGTTACTTCAGTAATAGCCCCTAATAATATTGGGGCAAATAGGATTAGAAGGGTCATGCAGGATGAATTTAACATTACCTTAGCTGGCGGTCAAAAATCATTGGATGATGTAGTTTTTAGAATTGGTCATTTAGGCTACATCAGGGAGTTGGATTTACTTTCTTGTTTGGCAGCTTTGGAAATGGCTTTAGTAAAATTAGGTTTTAATCTGGAATTAGGTTGTGGTATTAAAAAAGCCCAAACCTTATTATACGATAATCATTGTTAAGAGGAAGGAGTAAAATAATGACTAGGCAAAAAGTAATCGTTACAGAACGAATAGCCGAAGAAGGATTAGATTTATTAAGACAGGACTTAGAAGTTGACTTTAGGGATGGTATTCCTAGGGAAGAATTACTAGAGATTATTCACGAATATGATGCCTTAATCGTTAGAAGTGTTACTAAGGTTAATGAAGAATTAATTAGTAAGGCTACTAAACTTAAAGTGGTAGGGCGTGCAGGTAATGGTATAGATAATATTGATGTGGATGCTTGTACTCGTAATGGTGTAATTGTAGCCAATACCCCAGATAGCAATACTATTTCTGCTGCAGAACAGACCATTAGCTTGCTTTTGGCTTCTGTGCGTAATACGGCTTATGCGAATGATTTTCTAAAAGGGGGCACTTGGGATCGGAAACCTTTTAGGGGCATGGAGTTATATGGTAAAACTGTAGGGGTTATAGGTTTAGGTCGTATTGGCTCTATGGTAGCCACTAGGTTAAAGGCTTTTAATATGCAAGTTATTGCTTATGATCCTTATATTTCGGAAGAAAGATTTGAAAGATATGGTAGTAAAAAGATTGACAGCTTAGAGGAATTAGTGAAGCAATCAGATGTTATTACGGTTCACACTCCCCGTAATGAAGAAACTATGCATATGTTAGATGAAAAGATGTTTGCTATAGCCAAAGACGGGGTACGGGTAGTTAATTGTGCTCGGGGTGGAATCATAAAAGAAGCGGCTCTTTTAGAGGGTTTAAAATCGGGAAAAATTAAGTCGGCTGGTTTAGATGTATTTGAAAAAGAACCTGCGATTGATAATCCTTTATTTGCATTTAATAATGTAGTCGTTACTCCTCACTTAGGAGCTGATACTTTTGAAGCCCAAAAAAGGGTAGGAGAAAATATAGCCGAGCAAGTTATTAAGGCTCTAAAGGGCGATATTGTACCAAATGTAGTCAACTTACCCACTATGTTAAGTGAGGAATTAAATTACCTAAAACCCTATATTAACTTAGCCGAAAAAATGGGTAGTGTATATCATCAAATAGAAAAATCCTCGGTTAGTAGGATTGAATTAAATTATGGTGGTCCTATTACGATGAATGAAACTGAAATGCTTACGGTAGCATTTTTAAAAGGCCTACTAGAGCAAGTTATGTGGAGCAAGGTAAGCTATGTTAATGCTAAATTGATTGCTGATGATCGTGGTATTAAAATTTTTGAAAATAAGGAACCCCAAAGTAATAAAAGATACAAGAATGTTATTACTGCTAGAATTGTCAGCCAAGACAAGTCTTTTGAGATTGTAGGTACTTTATCTAGGGCTAGAAATCCTTTATTAGTAGAAATTAATGGTTTTGAAACGGAAACTGATTTACAGGGTTATGTAATTATGGTAGAAAACCATGACCGTCCTAGAGTTATTGGACCCTTTGCTACTTTCTTAGGTGATGAGGGGGTTAATATTGCTTCTATGAAGGTGGCCCGAAAAACTAAAGGTGATACCGCCATTATGTTAGTCAATGTTGACCACGAAGTTAGTGAAGAAGTTTTAGATAAGCTTAGCGAAGTAGATGGGATTATTAGTAAACCCTTATTATTACACTTTTAATTGAGCACAAGTAGGCTATTTATTAAGGGGGTTTATGTAATGTTAGACGCAAAATTAATTAGGGCTAATTTAGCAGAGGTAGAAGCCGCTTTATCGAAAAGAAATGTTACAGGGGTTTTAGATAAGTTTATTAGCTTAGATGAGAGTAGAAGGGAAATCCTAGTAGAAGTAGAGGAATTAAAAAAATTCCGTAATGCTTCCTCACAGGAGGTAGGTAAACTTAAAAAGGCTGGTGAAGACCCCACTTTACTAATGGAAAAGGTTAGGGAAATAGGGCAAGAAATTAAAGAACTAGATGACAAGTTAAAATTAATAGAAGCTTCCCTAGAGGAGATATTATTAACCCTACCTAATCTACCCCACTCCTCTGTGCCTATTGGGGAGGATGAAAAAAGTAATAAGGAAATTAGAAAATGGGGTAATATTACGGATTTTGATTTTGAACCTTTAGCCCATTGGGATATTGGGACTAATTTAGATATTTTAGATTTTGAAAGGGCTGCAGAATTATCTGGGGCGAGGTTTACGGTATATAAATATGCTGGGGCTCGCTTGGAAAGGGCCGTAATTAACTTTTATTTAGATGTTCATACAGAAAAGCATGGCTATAAGGAAATATTGCCGCCTTTTATGGTTAATGGTGACTGTATGATTGGTACTGGACAATTACCTAAGTTTGCTGAAGATATGTTTAAGTTAGAAGGACGGGATATGTATTTAATCCCCACTGCTGAGGTTCCGCTAACTAATTTGTATCGAGGCGAGATATTAGACCAGGCAGATTTGCCCATGTATCTTACTGCTTATACTCCCTGTTTCCGTGCTGAAGCAGGTTCACATGGCAGGGATACTAGGGGTATTATAAGACAACACCAATTCAATAAAGTTGAGCTAGTCAAGCTAACTGAACCTGAAACTTCTTATGAAGAATTAGAAAAATTAACTTCGGATGCGGAAAGGGTCTTACAATTATTAAACTTACCCTACCGAGTAGTTTTGCTATCTTCTGGGGATATGGGTTTTTCCGCTGCTAAAACTTATGACTTAGAAGTGTGGATGCCTAGCTATAATGATTATAAGGAAATCTCATCTTGTTCTAACTGTGAAGATTTTCAAGCTCGCCGAGCTAATATAAGGTATCGTCCTACACCTAAAGATAGACCTAGGTATGTGCATACACTAAATGGCTCTGGGGTAGCAATAGGGCGTACCGTAGCAGCCATATTAGAAAATTATCAACAAGCAGATGGTTCGGTAATAATACCTGAAGTATTAAGACCTTATATGGGTGGTATAGAAATCATTAAAAAAACCAATAAATAAGCTATCTAGACTTATTGACAACCGATATTATCGTATGATATACTTTCACTTGCATTATGTTAATGATGCTTTTAATTTAGTGGAGGAGTGTCCGAGTGGTTGAAGGAGGCGGTCTTGAAAACCGTTGAACCTTTGCGGGTTCCGTGGGTTCGAATCCTACCTCCTCCGCCATTTAACTAAAAAGTGAAAAGTAAGAAGTGAAAATCAGCGTTAATTAGTGTCAATAAAATAAATAATTAAAATTATATATAGGGAGAGGTGGCCGAGTTGGCTGAAGGCGCTCGCCTGCTAAGCGAGTAGACGGCTAATAACTGTCTCGCGGGTTCAAATCCCGCTCTCTCCGCCATTTAACTAAAAAGTGAAGGGTGAAAAATAAAAAGTAAGAATTGAAAGGTTAAAATCAGCGTAAATCAGGGTTAATAAATAATTAAAAATTAAAATAGTATGCGCCCGTAGCTCAGCTGGATAGAGTGACAGACTACGAATCTGGAGGTCCGGGGTTCGAATCCCTGCGGGCGCGCCATTTTTATTGGACTTACGAATTCTTAATTATGAATTTTGAGTTATAGAAGGAAAGCCTAAGCTATATAGCCTTAATTAAGAATGAAGGATTAAAAATTATAATTATAATTAAAATTTAGGCGCCCGTAGCTCAGGTGGATAGAGCAGCGGTTTCCTAAACCGCGTGCCAGGGGTTCGAGTCCTCTCGGGCGCACCATATGGCGGTGATGTCCCGATTAAAAGGGATCAACTATATATGAGACTGGCACTTTATCTGGCTAAGAAAGCAGCATTATTAGGAGAAGTTCCTATCGGGGCTGTGGTAGTCCATGATGATGAAATAATTGCTTGGGCTCATAATGAAAAAGAATTTAAACAAGATGCGACTAAGCATGCAGAATTACTAGCTTTGCAAAGAGCTGCTAAATATTTAAATAGATGGCGTCTTAATGATGTTACATTATATACAACACTAGAACCATGTGCCATGTGTGCTGGTGCTATGGTAAATGTAAGATTAGGACGATTAGTTTTTGGAGCCCGTGATTT
>JAAYRQ010000063.1 GCA_012518685.1 Syntrophomonadaceae bacterium | reverse complement strand
GCCTGATACTTTTTGGTATTTATGCGTAAATATAATTTCTTATCTTCTTCTGATTTCAGTTTCGCCATTTTTAACCTTACACCTCCGCTTAATAATTATGCTAACAAAGTATAACCCCTTTATTAACTATATGAATAGTAGCTCTGAATGGTGAAAATTATAAGTTAATTAGTACCCTATTCCTACCCGCCCTTACTATGCCCCTAGAGGTAGGGGCTTCCCTTATAGGAGGAGGTGAATTAAGGGCTACTGGACCTGTTAAAGGCGAATAAGGTATATTATACATTCTGGTCGGGCTTTGGGGTAGGAGGTGTCTTATGCTATTAATCCGCTGGTGGTAAGTATGTTTTTCATATACCTCGGCTTGCCCATTCCTAGCTATGCGGGCTCTTTCTTCAGGATGTTCTAAATACCAGTTTACTAATTCAAAGGTTTCGGCAGATGATTTTGTCCAGACTAAATGATGGTGGTTAATAAAATGATGTTCAATGGCAGGTGTCCACTGGGTTAAATAAAAGCCCCCCGCCCCTAGTATTTCAAAAGTTCGCATACTCATCATGGTATATGAGCTATCAACCGAATGTAAGCCTAGTACGATTTTAGCACTAGCACATACTTTAGGTAAATCCTCATTAGCTAGTATTCCGCCATAATGGTACGGACTAATTGAATAGGGCTGATTTCCGTCTAGCCACCATTCATTACCATATATCTTAATATCATAATTATTATCGACTAAGGCTCTAATAATATCGTTAATTCCCCGCATCCGAGCAGGATGGTTACCATAATTATTACCGACAAAGACTACATCATGTCTAAAGCGGTCCTCTGCTAAGGCAGTCCTATGAAAATAGGGGTGACAAGCAAACATAAGTAAGTGTGCATCGTAGCCATGATTGATATAATCTGATATTGATTCTAGGCAGGGGGTAAATATATGAGATGACTTAGGGGCATAAGACAAAGATAAACCATTAAAAGAAACAGGATCTTCGATTGCCCAATACACATGGGGTATCTGGCAATCCTCTATATAGGGAAATATTTTATTAAAACGATTAATCCCCCCATCATTAAAGACAAAATCTGGTCTAAAGTTTTGCAAAAATGGTAAAATAGATTCTTCCTCATCTAAAAAAACAAACAAAACTTCATCACCCTGGTCAGCAAACGCTTGACCTATTCCATATTTTATTAGGGGGGCACTATTAACGAACAGTATTCTCATAAACTCACATACCTTCAAAATAAATAATATTATTAATATATATGCTTATTAAAAGTAGCTTGTTTATGGAAAAGTCTGCTACATCTAGCTAGTTAAAAACATTTTTTTAATTCTACTACCTAAGCTAGCATCATTTTCTGTATATTCTTCTTTATAATAAAGGTTTTTAGAATGACTAAGATCCTGCTCTTTTTCTTTGATAGCTTCCTTTAACTGTTCAATAATATCCAAATAATTATTTATCTCTTGATTAAGGGTAACATTTCTATTTTCAGCTTTTAATAAACCCTTTTTTAGGCTAAATATATTGCGTTCATATAAAAAGAGCTTACGCTTAAGCTCTATTTTTTCAGCTGCCATTAACTCCAATTCGGCTTGTAGCCCATTTATTAAAGACTGCCAGCTAACCTCAGCTTCATCTATCTCCATCTCATCAGCTAAAGATATTCTAATAATCTGCTCACTAGTAGCTATAATCGCTATTTCTAAAAAATAAATCACCTTAAGACCATTGCCAGTTAATTCCCCATAAGATGAGATCTTTTTCGTGTCTAATATATATTTAATCTCTAGGTTTTCTTCTATGTAATTATCAAAATCAGCCAAGTTAAGATTCTCCCTAATCGTTTCCTGTTTGACGGTTAGATTAAGCCGACCATTTATATCTTCTAATAGACATAAGATATCTAACTTAATTAATAATTCTATATTTTGCCCATAAGCTGTTACTTGACATTCCTTTATTTTGACAATAATATCTTCCATCGCTTTATAATTTTTATCCACGGTAAAAACCTTCTCCCTATTAATCCTATGGGGCGATTTTAAGCGTCCTATGACTACAGGGGTCCATATTGAATAAGCCTTACCCATAAAAAAACCCACCTACCACATTTTATATTTTTTAAACTATATTAAAAACAAATATTAAGTATGATAAATAGGCAA
Organism: Syntrophomonadaceae bacterium; assembly: GCA_012518685.1. GTDB lineage: Bacteria > Bacillota > Syntrophomonadia > Syntrophomonadales > Syntrophomonadaceae > JAAYRQ01. The sequence goes on along the minus strand of JAAYRQ010000063.1, from coordinate 6,112 downwards.
AAAAAAGCTGCATATCAAAATGCAGCCAGTTTTTTATAAAAGATATTTAACTATTAGCAGAAGCAATTCTAATCTCTGCGTCTTGCTTATCATAAACAAATAATTCAACTGTTTCAGTAAGGACATCGGCGTAAGTGTAAGAAACTCTGCGTTCTATTTTTCTTTCATTCAACTTAACTACAAAAATGTTAGGATATGTGGATTCCAACACTCCTTCTCTTTCTATAATACGGTTTCTCCCCCGATTTGCTTTTAATCTAATCTTACTACCTACAAAAGATTCTAAATCTTTTTTAATATCCGATATAGCTCTAGGAGAACTCACGCTATCACCTCTTCTTCCATTTATAGAATATATGATAGCGTAAAATTCAATTTATGTCAAGTTATAAATTAATTAGTATATAAAAAATTATAGGCTATGTCAACTAATAAATAGAAAAAAATAAAATAAATTTTTATTTAGTATATTTATCCGCTACTTTACTAGCTGCAGAAGCATCTGGCTTTATCTTAGCTGCAAAGCCACTACCCATAATCATACCCGTCACTTCCTTAACTAAATCCTTGGTTTCTCCTTGCCTACCCACATCAAGATGTATTTCCACAGGCATAGTATCCCCATTAGCCTGTAACATAGCCGAGATTTCATCAGCTAGGGCTAAGCTAAGTGAGGCCTCATAGAAAATCCTTTGTCTTAAGCTTTTCATCTGTATTTCATAATGCTTACGATAATAGTAGCGTCCACCCTTACCCTCTCGGTGAATAATAATAGCACTTACAAAACAAGTTCTATCATAATTAGGATGAGAATCGCTACCCACAATCAACTTATAAGTACGACTGGTATCATCATTTATGTATTCTTTTATATCAGCTATGACTTCTGCTAAGGAAAGTTTTCCTTTGGTAGGGCTAATAAACATAATTATCTTACTCCTAGCTTGTAAAAGCATTAACTAAATTAGCAAAATCATCTATACTCAGATTCTCGGGTCTATCTAAGGGCTTTATTTTAGCCTTGTCTAAAATATTATTAGCTATGTCTTTTTCCATCTTAAAAAAATCACTACTAATATTTAAAATAGTTTTGCGTCTTTTTTGAAAGGCACTTTTTACAAAGTCCTTAAAAAGCTTTTCATCTGCCACATTTATCACAGGTTCATCATAAGGGATAAGGTTTATAACTGTAGAATCTATCTCAGGTTTTGGATAAAAACAATTTTTCGATACTTGTAAGCCTAATTCTGCCTTAGCATGGTAAGCTACCATGATAGTTAATAATCCATACTCCTTAGAATTAGGCTTAGCTAGTATCCTAGTGGCGACTTCCTTTTGCATCATTAAAGTTGCCGATTTTAAATGGCTAGAATTCTCTAGTAAGTTAAAAATTATCGGGCTAGTAATATTATAGGGAATATTAGCACATACCCGATAAGATATATCCTTTTCTAGTTTAAAACTATCACTTAAGACTTGTGCAATATCTATATTTAATATATCTGCAAATAATAACTGACAATTATCGTAGGGGGTTAGTATCTCATATAATGGCTCTTTAAGGTTCTTATCAATATCTATAGATAAGACCCCCTTCGCCACTTTAGCTAATTCTTGGGTTAAAGCACCTAAGCCAGGTCCTATTTCTACCACATAATCATCAGAACTAATGCCAGCTGTAGCTATGATTTTACGAATAATATTATCATCTATTAAAAAATTCTGCCCCCACTTTTTTTTAGGATACAAATTATATTTTCGCATAATAATTTTTAAGTTAGATATAGACGAGGTTTTAATCATAAAAAAATCCTTTTACTAGTTATTTTAATAATTATACTACATTAAAAAAAATAGTCTTATTATATCTAACTTAAGCGAGATTATTTTTATTTATTAATACTTTCAATAATGCTAATTATTTCTTCAGTATAATCATTAATATTCTCACCTTGTAAAGTACCTGCCGCTATTGTATCAATTCGACCTACGATTTCTGGATTAGAGCTAATATAGACTTTTGAAGCCATAAATTCCTGACTTCTGACCTTCTCCTCGATATTATTAATTAGCCTATTTAACTTATTACTGTCTTGCTTAATACTATCATTAACATTAATGCCGATTAAGACTACTAAGCCCCCACCAGGGCTGGCCATATTCCTATTATTATCATCTGTTACTGTATTAATATTGTCACTGTTAATATCGGGATAAGCGGTACTAGAGTTATTCTTATTACCTTTATCAAGCTGGCCACCGCTAGACCCTACTTTTGTAGAATCTGTGTTTTTTATAAAATCCTTATCACTTAAATTAATACGGGCTATGACTACTGAGGCTTTATTAACACCCTCTACTTCTGTAGCCAAATTAGATATTTTACCAGCCATGACCCTATGTTCACTCTCGGTTAAATTATTATTTGTATTGTTTGGATTTACTATTTTTTTTTGGGCAGTATTTTGACAACCTACTAAACTGACTACAAATACTATTAACAATAATGTTATTAGCTTCCTCATTTTATCACCCTTTTCTAATTGATTTTTAATAATCCCTATAAGTAAAAAAACCCCGGGCATAAAACCCGGGTTAAATATTTTAAAAGGCTGGACCTATATCGGTTAGATTTTGCCACAGATTATTTATATCTGTTTTTACAGCATTCACAGTCTTACCATTTGCCAAGTCTTTAGCTACCTTGTCTATGCGTTCCATCAAGCTAGCATCAGTAGTAACAAAGACCTGCGTAATACGGCTATCACTAGCTTTTATTTTACTAGCTACATTTTTTTGAATATTATCCGTATCTGTAGCATTATCTAAGCGATTATCCGTTAATTCTAAGCCCACCATTACTACTATGCCTTGAGTGTTATTGGTATTAGGATTACTACCTACTACACCATTATTGATGTCACCTTGATTACCAGGAACATTAGGATTAGTAATATCATTGCTTAATCTGTCACTAGTATTATTCAAGTCATTTCTATTGTTTACCATATTATTACTCATGTCATTACGACCAGCAATCGTATTGTCACTTACTACGACCGAGGCCCGCTTAACACCTGACACATTTTCTGCTTGATTCTCTAATTTTTTAGCCAACTTTTTAGCTTCATTATCAGTTAGGCTTGTAGCGTCATTGTTAGGTGTAGTAACATTGTTCCTTACATTGTTAGGTTCATTAGGATTAACCGGTTTATTAGCTGTGTTTTGACAACCAAAAGCAAAAATTGATAGCGAAAAAACTAATACTAGTAATAATGCATATCTTTTCCTCAATATTTTCACCTCCTTTTTTATTGTCTAGTATAATTTTTTCTTATTATCTAGTTTTCAACCGAGGGAAAAGTTAGAAAAAAAAAGACCCGCTTATAAAGTGGTGCTTTTTAACAAAAATTGATTTTAAAAATAAAAAAACCTCCCATTTAAAAAATGAGAGGTATCCTTTAACTAGTTAATAGTTATGGCAAAACATAGAGCTTAACATTTCGTCTTCCCCAGCTTAAGCATTGATTACGGTCTTCCATAAATAAATCAATGCGATTACCTTTTATAGAACCACCCGTATCTGCAGCTACTGCATAGCCATATCCTTCAATATATAATCTGGTACCTAAAGGGATTACATTCGGATCGACAGCTACCATACCTACTGCAGGGTCCTTCCCTGTAGCAGTTCTATTGCCTGTATAAGTATAGGCAGATGCCTGTACTTGCATAGCTTCCCTAAAATCAAAAGCCTGCCCACCCCGAGATACGGAAGTAAGATTTCCTAAAGCTATTACTTGATTTTTAGGTTCCGATTTTATTTCACTTTTTAGTACTTCTCGTTTAACTTCTTCATCGTTGTGATAAGTAACCTTAATCGTATTTAAGGCTACGCCATTTTGGCCTTTAGTAACAGTTTTAGTTAAGCCTCTTTCTAAAGAATTGTCTAATGTTTTTTCCGTTTCATACGGAATATTTTCTTCTTGTTGAACTTCTTGTTCAGTTACTCTAATAACTTCAATTTCTTGATTAGGTATAGTTTTCTCTGTAGGCACAGTTTTAACTATATCCTTATCATTAAGTGTAAAATTAGCTAATTTAATAGCGTCTTTAACTGAAATAGGTGCAGAAATAACTTCTACTATCTCTCCGTCTGCTATTACTTTCACCTTAAATGCTCTAGTAACAGTTATCTCGGTATTCTTTTTAACTACCGTACTTAAACTGGGATTAACTTCATCTTTTGCAGCTAATTTAATATTATTTTTCTCTAAAACATCAGCTACCGTACTAGAAAAAAAGATTCTGTTTTCAATATTCTTCCCATCAACAATTAGAGTAACTGGTTTTTGTAGGGCAAAGAATAAACTTACCATTAAAATAATTACCCCTAGACTTAAGGCAATTAGGTAAGTGTATTTCTTAGACCACACAATACCCATAAATTTCCTCCTTTGCTATGGTATTCCCCTTGGAAAATACCTTCTCATATTCTAGGCATAGATTAGAAAAAAAGTCAAATTAATTACCAATAACTGTAACAAAACAGGTTGTGATATAATTTTTCTTAGCCATGTTATAATTATTATCCTCTATTTCCTATTTTATGCTTTTTACCTAGAAAAAAATGCTGAAAGCACCAATAGATTCATAAAAAAAGGACTTCTACCGTTTAGAAATCCTCTTCCTTGCAATTTTATTAAATTATTAGGGGTGTTTAATTTGTAATACGAAATAGCTTTTTCGTATTCAGGCTAGTCATATAACCTATTTCATCTGCAGTTTTGCCTCTAAGTTCTCCTATCTTTTTAGCTACTTCCACTACATAACTAGGCTCATTTCTTTTACCCCTATAAGGTTCTGGGGTAAGATAGGGACAATCTGTCTCAATTAACATCTTATCTAAGGGAATTTTAGCTGCTACTTCCTGTGTTTTGCGGGCATTTTTATAGGTTATAGGTCCAGCAATAGATATATAAAATCCCAGTTTCATAAATTCTATAGCCAAAGGCACATGTCCAGAATAACAGTGCATAACCCCTTCATTCTTGCCAGCCTTTTCTTCCTTTACGATTTTTAATACTTCATTATGGGCATCCCGGTCATGAATAACAATCGGCTTATATAGCTCCTGAGCTAATTTAATTTGAGCCCTGAAAACATCCGCTTGCACATCTCGGGGTGATAAATCACGATAAAAGTCTAGTCCCATCTCCCCTATAGCTACTACTTTAGGCTCCTTAGCCAAATCAAAGAGCTTAGCAGCTATTTCCTCAGTATAGCTTTTCGCATCGTGAGGATGAATACCTATTACCGCATATACTTCCTCATACTTTTTAGCTAAATTAACCGCCTCATAAGAAGAATTATAATCATAGCCAACACATATTATCTTTTCCACATCAGCCTCTTTAGCCCTTTTTAATATATCTGCCAAATCATTTTTGAACTTACTATCTTGTATATGGGCATGTGAATCTATATACATAATATCTTAACTCCCCTAATTATCTAACCTTATCACCAGAGGATACCTGGTCTAAAGTTAATACTTCAATGATTTTATCCTCATCATCTGAGGCCGCTAATATCATGCCTTCAGATAAAACACCTCTAAGCTTAGTGGGCTTTAGATTAGCTACTATGACTACCTTCTTGCCTACTAAGTCCTCAGGAGCATAATGCTCGGCAATCCCAGATACTATTGTTCTTTCTTCCTCACCGACCTTAACCTTAAGGATTAAAAGCTTATCAGCCTTCTCCATCTTTTCACAAGCTATAACTTCAGCTACTTTAAGCTTTATTTTAGCAAAATCATCTATCTTAATATATTCCTCTTTTTTAACTTCAGCCACTTCCTCCTTGAGCTCATTTTTAACTTCTTCACTCATTTCGTCATCCTCCCATTCTTTTATATCAATTCGGGGATAAAGGGGTAAACCCTTCTTAGTTTCAAGCTTAGGCTTAGTCAAACCCCATATACTAGCATCTGTCCAGACTATTTTATCTGGTTCAGGAAACAAAGGAATTTGCTCATTTAATCTAGTAGCTAGGGTTGGCATCGCTGGAGTAAATAAAATAGTGGCTATGCGAATAACTTCCACCAAAT
>JAAYRQ010000062.1 GCA_012518685.1 Syntrophomonadaceae bacterium | reverse complement strand
TTTGGTTTTTCCAGTAAAAAGGATGAGAAGGCTAAGGGGTTCTGAAACCCTTAGGAGAATGGTAAGGGAAACTAGGCTATCTGTAGATGACTTAGTTTACCCCTTGTTCGTTACTTTTGGGAAGGATAAAAAAATTCCTGTTAATTCGATGCCTGGTGTTTTTCAGTACTCTGTGGATAGACTTGAGGCTGAGATTATGGAAATTAGTCAGCTTAATATTCCAGCTGTCCTTTTGTTTGGTATTCCTGAACACAAGGATGCGATGGGAAGTTCAGGTAGCTTGGATAATGGGGTAGTGCAAGAAGCTATTAAATGTATAAAAGATATTAACCCTGAATTATCGATTGTTACAGATGTCTGTTTATGTGAATATACTGACCATGGACATTGTGGGATAATTGATAAGGATGGCACCGTTAATAATGATGCTACTTTAGACTTATTAGCTGAACAGGCTATTTCCCATGTTAGGGCAGGTAGCGATATTATAGCTCCCTCTGACATGATGGATGGCAGAGTGGGCATAATCAGAAAAGCCTTGGATGAAGAAGGTTATAATAATATACCTATTATGTCCTATGCTGCTAAATATGCCTCATCTTTTTATGGACCATTTCGGGAGGCAGCGGAATCAACACCTAAGTTTGGTAATCGTAAAACATATCAAATGGATATAGCTAATATTAATGAGGCCTTAACTGAAGTAGGGCTAGATATTTTAGAAGGTGCTGATATAGTAATGGTTAAACCAGCCTTAGCTTTTTTAGATGTAATTAAAGCGGTGAAAGATGAGTTTAACCTGCCTACAGCCGCTTACAATGTAAGTGGGGAATATGCCATGGTTAAGGCAGCTGCAGCAAATGGCTGGCTAGATGAGGATAATACTATGTTAGAGATATTAACATCTATCAAAAGGGCTGGTGCTGATATTATTATTACTTATGCAGCTAAAGATATAGCGAAATTACTATAGTTAAAGGGTAAGTGAAGGAAGAGGGGAAGGATAATGTTAGTTTCTTGGAATTCTACTAACCAATGCAACATGTATTGTGACCATTGTTATCGTGATGCAGGTGCTAAGCTGAGTGATGAGCTTAATACTGAAGAAGCTAAAAAATTAATAAGAGAAATAAAAAAAGCTGGATTCCATATTATGATTTTTAGTGGTGGGGAATCTATTATGCGTGAAGACATATATGAACTAGGGGAATTTGCGGCTAAACAAGGACTAAGACCAGTTTTAGGTACTAATGGTACTCTTATTACCTCTGAGGTGGCTAGGAACCTTAAAAAAGCAGGTTTTTTAGCGGCTGGGGTTAGCTTGGATAGTCTTGACCCTGTAAAAAATGATAATTTTCGTAAGTATAAAGATACCTTTCTTCACTCGGTTAATGGTATGAAAAATTTAAAAGCGGCTGGGGTTCCTTTTCAAGTCCATACTACAGTTATGGACTGGAATGTGGATGAATTAGAGGCTATTACTGATTTTGCCATTGAAATAGGGGCTATGGCACATCATGTGTTTTTCTTAGTTCCTACAGGCAGGGCTGTTGATATCGAACAAGAAGGCTTACGAGTAGCCGAATACGAACAAACCATTAATCGTTTGATGGAAAAACAGAAAACGGTAGCTATAGAGATTAAGCCGACTTGTGCCCCACAATTTCTAAGGATTGCTGACGAAAAGGGCTTGGATATGAGATTTAGTAGGGGATGTTTGGCTGGATTAAGCTATTGTATAATAAGTCCTAAAGGTGATGTTCAACCTTGTGCTTATTTGGACATTCCTTTAGGTAATGTTAAAGAGACACCATTTGATGAGATATGGCGTACTAGCGAGATTTTAGAAGAACTTAGGACTCAAGCCTACAAAGGCAAATGTGGTTATTGTGATTATATTGATCGTTGCGGAGGCTGTAGGGCTAGGGCTTATTATTATAGTGGTGGCGATTTTATGGCCGAAGATGAATGGTGTCTTTATAAACCTGGGGGGAAATAATTAATGGATGATCTAGATAAAAGAATACTGGATATATTGCAGCAAGAATATCCGCTATCTATAAATCCTTACAATGATATAGCTATTGAAGTAGGAATTACCGAATTAGAAGTAATTAACAGGATAAGAAAGCTAAAGGAAAATGGTATTATAAGAAGGATAGGTGCGGTCATTGATGCTAAAAGTATGGGTTTTCACTCTACTTTATGTGCAAGCATTGTAAAGAATGATAGAATAGAAGAGGTAGCGAAAATTATTAATGCTCGAACTGAAGTAACCCATAATTATATTAGAAATCACAAGTATAATTTATGGTTTACTCTTACCGCTAGCAGTCCCGAAAAGATTAATGGTATTATTGCACAATTGGAAGATTTAGCCCAGATAAAGGTATATTCTATGCCAGCTAAAAGATTATACAAGATTAGGGTTGCTTTGGAAATGGGGGATGTTTAGTGGTATTGGAAGATAAAGAAAAAAAGATATTAGAATTTATTCAAGGTGATATCCCCCTAGTTGCTAATCCATTTCAAGAATTAGCTAAATCTCTTGACATTTCTGAAGCTGAGGTAATCGCAAAAATTAAAAAATGGCAAGATAGTGGAGTAATTAGAAGGTTTGGAGCCGTATTAAGGCATCAGAAAGCAGGCTATAATACTAATGCTATGGTAGCTTGGTTAGTAAATGATAAGATGACAGATGAAATCGGGGAAATTATGGCTGAACACCCCCGAGTAAGTCACTGTTACTTGCGTGAAGTTCCCCAGGATTTTAGATATAACTTATTTACTATGATTCATGCTACTAGTCAGGATGACTTAGCGGAAATTATAGCTCATCTTTCTAAAGTGACTAATGTTAAGGAATATAATATTTTGCAAAGTGTTAAAGAACTGAAAAAAACTAGCTTAAAATATGTTTAGACTATAATGTAGGAATATTTTAGCAATAATCATGAATATAATGGGGGGTATAAGGATAGTGTTTGATAAATCGGGCCAGCTTTTTGCAGAGGCTATTAATTATATGCCTGGGGGAGTTAATAGCCCAGTAAGGGCTTTTAAAGCCGTCGGGATGGATCCTATTTTTATTAAAAAGGCTCAAGGAGCAAAACTATACGATGTGGATGATAATGAATACATAGATTTTATTGGCTCTTTTGGTCCATTGATATTAGGTCATAGCCATCCGGATGTTATCAATACTATTACGGATGTGGCTCAAGACGGTACAAGTTATGGGGCACCTAATATATATGAATTAGAATTAGCTAAGTTGATATGTGAAGCAATTCCCTCCATAGAAAAAGTACGGATGGTTAATTCTGGAACCGAGGCTACTATGAGTGCTATTCGTCTAGCAAGGGCTTATACAGGGCGTAATAAAATCGTGAAGTTTGCAGGCTGTTATCACGGACATGCCGATTCGTTTTTGATTAAAGCTGGTTCAGGTCTATTAACGGCAGGAATCCCTGCTAGTCCAGGGGTGCCAGCCAATCATGCTGAACATACTTTAATAGCAGAATTTAATGATTTAAGTTCAGTGGAGAAGCTGTTTAAGGAGCAGAGGGCAGAGATTGCGGCAGTTATCGTAGAACCAGTAGCTGCTAATATGGGTTTAGTTTTGCCAGAGCTAGAGTTTTTACAAGGACTTAGAAAAATTACAGAATTAACAGGTGCCTTATTAATTTTTGATGAAGTAATTACTGGTTTTCGCTTAAAATACGGCGGATTTCAAAATATATGTGGTGTTTCACCTGATTTGACAACTTTAGGCAAGATCATTGGGGGAGGCCTGCCTGTAGGGGCCTATGGTGGTAGTAGAGAAATAATGAATCTTATTGCCCCTGAGGGGGAAGTATATCAAGCTGGAACTCTATCTGGTAATCCTTTGGCTATGGCAGCGGGCATAACCACCTTAAAATTACTGCAAGATCCTGATATATACGATCGTTTAGAAGTTCTGACATATTTATTAACTAACAGACTTAAAAATGTTTTTGAGGAAAAGGATTTATATTATGAAATAAATACCTTAGGCTCTATGTTTACAATATTCTTTACTGAACAAACCGTTACTAGTTATAATGATGTTATGACATCTGATACCGCCAAATATGCAGCATTTTACCAAGAATTATTTAAAAATGGCGTATATTTTCCGCCAGCTCAATTTGAAACTTGCTTCGTATCTGGTGCTCACGAATTAGCTGATATAGACAAAACAGTAAACGCAGTACAAAAAGCTTTAGAAAAAATATTGTAAGGAGTGGGTAGGGTGGAGGCTTACGGTTGGGAATGGTTTATTGAAAGGTTTGAAAAATTAAGCAAAATTGACTTAACTGCTTATAAAAGACCACAAATGGAAAGAAGAATTAATAGCTTTATGAGGACTGCTAATGCAGCTAATTATAAAGATTTTATTGATTTATTAAACAAAGACCAACAATTATATAAAAAGTTTTTAGAACATATTACGATAAATGTTTCAGAGTTTTTCCGTAACATTAATCATTGGCAGATAATGGAGAAAGAAATCGTTCCTTTATTGTTAAAGGAGAAAAAATCTTTAAAAATATGGAGTGCTGGTTGTTCTACAGGAGAGGAACCCTATTCTTTAGCCATGATGCTTAGGGAAAATGGTTGGTCACTAGCCGAGCCTATTTATGCTACAGATATAGATAAGGATGTTTTATCCAAAGCTAGCTTGGGGGTTTATTCTGATAAGGCTATGGAAGGTGTACCTAGTAATATAAAAAACAAGTATTTCAAAAGTCACCCTGAAGGCTTTGAAGTAAATGACGATATTAAAAAAATGGTCAAGTTTCAACAGCATAATTTACTTAGGGATAACTTTCCTAAAAACTACGACCTTATTTTATGTCGTAATGTAGTCATATATTTTACGGAGGAAACCAAGGAGGATTTATACAAAAGATTTACGGAAGCATTAAGACCTAAAGGAATATTATTTATCGGTAGTACGGAACAAATATTTCAAGCTAGAGAAATAGGCTTAAATTCGGTAGCTACATTTTTTTACCAGAAGGATTAATAAAATATTGTCAAATATTAAATATATAAAAAAGCAGGAAATACAATAATTGTATCGAAATTCTAATCTGAATGAGTATTTGAGAAGTTGTCTTCTCATTTAGTGGGTAATTGCCAGTGGCAATATATATAGACGCTTTTTGGGGGTGGTGTCTAACTTATAGTGGTTTAAGAGTTTACTGGGAAACTCTAAAAATTAAGATTTTAATTAGATGAAAAGGAGGAATGGACTTGAAGGTTCTAGTGTGTGTTAAGCAAACTTTTGACACAGAAGCCAAAATCGAATTGAAAGATGGCAAAATTTCAGATGCAGGTATTAACCTAATTATCAATCCTTATGATGAGCATGCTGTGGAAGGTGCTATCCAACTTAAGGAAAAGAAGGTCGTTAGCGAAGTTGTAGTGTTATCAGCAGGAGCTGATAAATCAATGGATGCTATCAGAACAGCATTAGCTATGGGTGCTGACAGAGGTATTCTAGTAAAGCAAGATATTGCTGCTGATGAATACTCAAGAGCTGTAGCCCTTGCTGCTGCCATTAAGGAAGAAAACCCCGACTTAATTTTAGCAGGACATGTTGCTGCTGATGATGGTTCATCGCAAGTACCTACAAGAATTGCAGAAATTTTAGGTTTACCTCATGTCAATGTTATTACTAGCGTTGAAATTGCAGATGGTAAAGCTACCTGTTCTAGTGAAGCAGATGGTGGAACTCAAGTAACAGAAGTTACTCTACCTGCAGTTATTTCAGCACAAGTTAGCTGGAATGAGCCTCGTTATCCATCGATGAAAGGTATTATGCAGGCTAAGAAAAAGCCAGTTGCCACCGTTGATGCAGTAGCAACTGAAGATAAAGTGAAAATTGTTGAATTTTCCTTACCACCTGCAAAAGAAGCTGGAATTAAACTTGAAGATGATCCAGATGTATGTGCAGCTCAATTAGCAGATTTCATTAAGAATACTGCAAAAGCTGAAATTAAGGCTTAATTAAATTATTTATATAAAGGAGGGTAAATGATGGCAGGAACATGGGTATTTGTTGAACAAAGAGACGGTAATATCCGTAAAGTTACTTTTGAAATGATTTCTGAAGCCAAAAAGTTTGGTGAAGAAGTAAGTGCGGTTGTTTTTGGTAAAGGCGTAGAAGCATTGGCTCCTGAGTTTGCTAAATATGGTGCAGACAAAGTTTATGCAGTAGATGCTGATGTCTTTGCAAATTATAATACGGGTGCATTTGTTGCTCAAATGGCTGCTATGATTGCTGAGTTTAATCCTAATGCAGTTTTATTTGCTCATACTTTTGGAGGTAGAGATTTTGCTTCCAGACTTGCACAAAAACTAGAAGTAGGTTTAGCTACTGATGCTATCGATTTAGATATTAGTGCTGGTAAAGGTGTATTTACTAGAGCTATCTATGCTGGTAAGGCAATATCTAAAGTAGAAGTTACCACTTCCCCAATTCTAGCGACTGTTAGACCAGGGGTTTGCGAAGTAGTAGAAAATGCAGGTGCAGGCGAAGTTGTTAAGCCCGCAGTTGCAGCTACAGATGCGGATGTATATCAAGTAATTAAAGAATTTGTACCAACTGTATCGGCTAGACCAGACCTTTCCGAAGCTGATGCTGTAGTATCAGGTGGGCGTGGTTGTAAAGGTCCAGACGGCATTAAATTAGTGGAAGAATTAGCTGACCTATTAGGAGCAGGCGTAGGAGGCTCCCGTGCTTCTATTGACTCTGGTTGGTTAGGGCACGAACTACAAGTTGGACAAACAGGTAAGGTTGTTAACCCTAATCTTTACATTGCTTGTGGAATATCTGGAGCTATTCAGCACTTAGCTGGAATGTCTTCTTCTAAGTTCATAACTGCTATAAATACTGACCCCGAAGCTCCTATTTTCGGCGTAGCTGATTTTGGAGTAGTAGGAGATTTATTTAAAGTTGTCCCACTTCTAATTGATGAATTAAAAAAATAAAATAGACTTGTAAAAGAGGGAATGTTTATTTAGGTGTACTGGATATATGTTTTGATACATATATCCAGTAATATCTTTTTAAGTTTTAAAGGGAGGGAATTATGAAATGTTGTTTGGATATACTCCTCTAGAAGGCGGTTATGATATCCCCATGCGTGTAGTTGGGGCTAATATTCCCTACGACTGGTTAATCTATGTCATTATGTTTATCCCTATTGGTATTTTTGTTTATGGATTTTATAAAAGGGTACAAATATGGATGTTAGCGAAAGGCGAGCTGCATCGGAATGATCAGGTGGGCAAAAGAATTGGTTCATTATTATTCTATGCTCTAGCTCAAGCAAAAGTAATTAAGAAACCTTTTGCGGGTACGATGCACTTTCTCCTACTTTGGGGCTTTATAGTTCTTTTTATAGCCGCTGGAGTAGATGCTTCCCACCATTGGCTCGGATTTCCGTATATTGAAGGTCAAGCTTATATAACTTTTTCAGCTATTGTTGATATTTTTGGATTACTAGCAATTATAGGAATTATTGCCCTAGCTATTGTTAGGTATGTACAAAAGCCAGATCGTCTTAATGATACTAAGCCTTCTGACGGTTGGTTAATACTGCTTATTTTTGCTATTTTAGTGACTGGCTATTTCATCGAAGGTTTAAGAATAGCTGCCCAAATTCAAATGTCTTCCTCAATGGCTCAAATAGCTTATGAACAATACGCTTCACCTGTCGGCTGGTGGTTTGCAATGCCTTTTGTAAATGGCAGCTTGGAATCTGTATTACTATGGCATAGGTTATTATGGTGGTTCCATATGGCTATTGCCTTTGTATTTATTGCCATAATTCCATTTACTAAGTTGTGGCATATTTTCTCTGCAACTTTAAACTATGGTTTCAGAGATTTAGAACCTTCTGCTTGCAGAATGGTATATAACATTGAAGAAGCTGAAACTTTTGGAGCTGAGAACATTGAAGATTTTGGTTGGAAAGACTTATTAGATTTAGATGCTTGTGCCCGTTGTGGTAGGTGTCAAGAAAACTGTCCTGCTTATTTAACTGGTAAGGCACTAAACCCTAAACTTCAATTAATTCAAGCTATGAAGACTCATTTAGATGAGAAAGCTCCTTTGTTAATTGCGGCTAAGAAGAATCCTGAAGAAGCAGAAGCTGATGTAATGGCTATGACAGAGGAAACTACTGAAGCGGTAAGCCCTATGGATGTAAGCTTACTTTATGATGTGGTTACTACTGAAGCTATTTGGGATTGTACTAACTGTAGGGCTTGTATGGAACATTGTCCATTCTTTATTGAGCATATTCCTAAGATCGTTGAAATGCGTCGTAACTTAGTTATGTGGCAAGGGGATATGCCTGGTGAAGCTCAAGCAGCATTTACCAACATGGAGCGTAACTACAATCCTTGGGGTGTAGGTTATGCTAACCGTGCAGACTGGTTAAATGAAAGAGGCGTAAGGGAATTAGTTAATCTAGTTCCAGAAGATAATAAAGAATTTGAATACTTGTTATATGCAGGTTGTGCTGTATCTTTCGACGACCGCTATAAGAGAGTAGGAGAAGCCTTAGTTAAGCTGTTAGATCAAGCTGGGGTAAGTTTTGGTTACTTAGGAACTGAAGAGTACTGTTGTGGTGACTCCGCTAGAAGATTAGGTAACGAATATCTGTACCAGACTTTAGTACAGTCTAACTTAGATTCATTTAACAATTACGGGGTTAAAAAGATTATTGCCGTATGTCCACATGGATATAATGCTTTGAAAAACGAGTATCCACAAATGGGTGGAAATTATGAAGTATATCACTACACTGAAATTTTAGCTAATCTGGTTGCCGAAGGTAAGATTAAGCCAGGTAATGTTAATGCTAAGATTGCATATCATGACTCCTGTTTCTTAGGCCGTCATAACGGGGTATATGACCAACCTAGAAATGTTATTAAAGCAGCTGGTGGCAGTATTTCTGAAGTTAAACAATCTAAGAATTTTGGTTTCTGCTGTGGTGCTGGTGGTGGCCGTATGTGGTTAGAAGAAGACGCAGTAGAAGGTTTCAAACGAATTAATGAAACCAGAACTGACCAACTTCTAGAAACTGATCCAGAAATGATTGTTACTAACTGTCCTTTCTGCTTAACTATGTTAGATGACGGAGTTAAAGGAGTAGGTCGGGAAGAAACTACTAAAGTTTTTGATGTAGCAGAAGTACTTTTAAGATCATTGCAATAATTATTATTATTTAAGAAAAGCTAGGATTTTTATTAATCCTAGCTTTTTGTCTTTTTATAAGAAAAAAATCATTCTTTTGTTAATAAAATACATTGCCAAAATATATTGTTATGGTTTAAAATCAATAATAATAAATATTCTGTATATTCCAACTATTGCGACTAATAAAATGTGGTTTTAAATTTGGGTAAAAAGAATATTAAATATTATAGTATTCTTTTTTATAAATATTTGAGGGGGGTTATTTTTAATGGCAAGGGAAGTTGTTTTGGTAGGAGCTTGTAGAACTCCTGTCGGCAGTTTTGGGGGGCAGCTTAAGGATACGGTAGCTGTGGAGTTAGGTAGTATCGTTATGCGAGAATCCTTAAGACGAGCTAATTTAAAAGGGGAGCAGTTAGATGAGGTTATTTTTGGTTGTGTCTTGCAAGCAGGGCAAGGTCAAAATGTAGCTCGGCAATCAGCAATAAAAGCTGGAATCCCTGAAACTGTCACTTCTTTTACATTGAATAAGGTATGTGGTTCTGGATTAAGGGCTGTAAGCCTAGCAGCTCAAATTATTAAGGCAGGGGATGCAGATATTATTTTAGCGGGGGGAACGGAGAATATGTCTGCAGCACCCTTTGCCTTAGAAAATGCCCGTTATGGCTATAGAATGGGTAATGGCAGCCTAATTGACATTATGATTAAGGATGGCTTATGGGAGGCTTTTAATAATTATCATATGGGCATTACAGCCGAAAATATCGCAGAAAAATGGAGTATTTCTCGAGATGAGCAAGATGATTTTGCATTTAGAAGCCAAAGTCTTGCTAAGGAAGCTATAGAAAAAGGACTTTTTAAAGATGAGATAGTCCCTGTGGTAATTTCCACCAAAAAAGGTGAGGTAGTTTTTGATACTGATGAACATCCTCGACTGGCTGCCCGTGATAAGATGGCTAGCTTAAGAGCTGCATTTAAAAAGGATGGTACGGTTACGGCTGGTAATGCTTCAGGTATCAATGATGGTGCAGGTGCAGTCTTAGTTATGAGCAAAGAAAAAGCAGATGAATTGGGTATTAAGCCTATGGCGACTATAGTCAGTTATGCCTCGGGGGGGGTTGATCCTGCTATTATGGGTATTGGACCTGTGCCAGCTACTAAGAAAGCTCTTGAAAAAGCTAATCTTACTATAAAGGATATTGAATTAATTGAGGCTAATGAGGCATTTGCTGCTCAATCCATAGCAGTAGCAAAGGAGCTTGGTTTTGATAAGTATATAGATAAAGTAAATGTAAATGGAGGTGCGATTGCTTTAGGTCATCCTATTGGTGCTTCAGGAACTAGAATTCTAGTGTCTTTGTTATATGAAATGGCTAGAAGGGATGCTAAAACTGGCTTGGCTACCTTATGTATCGGTGGTGGTCAAGGAACTTCTATGATAGTTTCTCGACCATAAATTTACGGGGGAGGGTAACTTTATATGGACTTTTTATTAAATGAAGAACAGGAAATGTTTCGTAAAACATTTCGGGATTTTGCAGAAGGGGAAGTGGCTCCAAGTGCAGCTGAGAGAGATGAGGAAGAAAGATTTGATCTAGACATTTTTACTAAAATGGGTGAACTAGGTATGTGTGGTTTACCTTGGGAAGAAAAGTATGGCGGAGTGGGTTCTGATTACTTAACTTATGCTATTGCAGTAGAGGAATTGTCTAGAGTATGTGCTTCTACGGGAGTGGCTCTATCTGCTCATGTTTCCCTATGTTCATGGCCAATTTGGAAGTTTGGGACAGAAGCTCAAAAAGAAAAATACTTGATACCTTTGGCTTTAGGCTCTACTTTAGGGGCTTTTGCCATTACCGAACCATCTGCTGGTAGTGATGCTGGTGGTACTAAGACCACAGCAGTTTTAGATGGTGATGAGTATGTATTAAATGGCACGAAAGTCTTTATTACTAATGGCTATTATGCTGATACTTATATTGTTGTTGCTAGGACTGGTCCTAAGGAATTAAAATACAAGAGTATCAGTGCATTTATCATAGAAAAGGGCACTCCAGGCTTTACATTTGGTAAAAAAGAAAAGAAGATGGGTATTCGCTCCTCGGCTACTTATGAATTAGTATTTGAAAATTGCAGAATTCCTAAGGAAAACCTCTTAGGTGAAGAGGGAGAAGGCTTTAAAATAGGTATGATGATATTAGATGGGGGGCGTAATGGTATCGCGGCTCAAGCCGTAGGTATTGCACAAGGTGCCTATGAATTTGCCCTAGATTATGCCAAAGAAAGGGTGCAATTTGGGCAGCCTATCGCTAAACAGCAAGCCATTCAATTCAAATTAGCTGATATGGCTACTAAAATTGAAGCGGCTAGGTTATTAACTTATAAGGCGGCCTGGCTAGAAAGTAAAGGCCTTCCTTATGGTCAAGCTAGTGCTATGGCTAAATTATACGCTGGTGATGCCGCTATGTGGGTTACGACTGAGGCGGTGCAAGTTCTAGGTGGTTATGGTTATTCTCGGGAATATCCTGTGGAAAGAATGATGAGGGATGCCAAGATTACTCAAATATATGAAGGCACTAATGAAATTCAGAGGGTGGTTATTGCTAATAATATTTTAAAAGGGTAGTTTTTCTGTTAAGGTATAAAATAAGCATAAGAATTTCTTATGCTTATTTTTTTATTTTTAAAGGGATTACTTTATGTGGGGCGAATCTTAATTTAGAATTATACTTTATAAGGGGGCAATGTAGTTGCGATTAGCAATTTATCCGGGTAGTTTTGATCCTGTAACTAATGGGCATATTGATATTTTAGAAAAGACCACAAGAATTTTTGATAAAATTATTGTTTCGGTAGTCCATAATGTTACTAAACAGGCCTTATTCACATTAGAGGAAAGGGTAGAATTAATTAAGGAGTCAACTAAACATCTTGATAATATAGAAGTTGAATCCTTTAATGGTTTGTTGGCTAATTATATTGATGAAAAAAAGGCTTGTGCTATTATTAGGGGGCTACGAACCGTAGCTGATTTTGAATATGAAGCTGGTATGGCTACTATGAATAAAATATTAATCCCTAAGGTTGATACTATCTTCGTTATGGCTGATACAAAATACATATACCTTAGTTCTAGTGGGGTTAAGGAAGCGGCCTTATTAGGCGGAGATATAAGTCTATTAGTACCTCCTATTGTTAAAGCTGGTTTGGAAGAAAAGTTAAAGGATATAAAATTATAATGGGACTTTTATAAGGCTGGTTATTTGTAACCAGCCTTTAGTTTCTAGTCTATTCGTTTTAAGCTAGTTTTACATTTAGCTGCTAAATCTTGGTATAGTTTAGTAGCTATTTGATTATAAACTAGCATATTATCGTCTAAATCTTTTACTATTTTGGCTGGATTACCCATAGCCACCTTGCGAGTAGGAATAGTTTTGCGGGGCGGTAACACACTTCCTGCAGCTAATAAGGATTCCGCTTCAATAGTGGTTTCCCCATTTACTACAGAACCCATACCTATAGTGGTACTTTCACCTATCACACAAGGGCCATGTACTATGGCACCATGTCCTATTAAAACATTTTCCTCAAATACCGCTGTCGTATATGGCTCGGAATGGATGACGGCATTTTCCTGTATATTGCTACCATCACCTATTATGATATTGCCATAATCACCTCTAACTACTGCCCCTGCTCCTACATAGCAATTTTCACCAAACACTACATCTCCTATAATTGTAGCCTGTGGATGAATAAAGGTTGTTTCGGGAATTACAGGTCTTTTCCCTTCATATTCATATATTGCCAAACTAAATCCTCCTTCATAAGTAATATAATAAGGTTTTAAATGCTTTGCTTTAAAAATATAATGATTATCATAATAGTCTTTAGGTATTAATTAATGGTTTAAGCCGGACTATATATCTTATTTATATACTAATTTAGGAAATTCCTGCATTTATAAAGATTATTTTTGGTGTTTAACTAGTTTATGAGTATAATAAACTAATAAATATATTGTGGAAAGGTTTTTTCTAATGATTGCAAATGATTATTTAATAAAGGCTATGGATAAGGAAGGGCAGGTTAGGGTAACCCTGGCACATACTACTAAACTAGTTGATGAAGCCCGTTTCCGCCATAATACTTCTGCTACTGCCTCGGCCGCTCTAGGTCGTGTATTGACAGGGGCTTTGATGATGGGCAGTGACTTAAAAGGTGCTAATGATAGCCTAACTCTTAGGGTAGTCGGTGAGGGTATAGCTGGTAGTGTAGTAGCTACGGTTGATAGTCAGGGTACTGGACGAGCTTTAATATCTAATCCAGCAGCTGATGTCCCTTCTATTCGCCCTGGTAAATTAGATGTAGCGGCTATTATCGGTAGGGAGGGTTATTTGGAAGTTATTAAGGACATAGGACTTAAGCAACCTTTTGTCGGGCGAGTGGATTTAGTCAGTGGGGAAATTGCGGAGGATTTAGCTAATTATTTTGTAATGTCGGAGCAGATTCCTAGTTTAGTGGCTTTAGGAGTTTTAGTGGAGAAGGATTTAAGTATTAAGGCGGCAGGGGGCTTAATAGTACAAGCGATGCCAGGTGCTCAGGATAGTATTCTAGAAATAATTGAAAATAATATATTTAACTTAGGGCCTATTAGTAATTTAATGTTAGTACATGAAAATCTTGAGGGGATTTTAAGTGAATTATTTGCTAATATAGACTATGAAGCACTAGCTAGTTTGCCCCTAGAATTTGCTTGTCGCTGTAATGAGGAAAGATTAAGGACTATTTTTACTAGTTTTTCTATAGAGGAATTACAAGAGATTTATGCTAAGGAAGGGATACTAGAAGCTAGATGTAATTTTTGTAATGAAACTTATCAGTTTAGTTTAGAGGAAATTTTGGCTTATAAAAGATAAAAAGCCTTATGGCAATTATGCCTAAGGCTTATAATAATTAAATGGCTCTTTCGACTTTACCTGAGCGTAAACAGCGAGTACAGGCATAGATTCTCTTAGGACTGCCATCAACTATTGCTTTTACTCTTTGAACATTAGGTTTCCATTGACGATTAGTTCTAATGTGGGAGTGGCTATATTGTTTACCAAAAGAGACACTTTTCCCGCATACTTCACATTTAGCCATTTTTTTGCCCCCTCTCTTTTGCAATGCACTTAAACATTTTACCAAAGAGTAAGGTAAAGGGCAAGAAGAAGGATAAAATATTATACTTATAGAATTGTTTTTAAATGATAGGAGGGATTACTATGTTTAAAGTTAAAACGACTGATATAGGTGATATTTATGTAGCAGAGGAAGTTGTAGAAACTATTGCAGGTCTAGCTGCTATTGATTGTTATGGTTTAGTAGGTATGGTTCCTCATAATATTCAAACTAATATTTCTAGTATCTTGGGGCTAGAGTCTATTCGTAAGGGTGTTGAAGTCAAGCGTTCTGAAGATGGACTAATTATTGATGTTCATGTTATAGTCGGTTATGGTATTAAAATAAGTGAAGTCGCTTATAATGTAATGCAAAAGGTTACTTATGTATTGGAGAATAATGCTGGTATTCCTGTGGAGGCAGTTAATGTTAATGTCAAAGGAGTAAAAGTCTTAATAGAAGCGTAGGGAGGACTAAGGCCTTGAGTTTAAAGTTTGTTAATGGTACAGATTGGGTGAGAAGCATTAAGGCTGGTTGTATTAAGTTAGAACACAACCGCGATAAAGTTGACTTGCTCAATGTGTTCCCTGTACCAGACGGCGATACAGGTACTAATATGTATTTGACTTTATTATCTGCCGTCAAGGAAGCTGAAAAAAATATTGATAAACCTCTAGGAAATATTGCTAAAGCTGCTTCTAAAGGTTCGTTAATGGGTGCCCGAGGAAATTCTGGAGTAATTATGTCCCAGGTTTTTAGAGGTATTGCTAAGGTATTAGATGGTAAGGATGTAGCTAATGCAGAAGATATTGCTTCGGCCTTAAAAGCTGGTTCTGATACGGCTTATAAAGCAGTTATGAAGCCCGTAGAAGGTACTATTCTTACTGTAGTGCGAGAAGTTGCTAAAGCCTGTGAAGAGGAAGCAGCTAAGCAGACTGATATTGTAGCTTGCCTATTGGTCGCCATTCAGCGGGGTTATGATACCCTAGAGAAAACTCCTTTAATGTTGCCTGTTTTAAAAGAAGCGGGGGTAGTTGATGCTGGTGGGCAGGGATTACTTTACTTTTTAGAAGGTATGCTAGAGGGCTTAGCTAGGCAAAAAGATGTAGCCTTAGATGATTACAAGGAATTAATATATAGCCCCGAAGTTAGCAAACCTAAGGCAGATATTTCCTTGGAATTTCAGTATTGTACAGAACTATTAATTATTGATGTAGAAGAGATGGATTTAGAGGATGTAAGGGATCATCTAGGTCCTTTAGGTGATTCTATGGTAGTGGTAGGGGATGATGATATTGTCAAAGTACATATACACTCTAACCACCCAGGTAAGGTTTTAGAAACATGTTTACAGTGGGGTGCTTTAAACGATATTAAAATTAATAATATGCTTGAGGAAGTACATGAGCATAGGAATAACTGGGAACCATCTCCAGAACCATCTAATAGTAAAAAGATCGGCTTAGTTTCTGTAGGTGTAGGTTCTGGTATTACTGAGATTTTAGGTAGTTTGGGGGTTGACATAGTAGTTGAAGGTGGGCAAACTATGAACCCTAGTACCGAAGATTTATTAAATGCTTGTAATTCTATTAATGCGGAATCTATTATCATTTTACCGAATAATAGCAATATTATTATGGCTGCACAGCAAGTAAGTCACTTAATAGAAGGTAAAAAGGTATCAGTGGTGCCTACCAAGTCTGTAATGCAGGCTGTTACTGCTTTAATTGCTTTTGATGATAATGGAAATGTGGATGAGGTTGCCTTAGCTATGAGTGGGGAAATAGAACAGGTAAAATATGCGGAAATTACTCATGCAGTTAGGGATTCCTCTATTAATGGTTTAGATATAAGTGATGGGGATGTTATAGGAATAATAGGAGGAAAGATATCTCTTGTCGCTGAAGATATTGAATCTGCCTTACTTGATGTGATTGATAAGATGGCAGATGATGATGAACTTATCACCATTTTCTATGGTATAGATGTTACTGAGGATGCTGCATTTTCAGCTAAGGCAAAGATTATTGAAAAATATCCTGATTACGAAGTGGAAGTCCATTATGGTGGGCAACCACATTATAATTACTTAGTAGCTGTCGAGTAAGCGAAGAAGAAAGTAAGGGTAAGGCTTATGCTTTACCCTTTAATTTTAGGGATTTAATTATTATTTCGGATTGGGCTAATTAAGTGGAGGCTTTTATGGAGAAGCTTTTTAATAATATTCAATATGTTAAAGGTATTGGACCTAAAAGGAGTAAGCAGCTAGAAAAGTTAGGTATTTATTCTGTTTTTGATTTATTATGGCATTTGCCTAGGGCTTATATTAATCGGGAGAATATGCCCAATATTGCTGAGGCAAAAGTAGGGGAATATAATCATTTACAAGGCAGGGTAGTAAGTGTTAATTCTTATAGGGTCAGAAATGGTCTGCATATTTTAAAAGCCATACTAAAAGATCAGAGCGGCTTTATTCAAGCGGTATGGTTTAACCAACCTTTTGTGGATAAATATATTAAGATAGGACAGAATGTATATGTTAGTGGCAGGGTAAAAAGTGGTTATGAAGGTTTGGAACTAAATGTAGCGGAATATGAATTAGTTGATGAATTTAATTCTTCTAAAAAAATTATTCCTGTGTATCCTTTAACGGAGGGGCTTAATCAAAAGTTCTTTAGACAGACTATTTTCAAGTTACTGAAGGAATTTTTACCTTATTATATTGATATATTTCCCGAATTTATTAAGGAAAAATATAATTTGGGCGACATTAGAGCAGCTTTTTATAATATGCATTTTCCTGAAGGTAGGGAAGCCTATCGTATAGCTAGGCGAAGATTAGCTGTAGAAGAGTTGTTTTTGTTTCAATTAAGCATTAAAAAGACTGAATTAATAAATGAGGGCTATATAATTCATCGGGAAATTACTCCCTTAGTTGCTGAAATCACAGAAAATTTACCTTTTGACTTAACGAATGCTCAGAAAAGAGTTTTGAATGAAATATTTATTGATTTGGAAAAACCGCGGCAAATGAATAGACTTTTACAAGGTGATGTAGGCTCTGGTAAAACGGTAGTTGCAGCTCTTACGATGGCAAAATCTGTAGCTAGTAGTTTTCAAGCGGCTTTAATGGCTCCTACAGAAATATTAGCTGACCAGCATTATGATTCATTAATTAAGTTTTTTAATCAGACTAGTGTGGTTATTGCTCGTCTGACTGGTTCTACTCCAACAGCTGAAAAAGCGATGATACTAGAAGCACTTGAAACAGGTGATATTGACATTGTGGTTGGAACTCATGCCCTAATTCAAGATAATATTGTTTTTAAAAACCTAGGTCTAGCGGTTATAGATGAGCAGCATAGATTTGGGGTAAAACAAAGGGCCAGTTTGGCTAATAAGGGGGATTTTCCAGATATCTTAGTAATGACTGCCACTCCTATTCCCCGTACCTTAGCTTTAACGGTTTATGGTGACTTAGATCTTAGTGTTATAGATGAATTACCACCAGGTAGAAAGCCTATAAAAACTTTCTATATTAAAAACCAATATCGCCATAGGGTTTATAATTATGTTAAGGATGAACTTAGTAAGGGTGTGCAGATCTATGTAGTATGTCCACTTATAGAAGAATCGGAAAAACAGGACTTAAAGGCGGCTACTACCCTATATGAAGAATTAAAGAATGGTATTTTATCTGATTTTAGGATAGGTTTACTGCATGGGCGGTTAAAGTCAGCTGAAAAAGAGTATATTATGCATGGTTTTAAGCAAGGTGAAATCGACCTATTAGTAACTACTACTGTAATAGAGGTAGGGGTAGATGTGCCTAATGCTTCGATAATAGTTATTGAGCAAGCTCATCGTTTTGGCTTATCACAGTTACATCAATTAAGAGGGAGAGTAGGTCGAGGAAATACTTTAGCTTATTGTTTTTTAATAGCTGAACCTAATTCAGAAGAAGCCCTGCATAGGCTTAAGGCTATGGAAAAGACTAATGATGGCTTTATATTAGCTAATGAAGACTTAGCCATAAGAGGGCCAGGTGATTTTTTAGGTGTGCGTCAACATGGCTTAGACCAACTAAAAGTAGCTAATCTTAGTAAGGATAGGGAATTAGTAGAACTTAGTAAAGCTGTTATTAAAGAGGAGTTTAATTTTAATAATTTCGATAAATATATTCAAAAAAAATTTTATAAATCTAAGGAAATTGCCCCAAACTAGTAAATGGGGATTATTGGCTTAATAATTTGGCGACAAAAGTTCTATCCTATAACTGCGGAGTATTTCGCAGTTTTTTGTTTTTATAAATTTATAGATAAAGGAGGGATAAAATAATGAAGCCAAAAAATGATAAAAGAGAAGATATATCAAAATTAAAGTATGAAGTTGCTCAAGAAGTAGGCATTAATCAGCAAAATCAAAAGAAAAAGAATAGGAAAAAAACTAAAAACTAATGAAAATACTTCTAGCATATATCTTTTTTCTGCGGACACAATAAGACTACACTTAAAAAAGGAGGTGAATGTAAATGTCTAAAAGTAGTAACCAATTAGTAATTCCACAAGCTAGGGCAGCGATGGATCAGTTTAAGTTTGAAGCTGCTAAAGAAGTAGGAGTTAACTTAAAAGACGGTTATAATGGTGACTTAACTACTCGTCAAGCTGGTAGTATTGGGGGTCAAATGGTTAAAAAGATGGTATATGATTACCAGCAAAGACAAGTTGGGGGTAATGCCCAAGGTCTAAACATGACTCAAGACCTTAATGTTATCCAACAACAAAATCAAAATAGTCAGTCTTAATTAATCTCATATATAACTAATCAATCTATTAAAAACAAGCGGAAATGAGCAACTATCCGCTTGTTTCCATGTTATTTATTAATAAAGGAAGTTTGCTCGAAAACTATTTATTTTTTTAACCTTTAATTAGCATACAATTCTAATTGTTCTTCAGATACATGGGGAAAAAGGGCATTACCAACCCCAACAGCTATTATATGAGCGGCGTTTTCGATTATTTCATCAATTTCTTGGGGAGTAACACCTAGACTTCCTCCAAAAAAAGAAAGAATATCTCTTATAGCATCTCGGGCTCGTAAGTTATCGTACATGGCTCCTGTATTAAGGCAAAACTTTTTAATGGCTTGCCCTGCAATAATACTGGCATTAACTATGGTTGGGCAACCTATAGCGATTACAGGTACTCCTAAACCTTCTTCGGTTAAGGCCTCGCGATTATTGCCTACACCTGCACCTGGCTTAATGCCTGTATTAGAAATCTGGATGGTAGTACCTATTCTATCTACATTCTGGGCGGCTAAGGCATCAACAGCAATTACTAGACCTGGCTTAACTTTTTCCACGATACCTTTTATAACTTCAAAAGTTTCCAACCCTGTAATGCCTAAAACGCCAGGAGCTATCCCACAGGTAGGACGCATTCCTTCCACTAATGCTTCGGGGGCATGTTCATGGTAATGTCTAGTGATGGGGCTATATTCTATAAATTTTGGTCCTAGGGCATCGGCGGTGGCATGCCAATTACCTAGGCCTATTAATAATACTGTATCATTAGAGCTCAAATAATTATTAAATAAAGGAACTAAAGAGCCTTTCATAGCTTCTGTAATTTCCGAATTAACATAGGGATCTTTTATTTTAAGAGGTGGGGCTTCAATCGTGATATAAGTGCCCATAGGTCGCCCCATTTCATTAGCACCTGCCTCATTTAAAATCGTAATGGTGGTTACTTTTATGTGTTCTAAGTTAGTAACTTCCTCTGTTACACCTGATACTTCAATATCCTTTTCGCCTCTTAATAAATCGTGGGCTTCTACAGCTAAGTCTATATTCAGATTAAAAGCTTTAATGATGTTTTGCATTAATTGACTACCTCCTTTAGGCATATTATCTGTTAATATTAAGAAAATTATGCTAATGATATACAATAAAAATGGCGACTAGACAGTCGCCATTTTGGGGAGAGGAGAATTTTGTAAAGTTGTTGGGGAGGGTTTGTTTTACCAGATTTGTTCTGGTACTTATATAATTGCCTCATATAAGAAATAATATACTTATTTTTTAAATTTTTTTTTATGTTAAAATTACTAAAAAAGGTTAATTAAAATAATTGGCGAAATCAAAAGGAGAAGAAGTGTGCGAATAATTGCGGGTATTGCTAAAAACAGGAAAATAAAAGCACCTAAAGGCCACCATACAAGACCCATAACCGATATGATAAAAGAAGCTTTATTCAATGTTTTAAATACTAGAGTAAATAAGGCTAATTTTTTAGATATGTTTGCTGGTAGTGGAAGTGTGGGAATTGAAGCCCTGAGCAGGGGTGCAGAACTAGTTATTTTTATCGATAATGATAAAGAGGCTATTAAAATAATTAAGGATAATCTAGCTCATTGTAATTTTACTACTAATTTTGAAGTATATAAAAATGATGTATTCAAAGCGATTAATATTTTAAAAACTAGGCAAATAGTATTTGATATTATTTATATTGATCCCCCTTTTGATAAGACAGAGCTTTTTACTGAAGTAATCTTATGTATAGACAATGAAAAAAGCTTAATAAAACAGGATGGTGTAGTTATAATAAGGACTCCTAATAAGTTCGTTTTACCTGAGGAGTATAGTAATTTAATGAAATATCGCCATAATAAATATGGTGAATCAGCCTTACATTATTATGTAATAAAATCATAGGAGGTATAGGGTTATTATGATGGAGATTTTTCGTATCCTAGATGAAATGGAACTATTAATTAGAGATAGTAAAAGAGTACCTATATCGGGTAAAACAGTAGTAGAAGGACATATATTTTTAGACCGCATTGATAGAATTAGGGCTATATTACCCGAAGAATTACATACCGCTAAATTAGTCCTTAACGAAAAGGAAAGGATTATGAGGGAAGCAGCTGCCCAAGCCGATGAAGTAATGGAAGAATCTAAGGGCAAAGTTGCTAGATTGGTTGATGAAAATGAAATCACAAAGAATGCCATGATGGTAGCGGAAGAAATTGTAGCTAATGCTGAGAGAGTTGCCAAGGAAATTAGGCGGGATGCTAATGAGTATGCTGCAGGGGTATTGACTCA
>JAAYRQ010000061.1 GCA_012518685.1 Syntrophomonadaceae bacterium | reverse complement strand
ATATTTTTGCCCTTGTTAAAATTCCAGTTGCCTGAGGTGGTTGATATGCATTTACCTATGGAAGGAGTTTTTCATAATTGTGTTATCGTTTCTATTAAAAAATCTTTCCCAGGGCATGCTCAAAAAATTATGAATTCTTTATGGGGATTAGGACAGATGATGTTCGCTAAGTTTATCATCGTAGTTGATGATGATGTAGAGGTAGAAAATGTGTCTGAAGTAATGTGGAAGGTGTTTAACAATGTTGATCCTAGAAGGGATACTATGATTGTTGAAGGCCCCCTAGAAGTTTTGGACCATTCTGCACCTAGGCCTCTTTTTGGTTCTAAAATGGGTTTTGATGCTACTCGCAAGTGGCAAAGTGAAGGTCATCCTAGAGAATGGCCTAAGGATATAGTAATGAGTCCAGAAATGCAAAATTTGGTTACCGAAAAATGGAGCAAGTATGGCCTTGACTAAGTTAAAGCTCTTTTTGGAAATGATTGATTTTGGTCATACTTTATTTGGCTTGCCTTTTGCTTACTTAGGAGCTTTTTTAGCTGTAGGTGGTATTCCTACAGGCTGGCAATTAGTGTGGATTACTGTGGCCATGGTAACGGCTAGAACGGCGGCTTTATGCTTGAATAGAATTATTGACCGCCATATTGACCGAGCTAACCCACGAACTTCTGATTGGGTAATGGCGGCTAATAAATTGTCGGTCAAGTGGATTTGGTTTTTTGTTTTTCTATGTTTCGCCTTGCTATTATATGCAGCAAGCCAGTTGAACGAGTTGTGTTTTAAGTTAGCACCCTTAGCTGTGGCGATTTTATGGCTATATTCATATACCAAAAGATTTACTTGGTGGTGTCACTTAATACTAGGCATAGCTATTGGTATAGGTCCCATTGGGGCTTGGATAGCTATAACAGGTACTTTTGATTGGCAACCCTTATTTTTGGCAGCAGCAGTAGCCTGCTGGATTGCTGGTTTTGATACTATGTATGCCTGTCAAGATATAGAATTTGATAGGGCTAATGGATTATATTCAATTCCTGCCCGTTTTGGGGAGCGGGGGGCTTTGAGGTTTTCAGCTGTCTTCCATATCTTTACGGTGATATTTTTTATTCTTACGGGTTTTATTTTGGGCTTAGGTTTAGTTTATTATTTAGGTATATTTTTTGCTGCTATAGTTTTATTTTATGAACACTTAATTGTAAAACCTGGTGATCTAAGTAAGGTTAATTTTGCCTCTTTTAAAATTAATCGTTATGTTGGCTTAATAATATTTATTACTACTTTAATCGATATCTTGTAGCTCTTTTGGGGAATTATAAGTATAGGTAAATTAATTAATGGGGGAATAGTTTTGCCTAAAATAGTGGTAGGCCTAACTGGGGCTAGTGGAATAGTTTATGGTATTAGACTGGTAGAAGAATTATTAAAGCGGGATTTTGAAGTGCATTTGGTAGTGAGTAACCCAGCTAAATTAGTACTGGAACATGAACTTAGCTGGGATTTTTCCGATTCTATTTCTACAACATTTCAACAGAAATTATCTAACAATAATCTTTTCATATATAACAATTCTGATATAGCGGCTCCCATAGCTAGTGGGTCGTTTTTAGTTGAAAGCATGATAGTTATTCCTTGTACTATGTCAACCGTTTCTAATATAGCTAATGGTACTTCTAATAGTTTATTAGAAAGGGCGGCAGATGTGGTCTTAAAAGAGAGAAAATCGCTGATAATTGTGCCTAGAGAAACCCCTTTAAGTAGTATTCATCTTAAAAATATGTTAGCCTTATCTGACATGGGGGTGCACATCATTCCTGCTATGCCTGCTTTTTACAATCATCCCCAAAATATTGAGGATATGATTGATTTTGTAGTAGGTAAAGTTTTAGATAGCCTTAAAATCGAACATGGTCTATATAAGCGGTATAGCTAAGGAAGATAGTTTACGCTTTTATTATATTTTTTTATAAGGGGTTAATATGCCATATTTTAATCTTTTTGATAGTGTAGCCACAGAACTTAATATAGTTGAGCAAAATCTAATAACAAGTATTGATACTAATATTGATATATTACACGAGGCTTCTGTTCACTTAATTCATGCGGGGGGGAAAAGGCTAAGACCAGCCTTTGTTTTATTAGCATCCCGTTTGTTTAACCAAGATATTACTAATGCTATTCCTATGGCAGTAGCCTTAGAATTAGTTCATATGGCTACTTTGGTGCATGATGATGTTATTGACAATTCTATGGCTAGACGGGGTACAATAACAGTTAAAAAGGGCTGGGGCAATAAAGTATCTATATATTCGGGTAATTATATTTTTGCTAAATCTTTGGCTATAGTCGCACAGTATAATAGAAGTGACCTGTTAGAAATAATGGCTGATACCAGTGTAAAGATATGTGAAGGTGAAATAATACAAATGTTTAGTAGCTACAATGTCGATATTGGTATTAAAAATTATCTAAGAAGAATAGAAAGAAAGACGGCCTTATTAATAGCCGTAAGTTGTCAGTTGGGTGCCTTAGTGAGCAATGCCCCTGCTGGACATGTGAATAACATAGAAAAGTATGGTTATTTCTTGGGTATGGCTTTTCAAGTTACCGATGATATTCTAGACTTGGTAGCTGATGAGGAGATTTTAGGTAAACCTACGGGTAGTGATATTAGGCAAGGGGTTATTACCTTACCAGCACTGTATGCTATGTATCACAGTAAGCATCGTGAGGAATTAAGAGAGGCTCTAGCCTCACCAGAACAATGTAATTTAAATACCGCTAGAATTATCGATATGATTACAGATTCGGATGGCATTGATTATGCCCATTATGTGAGCCAGCGTTACGCCGTTAAGGCACAAAATCAGTTAAAAAAGTTGCCTGATATTCCAGAAAAACAGGTTTTTTATGATATAGCTAATTATATATTAGACCGAGATTATTAAGCGGGTTGGAGGGAAAAGAGTGGCAATAAAAGATTTAAGCAATGAGGAAAAACAATCCATCGTAGAACATTTGGAAGCACTACGGAAGTCCTTAGTAATTAGCGTAATAGCTATAATTGTAATGGCTGTTTTTTCCTTTTATTATAGTGAATTTATTTTAACTATTTTAATGAAGCCATTGTCTAATTTAAATGAAGGCTTAATAGTAACGGGAGTTACGGAAGCCTTTTTCGTTAAATTAAAACTTTCCTTTTTATCGGGTTTTATTTTAGCTTTTCCGATTGTAGTTATGTCTATCTGGAAGTTTTTTAAGCCAGCATTATATCCTGAAGAGAGAAAATATGTCTATATATTATTTCCGATTACTTTATTACTTTTCGTAGTAGGGGTTTTGTTTGCTTATTATGGGGTTTTACAGTTAATTCTTAATTTTTTAATATATATTGCTGGGGAAAATTTAGAAACTATGTTTAAAGT
>JAAYRQ010000060.1 GCA_012518685.1 Syntrophomonadaceae bacterium | reverse complement strand
TAGGTGATTTAATGCAAACTTTTAATAACCAAGATCCAGGAACTTTGTTAAAACAAATGCAGGATTTTGGTCTTAATCCTGTTTTTGATAATGATAAAATAATAAATGGACAAAATTATTGGGTGATAAATGTTAGCATTGACAAGGATAAATTCCTAAATGAATACAAGAAAGTATTGGGAACCCTTCCAATTCCAGATATAAGCGAATTTGACGAGGAAGTTACCAGTATTTTAAATGATGCAGTTTTCGATATTAGTTATGTTAATTATATTAACACAGATAGTTTTATGACTGATTTTATGGAAATGGATATGAATCTTAAAATGGTCATACCTTCGCCAGAAGAAAATAGTAATGAAAAGCTTGATGTTAATATGAATGTTTCTGGAAAATTTAACATAAAAGAAGCCGATCCTAACTTCCAGTTTCCCGATGTAAGTTCTGCCTTAGATTTTAACAGCATAGGTATCTAACCAAAAAACAAAGGGGGTAATAATTATTACCCCCTTATGCTTATCACTTAATTGCATTTCGCAATTATCTTGTTTATTATGCCCTCCATTACTTCCGAAGTGTATTCTTCTGTTCTACCACTATCTATATATTCATTAAGTTTAGCATCCCAGGGTAATCCACCTAAAAAGTCAATATCTGTTTCACGGGCTACACTTTCCCCTTGGCTTTTTCCGAAAATCTCTAGCTTTTCATCACAGTTAGTACAAATAGCATAACTCATATTTTCAATAAGTCCAATAACTGGTATATTCATTTTTTGCGTCATTTTTATAGTTTTTTTCACTACCATAAAGGCTAAATCTTGGGGTGATGACACAATCACTATACCAGTTACGGGCAAGGATTGCATAACTGTTAAAGGAACATCACCTGTTCCTGGCGGCAAGTCAACTATCATATAATCTAAATCTCTCCAGTCAACTTCTCCCCAGAACTGGTTAACTGCCCCAGCTAAAAGGGGTCCCCTCCAGACTACTGGGTCATCTTCATTGGGCAGGAAAAAGTTAATAGACATCAACTTAATACCTAATTTTGTAGTAGGTGGTATAATACCATATTCCGAAGCCCTTAAACTATGATTTTTAATACCAAAAGCCCTAGGTTGGCTTGGTCCAGTAATATCTGCATCTAGTACCCCAACTTTTTTACCCTGTTTGGCTAAATTGCTAGCCAATAATGCAGTAATTGAAGATTTACCGACTCCACCCTTTCCACTCATTACTACAATAACATTTTTCACATTATTAAGTGCACCTAGCAAGCTCTTCTCTGTAACATGTGGATCCCCACAACTACCTGGGTCACTAGAACATCCTTGGCTAGATGGACAAGTTTTACATACATCAGACATAACTTTTCCCCTTTCAGTTAAATTGTAAATTTATTATACACCTAAATTAATGGCATATGTCCATTATTTTTTATCTATTAATTTGTTAAAATTATTTTTAAATTTTTCGTCGTCAATTCCCTTTCTTTTTTTCGGATTAGATGTTTTTATCCCTGCTTTCCTAGCTTTAGCATTTATATGTCTTTGCATTAATAAACTATCAATATTGTTTAAATCATATACCATTCCCAGGGGACTAATAGCTTGTGCTTTTTTTCCCAATACCAAAGATGCTAAACCATAATCTTGTGTAACTACAAGATCTTCAGGTTGTAACATATTAATGATGGCAAAATCTGCCGCTTCTGCCGTCTCGTCAACCCATATTACCTCAGCATAGTCACTAGTAATATTATGATTAATATTACTTACCATTATTACAGGTATATTACGCTTTTTAGCTTCAATATCAATGATGTTTTTCACTGGACAGGCATCAGCATCTACAATTATACGCATTTATTCTCCTCAGATAGATTTAAAATATTTTCTATTAATATTCCATTATTACCCTCCTGTTAGCTTATTTGATTTTAACAGTTATTTTAAAGATTATCAGCTATTTATTATGTTTTTAAAAAATTCTTTATTAATTACCAAGTTTTTTATAAACTATTTATAAACTATATACAAATAGTTTATAAATAAATATGTTATAGTTATCACAATATATTAGTTACATTGTAAGTTTCTATGACTTTTGTCGTATTATATAATTGGGGGAGCTGGTTTTTTTGCTAAGCGATGAATTGTTAGCCAGCCAGACATTAGATGGCGAATTATCAGCCTTTGAGGAATTAGTAAACCGCTATAAAGGCTCAGTGTTTTCAATAATATATAGAATAACAGGTCAATACCAAGAGGCCGAAGATATTAGTCAAGAGGTATTTATTACGGTATTTCAAAAGCTATATCAGTTTGATACAAATAAGAAATTTGCACCTTGGATTCATAAGATTGCCGTAAATACTGCTATTAGTTATATAAGAAGGCACAAAAAGTATATCGTTTACTCGTTTGATGAAAGCTATATGAATGAACAAAATAATTTACCTAAATCAACCATTATTGACCCTGAGTTAGCTTTAGAAAACAAGGAATTATATCAGGATATCCTTAATGCCATTAATAAGTTGTCGGTTAACTACAAAGTAGTAATTATTCTAAGATATCAACTAGAACTTACCAATCAAGAAATCGCTGATACTTTAGGTATTAGTAAGGAAAATGTAGAAGTTAGAATCCATCGTGCCAGAAAATCATTAAGAAAAATACTAATAGCAGATTGGGAGCAAAGGGGGGTTAAATATGAATTGTCAACAGATAAATAAGTATATTCTGCCCTACTGTGATAATAACTTACCCCCTGAGTTAGTAAGACAAATAGATGAGCATATAGCAAGCTGTGAAAGCTGTGCTAATAATATTACTCTAACCCGCATAGAGAACTCTGTATTGCATAATTTACCAGCACTAGAACCTAGGACTGATTTTACCAATGATGTAATGCAAAAAGTATTTGTTACTACACCCAAAGATTACAAGTTAAAATCCTTATCTAAAAAGGCCCTGGTGACACTTATTCCTATTGCTGCTGTTTTGCTGGTATTTATTGCTACTACTATGCCTAATTTTTTTAATCTAAGTAAAATTTCTTCCCCAGATATATCCCAAATGGAAGTTAAAAACTATGCCCCAAGGCCTCAAACTGCAAAAGAGCCTAGTCAGGAAAGCCTTAGGCAAACAGTTGACACTGGGCAAAAAATAGCGGATAGTGAAAACACAGCTATTAATGAACCTAAAGAAGATAGCGTAAAATTAGCTGATAATAATAATGTTTTCATGGCTAACATTGAAGCCAATAATTTTAAAGAAGAAGCTGAAAAAATAGAAAACTATTCTAGTCGTGCTGCAAAACTAAAAACCCTTGATAATAATGCTAATAAAATCGAAATTTCCCTAGCTAACATTCCCTCTGATTATATATTAGCTAATGTTTATAATGTTTCTAATCAGGAAATAGCCTACCAATATATCGATAGCAATAATAATCTTACCCTAGATATTACATTAACTAAACTGGAAACAGATATAGTAGAAGAAAGTCAGCCCTTCTCTATATCAGCAGACATGGCTAGTCAAGATGAAATTACCTCAACATGTAATATTTCCCAAGTTAATGAATATAGCCTAGAATTGGTTAACGATGCAGACTTATACCTGGTAAATTTCATTTCTAGCATGCCGCTTGAAGAATTAATTAAAATAGCTTCATCAGTCACTATTAAGTAAGTAATATAATTTTTAAAACAATGCTTTACCTTCAAAAAGCATTGTTTATTTTTTCCTATTCTATTATGGTATAGAAACAGGGGGGGATATAATGTACAGTGGCATTTCCGAAATTAAACTACTAGGAGAAAATTTTAAAAAAGTAGCCCAGTTTGAAAAAAGATGTCCTACCATAATAGAAAACCTGCGTGATGGATTTGTCGTAGTCAATACTGGTTTACAAATCTTATATATAAATAATGCCTTTGCTGAAATGTTAGATTATAAAACCGATGATATCATAGGCAAAAACCTTTTAGAATTTACAGCCTACCCCAGAGATCAAATTGCCTTGCTTAATGGCATAATACGCAGAGCCAAGAACTATCAAGATAACTATGATTTGCATTTCTGTACCCAAAAAGGTGGAGTAATATTAACTAATATTGCCCCTACCCCATATCTAGATGACGCAAGTAAGCCAGTAGCTAGTTTTGCGGTAGTCAAAAATTTAAGTGAAATACAGAAAAAAGAGAACATCTTACAATACCAAGCCCACTTATTAAGATATATTAGTGAAGGGGTAATTGTAACTAACCCGAATGGTGAAATAGACTATTTTAACCCTACAGCAGAACAAATACTCGAGTTTAATTTATCTGATGTTCTACACAAAAGCGTTTTTAACTTATTCCCCTTGGATAGAAGCCATTATATTGAGTTGGTAAAAGATAATTTCCCTTTAGGTAAGGGGGTTTATGAAGAATTAGAATATATTACCCCTGCAGGTATCAAAAAGCATCTTAGGGTCTCTACTGCTATTTTAAAAAATAATGCTCTTTTTATAGGCACAGTTACTATTGTTTCAGATATTACTGAATTAGTTACCTCTAGACAGGAAGCGGAAAAAGCTAATAATGCTAAATCGGAATTTCTAGCTAATATTACCCACGATTTAAGAAATCCTATGATAGGTGTTTTAGGTGCTACTGATTTATTAAGTCAAGAAAGTCTAAATGATTATCAAACAGACTTAGTCCAAACGGTTCAAAAATCGGGTAAACAACTATTGGAATTAATTAATGATATTCTAGATTTATCCCGTATTGAAGCTGGACATGCCCTAGGTACTATAAAAGAATTTAATTTATCGGAATTAATCAATGAATGTTTAGAAACAACTTCTCGTAAAATTAATGTTAATAATCTCCAGTTAATTAAAGCAATATCACCCCAGATTCCTACTAACCTAATAGGCGATGCTATTCAACTACGCCGGGTCATTTTAAATCTACTAGATAATTCAGTAAAGTTTACCCCAGAAGGATACATAAAAATAGAAATAACTCCCTTAAAGCACAAGCAGGAAAATGAAATTATACTACAATTTTCTATAGAAGACACAGGAATAGGAATTCCCACCACCCAAATAAAAAATGTTTTTGAAGCATTTCATCAAATAGATAATCATGATAATAAAGGTACTGGATTAGGCTTAGCTATATGTAAGCAACTAATAGAAAATATGCGTGGAGAAATATGGGTAAATAGTGGTGTTAACCAAGGCAGTATTTTTACCTTTCAGCTACCATTTCAAAAGCCTTTTAATAATATTGCCGCTAACACAAATCCTGTTGCTAGATATAGCCCTGCAACTACAGCTGCAAAATCTATTTTAGTAGTTGATGATAATCTGACAAACGCCAAAATACTATCCTATATGCTTAAAAACGCTGGTTATCTAGTTCAACAGGCTGCCAATGGACAGGCCTGTTTAGATATATTAGATGAAGTAGATATTGATTTAATAATTATGGATATGCATATGCCTATCCTAAATGGTTATGAGACAAGCAAAATCATTCGTAATTCAACAGCTAACTATAATAATGTTCCTATTGTTGCCTTGACTGCCTATACCTTAACTGGCGATTTTGCACATTGTATAAACGCAGGCTGTAATTATCATCTTACCAAGCCAATATCAAGTTCCGAACTATACCTGGTTTTAGAGAAAATATTAGATAAAAACCCAACCAATCATTCTGCAAAAGCAGACATAAAAGAAGAGCTTCCTGAATTCTTTGCCACAACTACAATCCTTATAGACAAATTAAAAAGTAATATTGAAAATATGGCCTATGAGGAAGTTACTAGGATTTGCCATCAGATTAAGGAAGCCGCCTTGCCATTAGGTTATATTAATCTGTCAAACGCGACCGACATAGTATTTCAGTATGCAACTTATGCTGATAACCAAAAATTGCAACTAGCCTTTACCAATCTAAGATTATTGTTCTCACATGCAAAAAAGACCTCCCTTAGCTAAAAGGAAGTCTTAATTTTTGATATGTCTAAATTTCACCTACATACTTTTCATAATGTGAAAACTGCATGGAAAACCCAGCCCTACCTTGGGTAGCTGATCTTAATACCGTTGAATATCCGAACAATTCAGCTAAAGGAACATAAGCCCTAATTATTTGGGTCGTTCCTTCTGTATCCATTGATTCTAATCTGCCCCTACGGTTATTTATATTATTAATAATATTGCCTGTAAATTCTTCAGGCGAAGTAATCTCTAGCAACATTATCGGTTCTAACAAAGTAGGTTTGGCAATCCTTAGACATTCTTTAGCAGCTATAGTCCCTGCACTCTTAAAAGCTAATTCTGATGAATCAACCTCATGGAATGAACCATCTAGTAAGGTAGCAGTTATATTTACTACTGGATAACCCTTGATAACCCCTTCTTCCAAAGCATTTCTAACCCCTGCTTCTACAGCTGGAATGTATTCCCTGGGTATAGCACCACCTACGATTTTACTTATAAATTCAAAACCAGATTCATTAGGTTCCAGCCTTAAAACTACATGGGCAAATTGACCTTTACCCCCTGTCTGTTTTACATATCTGGTAACTTGTTCTGCATTAGTTGTAATAGTTTCCTTATAGGCAACTTCAGGCTGTCCAATATTGAAATCAACATTAAATTCATTTGCCAATCTTTCTGTTACAATTTCTAAATGCAATTCGCCCATACCAGATATTAGAGTCTGACCAGTTTCCTTATTATAAGCAACCTTAAAGGTAGGGTCTTCTGTAGATATTTTGGCTAAAGCCTCTCCTATCTTACTTTGGTCATTTTGCGTTTTAGGCTCTATGGCAATCTGAATAACAGGTTCTGGAAAATCAATAGATTCTAGTAAATAGCCATTATCAACCGAGCTTAAAGTATCTCCTGTGCTTACATCCTTAAGACCTATAAAGGCTACAATATCTCCTGCTGATACTTTGCTCAATTCTTGGCGGTGATTAGCATGAATTTTTACTAATCTTCCTACTCTTTCCCTTTTATCCCTAGTATTATTATATATATAGCTACCTGCCGCTATTTCCCCCGAATAAATACGGGCAAAAGCTAGTTTCCCCACATGCCTATCACTAATTATTTTGAAAACCAGAGCCATAAAATCCTTACTATCTGGAATAATTTCAACTTTTTCATGGTTTTTAGTATCTATGGCATCTACCGTTTCCACATCTAAAGGTGAAGGTAGATAATCTACTATAGCATCTAGTAAAGGTTGTACCCCGATATTACGGTAAGAACTGCCACACATAATAGGAATGTAAGTATTGTTAATAGTATTAACCCTGATAGCTTCTATAAGCATATCAAGTGGCAAATCCTCCCCATTAAAATATAAATCTAACAAATCTTCATTAGTCTCTGCTAAATTCTCTACTAAAATAAGTCGCCAATTAGCGGTTTCCTCTGTATATTTTTCGGGAATTTCACTTTCAGTTATATCATCACCAAAAGTACCGCCAAAAGAGTAATACTTCATTTTAACTAGATCAATGATACCTATAAATTCATCATCTTCAACCACAGGCAAAGTCAATACTAGTGGATTAGCACCTAGTCTATTCTTAATTTGTTCTACCACCCGATAAAAATCAGCCCCAATGGCATCCATCTTATTAATATAGGCTATTCTGGGGACCTTATACTTATCAGCTTGTCGCCATACAGTTTCAGATTGAGGCTCCACTCCGCCTTTGGCACAAAAAATTACTACTACCCCATCAAGTATCCTTAGGCTTCTTTCCACTTCAGCTGTAAAGTCCACATGCCCAGGTGTATCTATAATATTAATCTCATAATTTTTCCATACACACATAGTAGCAGCGGAAGCTACAGTTATACCTCGTTCTTTTTCATAGGGAAGAAAGTCCATAACACTTTCCCCATCATGAGTTTCCCCCATTTTATGAGTTAAGCCCGTAAAATATAAGATTCTTTCGGTAGTCGTAGTCTTACCTGCATCAATATGGGCTATTATTCCAATATTTCTTAAATTCTTCATTAAGGTTAAAACACTCCTTATTTTAAGCCAAAAAATTAGGCATTCCTAACATAAGAAATGCCAGACATTTGGTTACGCAAATTTTTAATACTATAACCTATTTTACAATATATAATTATATTAGCCTGAAAGAGATTTGTCAAATAAAATTTTATAAAATTAAACATAACAGATAAAAAGTAATTATAGCAAAAAAGGCACTAGATATTAGCTCTAGTGCCTTTAATTATAATTATGCTTTTAATATTTACTTATCTTTAAAAACGGGATGTCTTTTTTCAAAAAAGGCATCAATAGCTTCATTTTGATCTTCTGTGCCACAGCAATAGGTTGATTGAGCCTGTTCAAATAATAAGCCTGCACTGACACTGCTTTCATTAGCTAGGTTAATTCCCTTTTTGGCAAACCTAACCGCCGCAGGTGGCATATAAGAAATTCTCTTAGCTAATTTTAAGGCTCTTTCTTGTAATTCTTCTTTTTCTACTACTATTTCAACTAAACCAATAGCAAAAGCTTCTTCCGCCCCTATTTCTTCACATCCTATAATTAATCTTTTGGCTTGTCCCATCCCTACTAGCTGGGTTAATCTTACGGTTCCGCCCATATCAGGTGATAAGCCAAATCTTACTTCAGGGATAGATATTCTAGCATCTTTAGAGGCAATTCTAATATCACAGCCTAGAATTAATTCAGTAGCCGAACCATAACATAATCCCTGTATAGCTGCTATTACTGGCATAGGCAATTCTTGCCACTTGCTATATAAGCCTTGTAACCAAGTCAGATTTTCCATAATAAAATTAGAATCAACCGTCCGTAAGAAACTTAAGTCAACCCCAGCAGAAAAATGATCGCCTTCTGCATTAATAACTATCGCCCTTAAGCTTTTATCCTTCTCAATTTCCTGTTGGATAGCTTCTAATTCATATAAAACATTCGGGCCTACCAAGTTATACGATTCTGGCTTATCAAAAGTAATTATACCGATCGCATCTTCTTTTATAAACTTTACAGCATCATTAGTCCCCATTATAAAACCTCCTATATTTTTGACTTATTCTATGTTAGTTATATTTTAATACAAAACTAAACATATTACATCATAAATATAATTTCCGTAATCGAAATATTATTTTATTAAAGGAGAAATAACTTTAAATTCGGGGGTACCAGCTTTTTTCAGCAAATCAAAAATAATCGTTTCCGTATTGGTAATAACAGCCCCCATTTCCCGCATTAAATCAAGAGAATTACTATAATTATCATCTGTACGAGAACATACTGCTTCTTGGGGTACATGCACATTGTAGCCTAAGCCTAATAAGTCACGCACCGTCTGCAAAACACATATATGGGTTTCACTGCCGGTGATTATGATGGTTTTTCGTCCTAATTTATCTAATTCATCTCTAAAGCCCTGCTCAACACAGGCTGAAAAAGTAATTTTGTCTAAGTAAAGGTGTTCAGATAAGCAGTTTTTTATTTCATCCACAGTTATCCCTAATCCTTTGGGATATTGTTCAGTTACCATTATGGGCATCCCCAATTCCTGAGCCGTTTTAATTAGAATATTGGTATATTTATAAACTCTTTCCTTGTGTGGCATGGCATTCATAAGCTTTTCTTGTAAATCAATAATAATTAATACGGTATCTGCGGCATTTAAGATATATTTGTGCAAAATATATTCCTCCTTTTAATATGTTCGTTTTTATTGTATCATTTAATTAAATTTAAGTGGAAAATAACTAATATAATAATAATTTACACTATCCGCATTTGGAGGATTAATTATGTTTAAAATACAGACATTATTGCTAGCCATATCCATTACTCTCATTATAGCTATCTCCATATTTGTACAGGTTCTATTAGGCTTTGATACTACAGTTTTAAATCCAAATTATTATAATAATATGATAGAAAAACACCATTTATATGAATTACCCCAAAACTATGTCTTACTTAATATTAAAGAAAATTCGGATTTATTATTATCTGAGCCTATTTGTAATGTTTTAAACCCCTCTATAAGTGTGGCATTTTCAGATGAATGGGCAAAATATCAAAGTGAAAAAACCATAAATAATACTATAAATTATATTAAGGGTAATGAAGACGAATTAAAATTAGAAGTAATCTTAAAAGATCGCAAGGAATATCTAGCAGAAGATATTACTAATAGTCTGAATACTAAGTATAATCCTGAAGAATTAGCCGTTTTTAAAATTGATTCGGCAGAAAAAGCCGCTAGTAGTATTATGAAAAGTGCGAATTTACCAGACTCCATTAATATAGTTACTGTGCTTGATGTTTCGGAAAAAGGCTTCTTATATGTTGTCAATAGCTTAAAACAATATTACAGTGTAATAAAATTCGCCCCTTATTTATTATTAGTATTATTAGTCTCTTTATTGATATTTATAGGTAGAAATGGCTTAGGCATAAAATGGCTAGGTTATAGTTTTCTTATATCTGCCTGTTTGACAGTTATAGGGGTTTTTATTGCTAGTATTTATTTGGATAATTTTCTAGCTGATAATATTAGTAAACAAAGTGACTTGCTTACTACTATTGGTACTAACCCTTATATATTAGCCAGTATAATAAAAAATTCATTAATAATCGCCATTAAGAAAATAAGTTTTATATCGGGGGTAATTGGTGCTATATTATTCTTGTGGGGTAAGTTTAGATTAGATAAATACCAGAGAAATTTACTAACATCCGAAATATAAGGTTATAAAAAAGGACCTTGTAATAAGAAAATTTACTACAAGGTTCTTTTTATATTAATTTATAAGGAAATCCACTTTTACTACAGGACTAAAAACCATTTGGGCTACCTTCTGGTCGGGTAATATTTTAATCGGCTTATCAGTCACATTAAGTAATAAGACTTTTACTTCCCCTACATGTTCCGCATCGATAGTACCTGGAGA
This sequence comes from Syntrophomonadaceae bacterium, assembly GCA_012518685.1. GTDB lineage: Bacteria > Bacillota > Syntrophomonadia > Syntrophomonadales > Syntrophomonadaceae > JAAYRQ01. Next base: position 2,561 of record JAAYRQ010000060.1, on the reverse strand, counting down.
ATTAGCAACTACTAATCCCTTCCTAGCCATCCCTGCCCTACTGCGAATTTGGGCTTCATATCCTGGGGGGATTTTTATCGCAAATCCAGTAGAAACGCTTTTAACTTCATTAGGGTATAAAATCATTTCATCTTGTATGGCTATACTAATATCACAACCTGCAGCATGCTTAGTTTCGTATGTGGGAATTTTCGCCCATTCGACAATCTTTTTAAATTGTACTTCAACTTTGTCCAATCTGCTTCCCTCCATTTCTTAATAAGAATATTTAACTTTATATTTATTAATTCTCATTTAATTTATTTTGTCCTTTGTTTTATTATATTTTTATATTTTAAATTTTATTAAAGAAAAATGAATTTTAACATACCATCTTTAAAATAAAGTTATTCCTAGGACTTGAGTCTAATTTAAAAACAAAACTCCATTCCTATACTTTTTTTGGTAAGATTATATATAATACTTAGTGTGGAGGGTGTTATATGAAACGAATATTAATCTTTTTAACTCTTATGATATTACCTTTTATTTATACTACTGATGTTTTAGCGATTGATTATAGTGATACTGCTAATCATTGGGCTAGTACTTATATTAATGAATTGTCTAGCCGGGGCTATTTACAAGGTTATCCTAATGGAACTTTTTTACCAGATAAGACTATGACCAGAGCTGAATTTGCCTCTGCTTTATTACGCTGTATTAATATTAGTCCAGCTTATAACTTTTCTAGTAATAATAGTTGGGCAGATGCCCAAATTAATGAGGCTATCAGACAAGATATTATAGTGGTTAGCGAATATCCGCAAGGTTATAATAGTGATGGGTCAATTAATAGGGCTGAAGCGGCGGCAATGGTTATCAGAGCTTTGGATATTCCACCCAACTATGCTCTGGCATCTTTTAAGGATAATAATCTTGTTAATGCTAGCCCTTATGCAGGTTATATAAAGGTTGCCCAAGTAGAAGGAATTATTACGGGTTATCCTGATGGTGAATTTAAGCCCTATAATTACATTACTAGGGCTCAGGCGGCGATTATACTATCTAATTTCTTAGCTAAGGCTAATACTTCTTCCTATTATGATAACTATTCCCCTTATTACACCCCTTCTACAGGGATTAACACTAGCCCATCTAGTACTAAGATAAGCACCCTATCCCTAGATGGCTATAGATATAATCCAGACTACCTTGAAGTATATATAGATAATAAACCTAGCTTTTATTACTTATCTGATGCCCAAATAGTAAGTGCTAATACCCTTAGAATAGGAGGCATTTCTTATAATTTAAGTGAAAAAAATCTAGCCCTAAAGCTACAAGGTGATTATTACACGATTAATCAAGTATATTGGGTAAATAATTTAGCTACACTTGAATTGACTAAAGGCAGACAAAGACTAAGTGACTACTGGACTAACCTGTATCTATCCGATATAGAAGCCGTTTATAATAGAAGTGGTAACAAAATAACTAACATAGATGCCCTAGAATTTAGAGCCAGTGGTAAATCCACTTATTATGATTTAGATGAAATAGAAATTGACTTATATGATAACTATATTATTTTAGACAATACAAAATACAGACCTAACCGAGTTGAAATAAGGGTTAAAAGGAATAATTACAGTGATATCTCTTGGACTAGAATTGAAGAAATAAGGGAAAGAAATGATAGGTTAATAATAGATTGTGAATATGACCGTTGGTATGATGATGACTATTATGATGATTACATTGACCATAGGGATGTAGTCTTAATTGATAAAGATGACGATACAAACACTTATGAGAGTAACGAAGTTAGGATAAATGTAGATAACTATTACCCCAGATTATCCGATAGGGATATTGAGATTATTAATGAGAACAGATTCAAGTATGACGGAAAAAACTATAATTTTAAAAATCGTAAAATAGAAATAAATGATAAGCTTTATACAATCGATTCTGTTTCTATGGTTAAAGGAACTATGGAAATATATTTTAAATAATTGGCTTAGTTTTCATTTCCATAATTAAGATTATTGGAAAGCAAGGCAAGTAGTTTAGTAACTTGCCTTGCTTTCTTTGTAAATTTTAATATAACCATATATGATTAATAACAAAAGCCCTGATAAAAGTATTATAAACCAAAGTGGAAAACCCTTTGTTCCATTATGCAAAAAAACCCACCATGTATCAGTATCATAGAAAACATTATTACTGATATTATTATTACTCATTCCTATAATGATAAAAATACCGAGCAATCTGAGTAATCTTGATCTTCTGCTAGGGTCTTTAATTATTCCCCAAAGCAAAAGAACTAACCATATACTCGTTAATACTAGTACATAGACCATATAGATTTTATCTAGGTTTGTAAAAACCGTCACATTATCCCCCCTCCTTTTTATACAGTACTCTACAAACAATAAATATCCTTTATCTTCAATAATTAGGACTATATTAGAATACGAAGCCTGCTTGCAAATATACAGATATTGTCTGCTAAAAATTAGTAAAGAAGGAAAGCGAGCTAAACCTTATAGTACTTTCCTTGCCAAGTATCCCTA
>JAAYRQ010000059.1 GCA_012518685.1 Syntrophomonadaceae bacterium | reverse complement strand
GTTATTCTAGACAGGGTTTCTATAATAAAATCTTCCTTAAATGGTTTTACAATAAAAGTTTGGGCACCGTATAAAATAGCTTCCCTTACCATAGATTCCTGACCCATGGCAGATATCATGATTACTTTTGCCTTAGAGTCAAATTCCCTAATGTGTTTCAAGGCTGTCAAACCATCCATTTCGGGCATAGTTATATCCATAGTAACTACATCAGGATTAAGCTCTTTATACAAGCTAATAGCCGATTCTCCATTAACACCTTCACCAACTACTTCATAATCATTTTTTTCAAGTATTTTACGCAAAGCCGCCCTCATAAAGGCTGCATCATCAACTATTAAGACCCTTTTCATCATTCAACCTCCTTTTTATTTTGTATTTAAATCAATGGCTAAAAGCTGTTAACAAGCTATCCAATGTCTTAGTAATTTCTTCACTTAGCAAAAATCCCCTATTTTGAAACCTCCAGTTTAGGCTAATTTCTTTATAAGAACCTATAATAACTATAGCTAGTTGTTCGCTATCATATTTAGGGTTGATTTCCCCTATGGCTTGTGCTTCTTCTATTAATTTCTTAGTAAAATTAACTCGACCTATATATAACTCCATTACTTTATCCGCTAACTCTGGTTCATAAGTAAGTTCATTCATAATCTCATTTAAAGCGGTTAAAGCTGGGTAGCTTTCAAGATAGCTAGCATAAGATGAGATTATGAAAACAATCGCCTCCCTAGGGTTAATCTCCTTCATTTCTATAGTCTCTTTAATCTCCTTATCAAACATATGAAAATGGTCTAAAACTGCACTTATTAAGTCATTTTTCGACTTAAAATGCTTGAAAATAGCCCCTTCAGAAATCCCAGCCCTATTAGCAATTTCCTTAATAGTAAGTCCTTGAATACCCCGCTGATCAAGCACATCAATCGTGGCTAAAATAATCGAATCTTTCCGTGGTATTATATTATTCATGACTTCCTCCAATGGTAAGTGAGTGCTTACTTTTTCTAAATTTAATAATATTGTATAGGGAATATTTTCCCTTGTTAATGTTATTTCCAACAATCTTAAGAATTAGTCTATAAACTTAAGATATTAGAACCTAGTGGCACCACAAGGGTATTATTTTCTATTACACATATCAAGAATTTACTCAGGATATTAATAGCAATATGCCATAAAGAAAGGAAGTGTTATCCATTATATGTAAGTAAGCTTTCTGGTAGGAGAAAAGAAGTATTTAAAACAAAAAAGGCTTCCCGATGATGGAAGCCTTTTAATCTATGATTTTTAAGGATTTTGTACATACTCGTCAACAAGACTATATACTTCTTCATTCAATACCTTTTCAAATTCCTCTACATTAGGTACAGGTCTTCTAATCATTTTTAGAATCTTTTCCAGCTGTTCATCAGTGTTGAGTGGCTTGCCATATAGGCCTACTGCATAAGTCGAAAAATCCCTAATAAATAAGTCAAACATTTGGTTCATTATTTCATCACTAACACCTTCAATGTTGGCACTTTCGATAATTAATTGACCATAAGCAACCATAGTAAATAGTTCACCTACAGCTAAAAGATAATCGAAATCTTCCATTTGCTTAGCTAGTCCTTCACCAGAAACCATAAGGTATTCTTGATAAGCTTTAATTTGCTCCATAAATACTTTAACATTAGGCAGATGTGCTAAGGTATTATAGGCGATATTGAAGTCGTGGAACTTAGTTCTAGCATATCCCCTAGTTTTACCTTGTTTAAATAAGAATTCATCATTTCTATTATCTGTAATTCTACCTATTTCTTCAAAAGGTGCAGGCATAAACATATAGCTTGGAATTAGCTTAGCTATTAATGCCATATTAACATGGCGAGTACCTTCTAGTTTTGGGAAACCTACTAGTTCTACTACCGCTTGCTCAAAATACACATCTTTTTCAAAGCCTTTAGCAGCAATTATATCAAAAAGGTGTTCATGTACTGCTTCACCTTGCATAGCTACTTTCATTTTCATAATTGGATTATACAAGTAATATCTCTTATCATTTTCACTTGCTACCCTTAGATAATCTGTAGCCCTTAAGCCGAAGAGTTTCATCCCCATAATTCTTAGCCAAGCATCAGAAAATAGTCTTCTTACATGAGCAAAATCAGTAACCCTATTACCGTATAATTTTCTATGATAAGCATGGTTTAAGGATTCATAAAATGAATGGGTCACAATACCTGTAGCACCTGAACCAATATTAAACTTACATATATTAATAGTGTTTAACATATCATCCCAAGCCTTATCGCCACGAGCAGTAATATCTGCATCTGTAATAGGATAGTTGTTAAGCTGGAATTCCGCTACAAATTGCTGGTTAGAATCGATTACATTTTTAACCAATTCATAATTAGGATGAGCAGAATCAACTACGAAAAATACATACTCATCAGTGCCTTCAATTTTAGCAAATACGGTTACAGTGCTAGCCACATTGCCATTACCTATATAATATTTGCTGCCATTAGCTAAATAAGTCCCATCTGCTTGAGGGGTAAGCTTCATAGAAGTAGAATAAATATCAGCCCCGTGCTCTTTTTCAGAAAGTCCAAATGCGCATAGGGCATTATCTTTCATTTTAGCAGCAGCCTTGTGTTTAGCTCCTTCATTATCACCTAATAAAACAGGATTAAGGCCTAGGGCTGATACATGATAGGTGTACCAATAAGCACCACCATAAAATCCACATATTTCGGAGAATTCATACATCCTGTATGTACTATAATATTGATTAGGGTCATCCCCATAGCCACTAGGTAGGAAAAGTGTTTCAAAAATGCCTTCTTTGGTCACAAACTCTTGGAAGTCAGAACAAAACTCGCGGTCATGATACTGTTCCTTTTGCCTTGCTAGTCCCTTTTCCTCAAACCAATCAATAGTCATTTGCATAATTTCCCTAGTCCTATCATCTGGATAATTCCTATCCCGATACTTCTTAGGGTTAAGTAAAATACTCATAATTAGCCTCCTCAAATATAAAAATATTTTTCTTTACTTAATTGTTTATTCGAGATATTTCTTCACACCATTATATCATACAGAATTAAGTTTGTTCGTAAATTATTTAATCGAAATATATAATATGCTATACTTTAACAAAATAAATGCTATTTATTATATTATCACTAATTAAGAGTAAATATATAACAAATAACTCTTAAAAAGCCTTATAATAAGATAATATTAATAAAAAGCCTTACAGGTTAATTTAAAAGGAGGAAATATAATGGCTATAGTAGAATGGCAAAAAGACGGAACAGTTGCTAGGTTATTAATGAATAATGGAGAAAACAGGCATAACCCAGTATGGGCGGAAGCTATGTTAGCTAGCTATGAAGAAATCCTAGCTGATAAAGAAATCAAAGCTATCGTACTTACTTCTACAGACCCTAAGAACTTTTGCCTAGGGGTAGATGTGGAATGGATGTTAAAAGAGCAGACCGCAGGGAATTTCGAGGTTATTAGTGCGTGGTTATATAGAAATTCCGAAGTTTTTAAGGCTATGTTATTATCACCTGTTCCAACTATTGCAGCAATTAACGGGCACGCCTTTGGCAACGGTGCAATGCTAGCTGGGGCTTGTGATTTTAGATTTATGAGAGCTGACCGAGGCTATTTCTGCTTTCCTGAAATAGATTTAGGTATTCAGTTTGCCCCCTCTATGATTGAATGGATGAAAAGGATTATGCCATATCACCTATTTATTAGAATGAAATTTACTGGCGAAAGAATCGGAGCCCCTGAATTAGAAAAATATAATGTAATTATGAAGGCTGTAGAAGGAAGCGAAAATATGGTTAATGAAGCCGTAGCTTTTGCTAGAACTTTTAATAAGTCTAGAGACACTTTAAGAGAAATGAAAATCAGGACTTACCAGCACATTATTGACAAAATGGAGAATGAAGATCCACCTTATTTTGACTACAAACCAGAAGCAGTCAAGGAAGGTAGAGCACCTATTTTTATGTTTACGCCCTTAACCTAAAAAATACCAATTCAAAAAGGGTAGCTTAGCCTTTGCTAAACTACCCTTTTCATGTCTTGTTTAAAAATGTTTATCTGTAATTACTGGCCCTTCTAGCTTGGAAACAATCTCTACAATATACAGGTCTGTCGCCACTAGGCTCAAAAGGTACGGTAGTTTCTTGTCCACATTCTGCACATACTGCACTAAACATTGGACGGTCTTCTCTGGATCTAAATCCACCTCGTTCATTTCTTTGTTGTTTGCGAGCCCTTCTACAATCTGGACAACGACCTGGTTCATTTTCAAAACCTTTTTCTGCGTAGAATTCTTGTTCAGAAACTGAAAAAACGAATTCACTTCCGCAATCTTTACATACTAAATACTTGTCTTCCACTTAAACATCTCCCTTTCGGAATTAAAAAGTTTACTCTTGGACTTAATTTCCCCGAATCGGAGACATTATAGAACAAGGCATAACTATATTAAACCAAATATCGTACCTTGTCAATTCAATCTAGCCTAATTTATGCCTAATAAAATTGCTTTTAAGCCCCAAATTTATTCAATTTTTTGATATTTGAGCATTGGAATATATTAGTGTATAATTTCGTTATACAATATTTCATAAAAAAGGAGGAATTTTTTAAAATGCCATCAACTAATTTTTTATTTGACACTAGGGAATTAAAATTCATAGTAAAGGAATGGTTAGATACCGAAAAACTTCTATCTTATGATATCTACAAAGATTATTATGCCGTAGATGATTTTGATGCCTTTGTTGATGTAGCTTACAAGATAGCTCGTGATGTATTAGCACCAGCTAATGGGGATGCCGATACTATAGGGGCTAAATTTGAAGATGGTAAGGTTACCCTACCAGAATCAGTTAAAAACGCCTATTATACCGTATGTGAAGCGGAAATGGGGCCCTCAGCATTTGATTATGCTGCCGAAGGACATGCTCCCCGACTTTTTTCTACCGCCCAAAACGAAATGCTAACTGCCGCTTCCCCTTGTATGGTTATGTATTGGGGTGCTGGCGGAACAGCTGCTGATGTTATTGCCACTTATGGTAGTCAAGAAGTTAAAGACATTTTCTTAGAAAAAATGTTTTCAGCCGAGTGGGGTGGCACTATGAACTTAACCGAACCTGGAGCAGGTTCCGATGTAGGTGCATCTTCTACCAAGGCCTTCCCTACAGATACTCCTGGCTTATATAAAATTAAAGGAACTAAGTGTTTTATAACGGCAGGGGATACTGATTTATGGGAAAACATTGTCCATCTAGTTTTAGCTAGAATTGAGGGTGCTAGACCTGGTACTTCTGGCATCTCCTTGTTTGCTGTGCCTAAGTATCGTATTAATGATGACGGTTCTGTAGGTGAATGGAATGATGTTACTACTGTAGGAATTGAAAATAAATTAGGGCTAAAAGGTTCTTCTACTTGTACTCTATCTTATGGGGATAATAACGATTGTTACGG
>JAAYRQ010000058.1 GCA_012518685.1 Syntrophomonadaceae bacterium | reverse complement strand
GAGAGTTAAAAACCATAGCAGACCAAGTATCCGAGGAAGGCGGTGAGCTAATTATGACCCTAGCAGAGAGACTTAAAGAGCAAGGTAGGCAAGAAGTTATGACCCTAGCAGAGAGATTGATGGAAAAAGGTATGGAGAAGGGTATAGAAAAGGGCATAGAGAAGAACAGACGGGAAATGGCTAAAAGGCTTTTGAGAATGGGGATATCCCCTGAGCAAGTTGCTGAAGCTTCCGAGCTGCCTTTAAAAGAAATATTAGAAATTAAAAGGGAAATTGAAAGCTAGGAATTAATGCGGGCGTAAAGCCCGCTTGTTTTATATAAACCTCCACCTTGTATAGGGTAGCATTTCTTACGGTCATTCTAAGTGCTAGCTAAGAGTCCCGTAAGGGAAGTCAGGAGGTAAGTGTAGGGATGACCTTGGCGTGCTAGCCTTAAAGACACAGATTATTTTACACTATCTTTTACACCACCATAATACCGAAGATTGCTATACTCCCACTATTCTTATTTTTCATTTAATACAGAATTGGCTGCTATTACCCCAGATACACTGGCTTGAATTAGTCCTCTGGTTACTCCAGCCCCATCACCTATGGCCCATAAACCTTCTATATTAGTTTTAAGGTCTTTGTTAAGTTCTGGTCTAGCTGAATAGAATTTTGTTTCTACACCATATAAGAGGGTGTGATCTGCAGCTATGCCTGGCATAGCTTTGTCTAAGGCTTCTATACATTCGATTATTCCGACCATATAGCGGTGGGGTAATACTAAGGATAAGTCGCCTGGAACTGCCCCTATTAGGGTCGGTTGTACTAGGCCTTTTTTTATTCTACTAGGTGTAGAACGGCGACCCCTTTTTAAATCTCCATATCGTTGTAGAATAATACTGCCACTTAGCATATTAGCTAGACTAGCAATACACCTGCCATAAGTAATAGGTTTATTAAAGGGTTCAGTAAATTCTTGGCTTAATAAAAGGGCAAAATTAGTATTATCACTTTTGCTATTAGCATAAGCATGCCCATTAACGGTCACAATGCCATTAGTATTTTCCATTACTACCTGTCCATGAGGATTGACACAAAAGGTTCTTACGAGGTCGTCAAATTTCTTGGTATTATATATAATCTTGGGTTCCCATACATTATCAGTAAATTCTTGCATAGTCACAGCAGGCACTTCTACCCGAACCCCAATGTCTATCTGATTGTTTTTTAATTTTATACCTAGCTGTCGGGCTTGTTCTGAAAACCACTGAGCCCCATCCCGTCCAGGTGCTAGGATGATGCGGGGGGCGTAAAAATCACCCTTATTAGTTTTTAGCCCTGTTACCCGATTATTTGTCACAGTGATTTCTTTGACTAAAGTCTGGGGTAGAATAGTAATTTTATCGACTAATTCTTGATACATGTTACTTAAGACTTTTAAAGTATTTTCGGTTCCCATATGCCTTATTAGGGCAGGTACTAATTTTAATCCAGCTCGAGCCGTTTTATTTTCTAGTTTTTTTACCTCGTTATTATTTTGTCCAAAAAGGCGATCAGGTGCCCCGTATTTAACATAAATGCTATCAACATAATTAATGTGGCTTTGTAGTTCATCCTTGCTAATGTATTCATCTAGCCAGCCACCAAATTCAGTAGTTAAGGTTAATTTACCATCCGAATAGGCTCCTGCACCACCCCAGCCACACATGATGGAACAAGGCTTACAGTTAATACAACTTTCCTCGGTAATGCCAATAGGACAAGAGCGATTTTCGACAAGTTTACCTTTTTCTATTAATAAAATGTTAAAATTACTATGATGGGCTAATTCCATAGTGGCAAATATTCCTGCAGGACCTGCCCCGATAATAATTAAATCGTATTTATTACGCAAATATCTTCTACCTCCTTAAGGGAACTATAATACTATATTACAGTATTTCACATATTATTATAAAGCAAGTAAGTAAAAGGAGTTATATATGTCTAAAAATTATTTCTTATATGGTAGTGAAAAATATTTAATTAATGAAAAAATAGACCAGCTTATTTTGTGCCTAGAAAATGAGGCAGGTGAAAAAGCTGAATTAATTATGCTAGATGGTTTTGAAACTAATGCTAGCCTATTAGAACATCACTTGACATATAACTCCCTATTTTCCTTATCTAAAATCCTTATAATAAAGGAACCCTTGTGGTTTAAAATAGCTGGCCGCAAAACAGGACAGTTCAAAGAGATACTTGAGGTCTTGCAAGCCTATTTTGCGGAGGATAATCCTAATCAGACTTTAATAGTTACTAATAATGAGTTGACTTCCGAAGATATTAAAGCCAAGAGTCTTGCAAAAAACGACTTCTTACAGCTATTTGTTAATAATGCTCAAGCTATTGAATTTAACCCAGATAAGGGGGAGATACGAAAATGGCTTATAGAAAATCTTAAGACCAAAGGTTTAAAAGCGAGCGATGAAGCTATTAAACTATTATTAAACAGTGGGCAAGATATGTACTACCTAGATAATTTATTGAAAAAGTATGCCTTAGCCCAAATAATTAATATTACTCCTCAAATCCTAGCTGACGAGATAGAAGTTATATATGAAATTAAGATATTTAAGTTAACTGATGCCCTATTAAATAGGAATCGTAAGGCTGCCCTAGCTGCTTTTTATAAATTAATAGATCAAGGGTTGACTTATACTGACATTATTCCTATGATTAATTTTCAGTTTACAGCCCTAGCCCAAGTAAAAGCGGGGGAAGAAAACCATCAAGATGCTACTATTATAGCTAAAGAGACTAAACTTAATCCTTATGTGATTAAAAATATGCAAAAAAATACCCGAAATTTTTCTTGGGAGGAATTATGGGAAATATTTAAGTTGCTTTTAGAACTAGACTTACAAATGAAAACTACTAGTTTGAATAAAGGTGTTTTAGTGGAGATATTTATTATGCAAGTATGTAAGTAAAAAACAAAATAAAAAAACCTGTCGATGGACAGGCTTATTTACTTAGTGCATTAAATTGTTTTGTATAGGTAGATTTTTTACGAGCTGCCTTATTTTTGTGTATTATGCCTTTAGAAACGCTTTTATCAATAGTGGAGGTAAGTTGTAACAAACTTTCTTGAGCTTTCTCCATGTCGTTTTCATTAAGAGCAGCTTCATAGTTGTTTTGCATATTTTTAAGTCTAGTTTTATAGACTTTATTTCTTAAGCGATTTTCTTCAGCTTGTCTAGCTCTTTTAGCTGGGGTTTTGCCTTTTGCCACACTTTCACCTCCTTGTTATTATAAGCTAACAGAAATACTATAGCACTATGTGTTTTATTTTGCAAGAAAGTATCTAAATTTTTTTTTATAATGATTTCGTTCTACCTCCCTTTATATAATCATATTTTTAAGAAGGCATTTATTTAGGGGGTGGACAGGATGAAGCAGCGTAAAACCTTGCCTTTGCTGAAGGTGATACTTATTTTACCAGTATTAGCTGCTATAATTTTTAGTTTTAGTTTCTTTAACTTAGAGAATATTTCTAATATGGCTTTACATTCCATTTATCATTCTTTATCTTTAATTAAGTTAGATAGCCATAAGGCGACTAAACTTTTAAAACCTATTAATATAGTGATGGCTGGGCAAGAGGAAGAAATATTACTAGCCTCGAATTATATTAATCAAGTACCTGAAAGATTCATCTTAGCTAATTTAGGTGCGGCTGATAGGTTGCAAGTGTCAAGGGCTTACCAGCCTATTATGGATAAGATTAGTTTACCTGCTGTGTTGCAAGAGGAGAAGGATACTGTCAAGGTTACCAATGATTACTCATATAAGTTAGCTGACTTTAATAAAGATTATTTAATTGCCTTTTATTGCACACATAGTGCGGAAACCTATGTACCTGATAGTGGCAGGGCGAAGCTGGATGGTGAAAGAGGTTTAATCAATCAAGTAAGCGAAACTCTAGCCGCGGCAATTAAAAATTATGGTATAAATACGAATTTTATAGATACCATTCATGATTATCCTGAATATAATAAAAGTTATGTTAATTCTCGTGAAACTATTAAGAAAATAGTGGAAGATGAAAATGTAATAGCTGTTTTTGATATTCATCGGGATAGCATACTGGGCAGTAACACTGCTTATACTATAGATATTGAGGGTAAAAAAAGTGCTCGGGTTCTAATAATAGTAGGTACTGACGAAAGAAAAGATCACCCAAAGTGGCGGGAAAACTTAGGGTTTGCCCAAAAATTACAGGACAAAGGGGAAGAATTATACCCTGGCTTGATAAAAGCTGTCCGCACCCAAGCAGGTACATATAATCAGGAATATCATCCTAGGGCCTTGCTTTTAGAATTTGGGGATGACCAAAATAGTTTAGCTGAAGCGAGGTATGCAGCTGAATTGATGGCGAGAGTAATTATAGAAACTATGAAAGAGGAAGTGACCTAATTGTTCAAAAGGCAGCTTATTATAGCTATAGCTGGGATACTTATCTTAGCTATAGGGGCATTAAACATAAGTAATAGTGCGATTAACAATATGACTAGCGATGATAAGGGAGCTATTTTCTTTTGCCAAGTAGTGGGACAAGATGTATGTGTAGAAATTCTCGGTGAAGGTTATGAATATTCTGGAGAAGCACTTGTGACCGCCTTTGTTAAACTACAAGGATATATGCAAGTGGCTTATAAGAAAGTATATAATCATTTTTATAAAATATGGCATATAGGAAGAATTATTTTTTTTGCTTAGTAACTTTCGCCTTCCTAGCTTAACTTTATTTGAATTAAAAGACTATATTATGTATAATTTATGCGATGATTTCCCGTATATTTTTATGTTGGAGGGTTAATTTTTGTTAAATAGAATTAGAAATTTTAGCATTATTGCTCATATTGACCATGGTAAATCTACTTTGGCTGATCGCCTATTACAAACTACAGGGGCCTTAACTGAAAGGGAAATGAAAGAGCAAGTCTTAGATAAAATGGACTTGGAGCGGGAAAAAGGCATTACTATAAAACTGCAACCTGTAAGAATTAATTATAAGGCTTCTGATGGTCAAGATTATATATTAAACCTAATAGATACCCCCGGACATGTCGATTTTACTTATGAAGTATCTAGGAGTCTAGCCTCCTGTGAAGGGGCTTTATTAGTGGTTGATGCCTCACAAGGTATAGAAGCCCAGACTTTGGCCAATGTATATTTGGCTATGGATTTGGATTTGGAAATAATCGGGGTAGTCAATAAAATAGATTTACCTGGTGCTGAGCCTGATAAGGTAAAAGAAGAAATGGAAAATGTACTAGGCATAGAACAAGCAGAAATTATTCCGATTTCGGCAAAATTAGGGCTAGGCATAGAGGAAGTCTTAGAGGCTATAGTAGCTAATGTACCTGCACCAGTTGGTGATATTGACAAACCTTTTAAGGCTTTAATTTTCGATTCCTTTTTTGACTCTTATAAAGGGGCTATTTCTTATATAAGAGTAGTAGATGGGGAAGTTAGGAAAAATGATATTATAAAAATGATGTCAACAGACCAAGACTTTGAAGTGGCTGAAATAGGGGTATTAACTCCAGTAATGACGGAAGTTGATAAGCTAAGGGCTGGGGAAGTAGGCTATTTAGCGGCAGGTATTAAGAATGTAGCAGATACTAAGGTAGGGGACACTATCACTTTAGCTAATCGATCTGCAGATGCACCTGTACCAGGTTACAAAGAGATTAAGCCCATGGTTTATTGCGGGCTTTACCCGATTGAAAATAATGATTTTGAAAAATTAAGAGATTCGCTTGAAAAGTTAGAACTTAATGATGCTTCATTATTTTATGAGCCTGAGAACTCAGAGGCTTTAGGTTTTGGCTTTAGATGTGGCTTTTTAGGTTTATTGCATTTAGAAATTATTAAGGAACGCTTAGAGCGAGAATATGACTTAAACTTACTAGCTACTGCACCTAGTGTGGTCTATAAAATTAATTTAACTGATGGTTCAGAAATTTTCGTGCAAAACCCTAATCATTGGCCTGAACCGCAGAAAATAGAAGCGGTTATGGAACCTTATGTAAAAGCTTCTATTATGGTTCCAAATGATTATGTGGGTACGGTTATGGAGTTGTGCCAAGAAAAACGGGGTAATTTTATTACTATGGAGTATATAACTACCCTTAGGGTTTTACTTACTTATAAATTACCTTTATCTGAAATATTATATGATTTTTTCGATAGTTTAAAATCCCGAACTCGCGGTTATGCTTCCTTAGATTATGAATTAGATGATTATGAAGTATCTGACTTAGTTAAGTTAGACATTATGCTCAATGGAGATATAGTAGATGCCCTTAGTTTTATTATCCATAAAGATCGCTCTTACTATCAAGCTAGAGCCATAGTAGAAAAACTACGGAAGATAATTCCTCGCCAAATGTACGAAGTAGTTATACAAGCTTCTATCGGTAACAAGATTATTGCCCGTGAATCGATTAAAGCTATGCGTAAGGATGTATTAGCTAAGTGTTATGGTGGAGATATTACCAGAAAGAAGAAATTACTCGAGAAACAAAAAGAAGGCAAGAAGAGGATGAAGCAAATAGGACAAGTAGAAGTGCCCAAGGATGCCTTTATGACAGTCTTAAATATAGAAAACGATTAGGAAGGGCGTATTAGGTGGACTTATTAGAAGTTAAAACTATGGGACTATATATTCATTTCCCTTTTTGTCTTAGTAAATGTAGTTATTGCGATTTTTATTCAATCCCTTTAACTAACCAGGAGCAAATAGAAGCTTATATTCTAAGCTTGCTCATAGAAATAAAATTACAAGCTGATTATTATCAGGATTTTTTAATTAAAACTGTCTATTTAGGAGGAGGAACACCTTCTCTGATGGAGGATAGACAGTTTTTTCTGCTTATTAATACTATAAGCAATAATTTTAAGTTGGCAGATGATGTGGAAATTACTATAGAAGCTAACCCTAAAACCCTAAGCGAAGATAAGTTAAAAAGTTTTTTTACTACAGGGCTTAATCGGGTTTCGCTAGGTGTGCAAAGTTTTTATGCTAACGAGCTTAAAATATTAGGTAGAAATAATAAACTAACCGACATATATGAGACTATAGCCCTCATTAATAAGCTTAATTTTAAAAACTATAATATTGACTTAATATATGGCATTCCTTTTCAAACTAGGGAAAGCTGGCTGGCTAACTTAGAAATAGCCATTTCCCTTAACCCTGCTCATATTTCCGCATATCTTTTACAGCTTGAGCCTAGCACTAGACTTGGGCAAAGAGTATTAAATAATGAAATTATTATGCTAGATGAAGAAATGGAAGAAATGATGTATTACGATTCTATTGATTTTTTAGCCAAGCATAATTATCAACATTATGAAATCTCTAATTTTTGTAAACATAATTATCAATCTAAGCATAATATGATTTATTGGCATAATTCGCCTTACTTAGGTTTAGGAGTAGGGGCAGTAAGCTTAGTGGGTAAGGAAAGGTGTATAAATAAGCCAGAAGTAGTAGAGTATATTAACTGTCTAGCCGCAGGCTATATGCCCCCTAGGGAAGTATTAGAGGTGATGACAGATAAGGAAATTATAGCAGAGGCAATTATAATGGGCTTAAGGCTCATAGATGGAATTAATATTAAGGATTTTAGCCTTCGTTATAATATAGATTTATTACAGGCTTATAAGCAGCCTATTAGGGAGTGCTTAGATAAGAAACTTCTTAATATGGAAAACGGGCACTTAAAGCTAGCGAAAAACGCTTATTTCCTATCGAATCAAGTTTTTAGGCAATTTATCGGTGACTAATAACTTGACAAAGGCTTAGACAGATGATATTTTTTTAGTAATACCGTTTAGCACTCAACATAAGAGAGTGCTAACAGAGGTGATGAATATGTCTTTGGAAGAAAGAAAAAGAATGATTCTTGAGTCTATCATCAAGGATTATGTGCAGACTGCGGAACCCGTTGGTTCTAGGGCGATAGTGAAAAAGTATGACCTTAAAGTCAGTGCTGCAACCGTAAGAAATGAAATGGCAGATTTAGAGGAAATGGGGTATTTGGAACAACCCTATACATCCGCAGGGAGAATACCTTCTCAGTTAGGGTATCGCTATTTTGTAGATATTCTAATGGAAAAGGAACATTTATCTGCAGAGGAAATAGATTTGCTAAGAAAAATTTTTATGGAAAGTATTAATGATTGGGGTGAAGTAGTAAATAGGGTAGGTTATTTTTTAGCCCAATTAACTAACTATACTTCTTTTATTATTATGCCTGCTATGGAAGTTAATCAGTTTAAACACTTACAAATAGTGCCTATGGAAGATAATAAGGCTCTAGTAATAGTGGTAACTGATGCGGGCTTAATAATGCATAGAAGGATTGATATACCTGATACCATAAGCCCTACAGAATTAAAAAGCATAAGCCAGGTTTTTAATAAGACTTTAATTAATAGGAATGTTAATGAAATGAAAAAATCTGATTTATCCTACCTTAGAGATAAGCTTAATAACAGGCGTATTCTAATGGATAAGGTTATCGAAACTATCGACTATCTTTTAAATGATACGCATGACGAAAAAATTATTGTTAGTGGTATGTTAAATATCTTAAATGAACCAGAATTTAAAGATGTGGATAAGTTAAAGCGTATTTTATCGGTATTAGAAGAAGATGAAGTATTAAAAGATATTATTCCTAGTGAAGTTTCTAAACAAGTTGATATTAAAATCGGGGCTGAAAATAGGGCTAAGGAAATTCAAGAAATGAGTGTAGTCTTGACAGGTTTTAAGGGTTTTGGAGAGTTAGGTAGGATAGGTGTGATAGGTCCTATTCGTATGGAGTACTGGAAGGCTGCTGGGGTTGTAGAATCACTTAGTGATATGATAGAGGAACTGATTAGGGAGAAGTTTTAGGAGGTATTATGTCTGATAACTTAGCTAATAACCAAAAAACCGAGGATAGGTTTGAAACTTTACTGAATAATGCTAATGCAGCCCGAGTCATATCTTCTGCTGTAGAAGGAACTTTAGGTCCTAAAGGGCTAGATATTATGATGGTAGATAAGTTTGGCGATGTCGTCATTACTAATGATGGGGTTACTATTCTAAAATTAATGGAAGTTAATCACCCTGCTGCTCATATGATAATTAATGCTGCTAAAGCCCAACAACACCAAATAGGTGACGGCACTACTACTACTACCATTATGGCGGGTGCGATTGTAGCTGAAGGTTGTCAACAGGTATTAAAAGGGGTACCAGTAACTAAGGTAATTGAAGGCATTAATCAAGGTATTGACTATGCAGTTTCACTGGTAGAGGATAATACTATTTTGCTAGGGGAAAAAGATACTGACTTACTATACAATGTAGCCTTAGTAGCGGCTAGGGGGCAAAAGGATATTGCTAATCTAGTAGTAGAAGGAGCTAAGCAAATAGGCTTAAATCATTTGCTTAAGCCTGATTACAAGCTGAGCGAGGCGGTTTTCGCCGAAGAATTTGCGGATAATGAGGTTATTAAGGGTATTATCCTTAATAAGGAACCTCTTAACCAGGAAATGCCTACTACAATGGATAAGTTGAAGATATTGGTTATTGATGATAATTTAGCCCCAGAGGAATTAGCAGCAGAGGCCATTACAACTGAAACAGGCTTTAATTATTTTTTAAATGCTAAAAAAAGATACCAGACTAATTTAATGAAAATCAAAGAATTAGGAATTAATGTGGTTATTGTCGATAGGGCTATCGATGATATAGCAGAGGAATATTTTACCCAAGTAGGAATTATAGCCTTACATCGCGTTTCTTCTAGGGAGATTGAACGCTTATGTAAATATACTGGAGCCCAGAAGGTTAAGCGTAGTAGCTTGAACCGAAGCCCAGATATTATTAATACATATTTAGGATATGCCAAGGCTATTAAGGTGGATGATAAGTTAGAACATACTATTATATACGGTGGGCAGGCTGAAAACGAAGTTACTATTATGCTAGGAGCAGCCACTGAAGAGGTAGTTGAAGAAAAGGAGCGTATGGCAAAAGATGCCGCTTCCGCGATACAAGCAGCTTGGCAAGGAGGTATTGTTCCTGGAGGTGGTGCTATAGAGATATGGGCAGCGACCCAGCTTGAGGATATTGCCAAAGAGTTTACAGGTATGACTTCTTATGGAGTTACTTGTGTAAAAGAGGCTATAACCCGTCCTTTTGCCTGTATAGTTGAAAATGCGGGTTTTAATCCTTTGGAAAAGCTAGGCGACATTATAGCCCAGCAGAGAAAAGATAGTTCTCCTGCTATAGGTCTAAACTGTGACTCTGGAGAATTTATAGATGTTTTAAAAGCTGGTATTGTTGATGCTGTGCCTGTTAAGGTGCATGCGATTAAGGCGGCTGGAGAAGTAGCCACAGCAATACTAAGAATTAATACAGTTATTAGAATGAAAAATTATGATGATAAAAATAATACAGATATTTTCTAAAATAGAGGTGACTTATGGTGGATGAAGCACACAAGGATTTGCTGGAAAATGAACCCCGTAACGAATTTACGAAAGAGGATATAGCTTCAGTAGAACAATTACAGGAAAAACTAGCCCTAGCTGAAGAAGATATAAAAAAACAGCAAGACAATTATCTTAGGGTTTTAGCAGAAATGGAGAACTTACGCAAAAGAAATCAACGAGATAAAGAGGAATATATTAAGTATGCGAATATGGCCATGGTTAAAAAAATACTGCCTGTTTTCGATGATTTTGAAAGAGCTATAGATAATAAGGATAGTCAAGATTATGAAGGTCTGCATAAGGGCATGGAGTTAATATTTAAAAAGCTATGGGAAATTGTTAAAGCCGAAGGTGTTGAGCCTATTGAGGCATTAGGCAAGCCCTTTAATCCAGAATTTCATCAACCACTAATGATGGAGGATAGTTCAGAGCCTGAAAACACGGTTTTGGAAGAAATGCAAAAAGGTTATATAATGCATGGTCGGCTCATAAGACCTAGCTTAGTTAAGGTAAGTAATTAAAAATATTTTTATATTTTTTCTTTAAATTTTTTGGAGGTGCATGTAATGGGAAAAGTAATAGGTATTGATTTAGGTACTACGAATTCTTGCGTTGCAGTTATGGAAGGTAGTGAACCTATAGTTATATCTAGTGCTGAAGGAGAAAGAACTACTCCCTCGGTAGTAGGTTTTTCTAAAAATAAGGAAAAATTAGTAGGTAGGGTGGCTAAAAGACAAGCTATAACTAATCCAGAAAGAACTATTTTGTCAGTCAAGAGGCAAATGGGTACTGATTATAAAGCCAAAATTGATGATAATAATTATACTCCTCAAGAAATTTCAGCATTTGTGTTACAAAAATTGAAAACTGATGCGGAAAGTTATCTGGGACATAAGGTTACTAAGGCTGTAATTACAGTGCCAGCTTATTTTACTGATGCCCAGCGTCAAGCTACTAAGGATGCAGGGACTATTGCAGGCTTAGAGGTCTTAAGGATTATAAATGAACCTACAGCTGCAGCTTTAGCCTATGGTTTTGAAAAGGATGAGAATCAGAATATCCTAGTTTTTGACTTAGGTGGAGGTACTTTTGATGTTTCTATTCTAGAGATTGGTGATGGCATTTTTGAAGTTATGGCTACTAGCGGTAATAATCGTCTAGGTGGCGATGATTTTGATAATAAGATTATGGAGTGGTTAGTCGATGAATTTAAAAAAGATAATGCTATTGACTTAAAAAATGATAAAATGGCTATGCACCGTTTGAAAGAAGCGGCAGAAAAAGCCAAACATGAATTATCTGCAGTTATGTCAACTGAAATTAATATCCCCTATATTACTGCTACTGGTGAAGGTCCTTTACACTTAGAAAGATCTCTAAGTAGGGCTAAGTTTAACGAAATGACAGCTGATTTAGTTGAAAGGACTATGGGACCCTTAAGACAGGCTTTAAAAGATTCTGGTCTTAAGGCAAATGAGATAGATAAGGTTATCCTAGTAGGTGGCTCGACGAGAATTCCTGCTGTACAAGATGCTATTCAAAACTTTATTGGCAAAGAGCCTTTTAAGGGGATTAATCCTGATGAGGTTGTAGCATTAGGTGCTGCTATTCAAGCAGGGGTACTTGCTGGCGATGTTACTGATGTGGTCTTACTTGATGTTACCCCATTATCCTTAGGGATAGAAACTTTGGGAGGGGTGTCAACGAGGATTATTGAAAGAAATACTACCATACCTACTTCCCAAAGCCAAGTATTTACTACAGCAGCCGATAATCAGACTTCGGTTGATATTCATGTTCTACAAGGTGAAAGAAAGATGGCAGGGGGAAATGTTACCTTAGGTAGATTCCAATTAG
>JAAYRQ010000057.1 GCA_012518685.1 Syntrophomonadaceae bacterium | reverse complement strand
GAGAGTTAATATGGCTAGCAATTTTGTACATTTACATAACCATACTGAATACAGCTTATTAGATGGAGCCTGTAGGATTAAGGATCTTATTGCTAGTGCGGTTGAATTAGATATGCCAGCAGTAGCCATTACCGATCATGGGGTTTTGTATGGAGTTATAGATTTTTATCGGGAGGCTAAAAAGCGGGGTATCAAGCCTATCATCGGTTGTGAAGTATATGTAGCTACTAGAAGCCGTTTTGACAAGGAAGCTAACCTAGATGATAAACAATATCATCTAGTCCTTTTGTGTGAAAATGAAACTGGTTATAGGAATTTAGTTAAACTGGTAAGTTTAGCCTATACCGAAGGATTTTACTATCGTCCTCGTGTTGATAGGGAATTATTAGCTAAATACAGTGAGGGTTTGATAGCCTTGTCGGGCTGCATAGCAGGGGAAATTCCCCGTACTATTGTGGCTGGGCAGATGGAGGAAGCTAAAAATATAGCCCTCCTATATCAAGACATCTTTGGTAAGGGTAATTTTTATTTGGAAGTTCAAGATCACGGTATTGATGAAGAGGCCTTAGCTATAAAAGGAATATTTCAGATTAGTAAGGAAACGGGAATTCCTGTAGTAGCTACTAATGATATTCATTATATTACTAAAAACGATGCTCCAGTACATGATGTGCTTTTATGTATTCAGACCCAAAGCAATATTAATGATGATAATAGGATGCGTTTTTACGGTAGTGAATTTTATCTAAAGGATGCTAGTGAAATGGCTAGTCTTTTTCCCCAGCAGCCTGAAGTAATTTCTAATAGCATAGAAATTGCTAACCGCTGTAATGTGGACTTTAGTTTTGGCGATTTTCACTTACCCTATTTTCCTGTGCCTGATGGCTTTACTGAGGAAGCCTATTTAAGGGAATTAGTGTTAGGTAATTTTGCCTCCAAATACCCTAATCCAGCTAAGGCCATTATGGATAGGCTTAATTTTGAACTTGATATGATTATTAATATGGGTTTTGCCGCTTATTTTTTAATCGTTTATGACTTGGTTTATTGGTCTAAACAAAATGGCATACCTGTAGGTCCAGGGCGGGGTTCGGCTGCAGGCAGCCTGGTTTCCTATGTTTTAGATATTACCACTATTGATCCAATTAAGTATGGTCTGCTTTTTGAACGATTTTTGAATCCTGAGCGGGTAAGTATGCCTGATATTGATATTGATTTTTGTTTTGAAAAACGGGATCAGGTTATAGATTATATTGTAAACAAGTATGGCACCGAACAGGTAGCCCAAATTATTACCTTTGGGACTATGGCAGCTAAGGCGGCGGTGCGTGATGTGGGAAGAGCCCTGGATATTTCTTATGGAGAAGTTGATAGGATAGCTCGTATGATTCCTAATGAACTGGGGGTTACTATTGATAAAGCCTTGGAAGGTTCTCTGGATCTTAAAAGTGCTTATGAAGAAGATTATACTACGAGAAGAATTATTGATATAGCTAAAAGAATAGAAGGTATGCCTAGACATGCTTCTATCCATGCAGCAGGGGTTGTAATAGGTAAGGAAGAATTAGTAGATATCCTACCCTTACAAAAAACGACTGATGGACATATAGTGACACAGTATGCTAAGGAGACTGTGGAGGATATCGGGCTACTTAAGATGGATGTTTTAGGGCTTAGGACTTTAACTGTAATCGATAGGACCCTAGACATTATTAAGAAAACTAGAAACATTACCCTAGATATGGATAAGCTTAATCTGGATGATAAGTTAGTTTATGATTTATTAGGTAATGGGAAAACTATCGGGGTTTTTCAGTTGGAAAGTGAAGGCTTAAGACGGATTTTATATGATTTAAAACCAGAGCGTTTTGAAGATATTATTGCGGTTATTGCCTTGTATCGTCCTGGTCCTTTGGGTAGCGGTATGGTAGATGATTTTATTAAGTGTAAGAATCGCGAACAAGAAATAGAATATATTCATCCTATGCTTGAAGATATATTACATGAAACTTATGGGGTTATGCTCTATCAAGAACAAGTTATGCAGGTAGCAGAGGAATTAGCTAATTTTACTTTAGGGGAAGCCGATATATTAAGAAGGGCTATGGGTAAAAAACTACCTGAGGAACTAGCTAGACAGAAGGATAAGTTTGTAAATGGTGCCGCAGCTAATAAAATTGATAAGGATAAGGCGGAGAGGATTTTTGAGTTGATGGCCTCTTTTGCAGGTTACGGTTTTAATAAAAGCCATTCAGCTGCCTATGCACTTATTTCTTATCAAACAGCTTATCTTAAGGCCCATTATCCTATGGAGTATATGTGTGCTTTTTTAACTAGTGTTATTGATAATAGGGATAAGGTGGTATTTTATTTAAGAGAATGTCAAAGCTTAGGGATTGAAATTCTGCCTCCTGATATTAATGAAAGTTTTGAGAATTTTACGGTGGCTAAAAAGGGCATCCGCTTTGGCTTGGGTGCCATTAAAAGTGTAGGTTACAATGCGGTGACTAACATTGTTAAAGCCCGTAAAGATGGAGACTTTGTTTCTTTATTTGATTTTTGTAAAAGGGTTGATTTGTCTATTATTAATAAAAGAACTATGGAAAACCTTATTTTCGCAGGTTGTTTTGATTCTTTAGGCATTACTCGTAAACAGGCTCTCTCTATTGTCGATGATTGTATTAGTCTGGTTGTGCAAATTAATGATAACAAGCCTAGTCACCAGTTATTATTATTTGCTAACCAAGAAAGTTTAATAGAAGAACCTACTCCCAGAGACATAGGGGAAATTCCGAGCCCTGATAAGTTAAGGCTAGAAAAGGAAGTATTGGGCTTTTTTGTTTCGGAAAACCCCTTAGATAATTATCGTGATTTAATGCCTTTATTATCTTCTTATAGTCTGGCTGATTTAGAAAATAATACTGATGGTACTTATGTAAGGCTGATTGGGGTGGTAGGAGAATTAGCTCATAGAACTAGTAAGAAGGGGGAAAGGTATGCTACTTTTTTCGTCGAGGATTTTACTGGACGCATGAAGGCCTTCCTATTTCCATCTGCCTATGTGAAAAACTGGGCTAAGTTAGAAAATGATAAGCCGATTATGTTGGAAGGCTTTTATGATGTAAAAGATGATGAACCTAAGCTAGTGGTGCATAAGGTTAGTGATATTTCTAATGAAGTGAGAAGTTTACATATAAGGATTCCTTATGATAGTAGCAAAGAAGTAAGTAAAACTGAGTTAGTTAAGGTATTGTCTAATTATAAAGGGAATGTGGAGGTCTTATTATTTTTACCTAACCGCAAGATTTTAGTTTTGGATGAAAGATATAATGTGGAACCATCTATGGAGTTAAAAATGGAACTGGAAAATTTATGTGGTAAAGGTCAGGTATCTTTTGCTTAAGGTCTATTTTAAAAAAGGAGGACTATGGTATGAATGAAAGGTATAACGGAGAAGATTATATTATAGTTAAAGCTTTGGAAAATGGGGTTACTATTATCGGTTTAACTAGGGGTAGAGATACTAAATTTCATCATACGGAAAAGCTGGATAAGGGCGAGGTTATGATATTACAGTTTACAGAACATACTTCTGCTATGAAGTTTAGGGGTAAGGCTGAAATTACCCATCGTTTTGGTACAGTAACCAGCGAAGCTCAAATAAGATAAATTTTAATAAAATCATGAAATTCGCATAGTTAGCCCATATTTTTATATAATAAAGGAGGTCTTTTTTTGACTAAGTTAGCAGTCTTAACTAGTGGAGGGGATGCCTCGGGAATGAATGCCGCCATTAGGGCGGTAGTAAGAACTGCTATATATAAAGGCTTTGAAGTTTATGGGGTTAAACAAGGGTTTGATGGTCTAATAGAAGGTAATTTTGAGAAAATGTCCTTAGGTTCTGTGGCCGATATTATTCAGCGTGGCGGAACAGTTTTACAGACTTCTAGGTCAGATGTTTTTATGACAGAAAGTGGACAGAAAATTGCTTTAGATAATTTATTACAGTTGGGAATAGAACATTTAATCATAATCGGAGGTAATGGTAGCCTAGCTGGTGGCTATGCTTTTTCTAAACTAGGACTTAATGTAATCGGTATTCCAGCTTCGATTGATAATGATATTGTTTATACTAATTCTATTGGTTTTGATACTGCAGTTAATACGGTTTTGGAGGCTATTAATCGTATTAGGGATACAGCTACTAGCCATGGGCGGGTATTTATTATTGAAGTTATGGGGCATAATTGTGGTGAATTAGCCTTAGCTGCAGGTGTTGCAGGTGGGGCTGAATCTATTTTAATTCCTGAGATTGAACCTGATATTAATGGTGTAATTGATAAAATTGGGCAAGGTACTAAGCGTGGCAAACTGCACAGTATAATAATTGTGGCGGAGGATGTATATCCAGTAGATAAGTTAAAAGATATTATTAAGGAAAAGACTGCTCAAGATGTAAGGGTTACTATTCTAGGGCATGTACAAAGGGGTGGAACCCCTACTGCAGTTGATAGGATATTAGCTTCTACTTTGGGTAAGGAAGCTGTGGAGGTTATTGCTGAAGGGGCTAAGAATGTTCTAATAGCATCTTATAATAATAAATTACTAACTATTCCTTTGGCAGAAATTATTCATGGGCAAAAAACCCTTAAGTTAGAATTGTTTGAAATAGCTAGGATACTTTCAATTTAATCTAGTGAGGTGGATTATGAGAAAAACCAAGATTATATGCACAATAGGACCAGCTAGCGAAGCAGTCCCTACTTTACAGGAGATGGTTAGGGCTGGTATGAATGTTGCTCGCCTGAATTTTTCGCATGGGGTCTATAAGGAGCATTTACAAAGGATTAATAATATTAGAGAAGTTATGAAAAGGGAAGCTAGACCCTTAGCTATTATGTTAGATACTAAGGGACCCGAAA
The DNA here is from genome assembly GCA_012518685.1 of Syntrophomonadaceae bacterium. Taxonomy (GTDB): domain Bacteria; phylum Bacillota; class Syntrophomonadia; order Syntrophomonadales; family Syntrophomonadaceae; genus JAAYRQ01. The sequence goes on along the minus strand of JAAYRQ010000057.1, from coordinate 1,809 downwards.
TAAGAACTGGCGATGTCCTTAATGGGCAAGCTAATTTAATTAGTGGTAATAAGTTTGTTTTAACGACTAGGCAGATTATAGGTAATGATCAAGAAGTGTCAGTAACTTATGATAAGCTACCTAAGGAAATCCATGTTAATACTACGATTTTATTATCTGATGGTTTGATTAACTTGCTGGTAGAGGAAATTAAGGGTGAAGATATAATATGTCGGGTTATTAATGGAGGAATATTAGGAAACAAAAAGGGTATTAATGTACCTGGAGTGAGAATTAATTTACCTTTTATTAGCCCTGAAGATACTAAGGATATAATTTTTGGTATAGAAAATAAGGTCGATTACATTGCCGCCTCCTTTGTTAGGAGTGCGGAAGATATTTTAGATATTAGAAGGATTTTAGAGAAAAGAGATGCTGATATAGGCGTTATAGCTAAAATAGAAAGCCAAGAAGGAGTAAACAATCTAGAAGATATCATTAAAGTAGCTGATGGGGTTATGGTAGCTAGAGGCGACTTAGGGGTAGAAATACCTGTTGAGGAAGTTCCTCTAGTACAAAAAGAAATTATCGAAAAGTGTAACTATGCGGGGAAGATGGTTATAATAGCTACCCAAATGTTGGATTCGATGATTAATAATCCTCGCCCAACTAGGGCAGAAGTATCTGATGTGGCTAATGCAATTTTTGATGGGGCAGATGCTATAATGCTATCTGGTGAGACTGCTGCTGGCAAATACCCCGTAGAAGTGGTAGCAACTATGGCTAAAGTGGCGAAAAGGGCAGAAGATTCACTACCTTATTCGCAAATTCTTAGGGAAAAAATGATTAGCCGTACCCATTCCATTACTGATGCGATTAGCTATGCTACTTGTGCTACTGCGGAGAACTTAGGGGCGGCCGCCATTATTACGGCTACTCGTACTGGGCTGACTTCCAAAATGGTAGCTAAGTATAGACCTGAAGCTAATATTATAGCGGTTACACCTGATGAAAGTATGTTAAACCGTTTAACCTTAGTATGGGGGGTATATCCTGTACTTATAGAGGAAACCGTAGGCACTGATGATTTGTTTGAAGAGGCTATTCACAAAGCCTTAGAAAGAAAGTATATTAATTATGGGGATTTATTAATCCTTACTGCAGGGACCCCTTCTAGTTTATCGGGAGGAACTAATCTGCTTAAAGTGCAAGTATTAGGGGATATTCTAGTAGAGGGCATGGGCATAGGTGATCCCATTAAAGGTATAGTAAAAATAGTTCTTGGCCCCGAAGATATTCATAAAATCCAGCCTGGTGATATTGTGGTTACTAATTCTGCAGATAGCCATTTGGCACCCTTTTTAGATAAAATTAATGCTTTAATAGCCGAAGAAGGTGGACTTACCTCTAATGCCGCTATAATGGGGCTTAATGCCAGAATACCTGTAATAGTGGGGGCTAAATCTGCTACTACTATTTTAAAAGATGACCAACCTATTACTATTGACACACCACATGGTAAGATATATAGCGGTTTTGCCCACATAGTATAATTTTTCTATAGCGATAAGCCAGATGGGGAAAAGTTCCTTATTTCCCATAGGTTATCGCTATATTTTTCGCTTGCTACACATCTTCTATTCTTCTTCCATAATAGTCTTAGATATAATTTTTTCTTGATTTAACTTAGTGCGACAAATAGGATATGCCTTGAATATTTCATAGTCTTGATAAGCTATTGTCGTACTAGTAGTGTATGTGGTCGTACTAGTGGTCGCCTTACTTATAGTAGTGGTGCTTACTGGGGCATAAGTCTTGGTGCTGGCGGTG
>JAAYRQ010000056.1 GCA_012518685.1 Syntrophomonadaceae bacterium | reverse complement strand
TTTTAGACGACATGGAAATGGATCCTGCGGAAATAGCTATAATTGCGGCTGCTATAGGTAACCATGACGAGGGTTCTGGGCAACCAGTTAATGTGGTAGCAGCGGCCTTAATATTAGCTGATAAATCACATGTGCATAGAAATAGGGTTAGAAATACGGATATTGCTACTTTTGAAATTCATGATAGAGTTAATTATGCAGTAGAACAATCAGTACTTTCCATTGACGAAAAACAAAAAGTAATTACAATGGAATTGACGATTGATATTAAAATATGTCCCGTCATGGAATATTTTGAAATATTTCTTAGTCGTATGATTATGTGTCGTAGAGCAGCTGGTTTTCTAGGTTGTCAATTTGCACTAATAATCAACGGGGCCAAGCTACTATAATCAATCTATGAAAAAGGAGGACAAGTTTGGTGCAGAAAAATGCTAGTATTGCGATTGTGGCCTCATTAGTATTAGCCCTTGGCCTATTAGTCTTTTTTATTTATCAGCCTTTGTTAAAGAATATTAACTTAGGACTTGACTTAAGAGGCGGACTAAGAGTTGTCTTGGAGGCAGAGGAAGTTGCAGGGGAAAAAATAACCGAGGATACTATTCAGAAAGCGGTAGGAATACTGCGTAATCGGGTTGATAGCCTAGGGGTTAAGGAAACGACCCTATATCCTCAAGGGGATAAAAGGGTTGTCATAGAGATTGCCGGAGAGGAAGATCCCGAAGCCGCAGTAGATATATTAAAAAATACGGCTCAGTTAGAATTTTGGGATCAGGAAGGTAATGTTTTAGTTACGGGAAAACATCTTAAGAATGCGGAAGCGCGTATGACTCAAGATGCGAAAACGGCTGAAGTTACTATTGAGTTTGACAAAGAAGGTACTAAGCTTTTCGCTCAGGCTACACAAGATAACTTGCACAAGCCTATTGCTATAGTTATTGATAATGAGATAATTAGTGCCCCTAATGTAAGCAGTGTAATTAATAATGGAAATGCGGTTATTACGGGAAGCTTTACCGCTAAGGAAGCACAAGATTTAGCAGTTTTACTTAGGTCAGGGGCTCTGCCAGTTAGTTTTGAGGTTATGGAAAAAAGGTCAGTTGGGCCTACCCTAGGTGCTGATTCATTAGAAAAAAGCATTAAAGCAGGGATAATTGGTATTATAGCTATTTTATTATTTATGTTAGGATATTATCGTTTGCCTGGATTAGTAGCTGATATTTCCTTAGTCTTATATTCACTTATAGTATTAGGTGTAATGTATTTACTGGGAGCAGTTTTAACCCTGCCAGGTATAGCGGGTATCGCATTATCTATAGGTATGGCAGTTGATGCTAATATAATCATTTATGAAAGAATTAAGGAAGAATTAAGGGTTGGCAAGACACTTAGATCGGCGATAGATGCTGGCTTTAAACGGGCATTTCTAGCTATATTTGATGCTAATATTACTACATTAATTACGGCCTTAGTTCTAATGTATTTTGGAACTGGTCCTATTAAAGGATTTGCGGTTACTCTTTCTATAGGGATAGTAGCTAGTTTATTAGTAGCGCTAACATTTACCCGTTATGTTTTAGGTCTATTAGCTAATATTACGCAAAATACTAAATTATACGGGGTGTAAGGAGGGAATAATATGCAAATCATAGAAAAAAGAAAATGGTTTTATATACTTTCTCTAATAATTATAATACCTGGTATAATTTCCTTATTTCTACAAGGACTTAACTTAGGTATTGATTTTAAGGGCGGTTCTATCTTACATGTAAGAATAGAGCAATCTATAAGTGCCCAAGATATTAGAGTAGCTTTAAAAGATATTAATCTAGATAATGCCGAAGTGCAGAAAAGTGGAGATGAATTCTACATTAGGACTGCAGAATTAAACCAAGAGGAAACTAAGGAATTACAAAGTACTTTAGCTGATAAGTTTGGGGAAACTGAATTTCTAGGAGCGGAAAGTGTAGGGGCTGCTATAGGTAGTGAACTAACTAGGGATGCTCTTTTAGCCTTATTAATAGCTACGGTATTGATGCTAATTTATATAACTGTAAGATTTGAATGGACTTTTGGGGTGGCGGCGATTATTCCCATAATCCATAATGTCTTAATCGTAATAGGCATTTTTTCTATATGCCAATGGGAAATTAACAGTTCTTTTATTGCGGCCATATTAACGGTTATAGGTTATTCGATTAATGATACTATAATTATTTTCGACCGAGTAAGAGAAAATATGCGGCTTAGATTAAAGGTAGATGAAACTACTTTATTAAACAAAAGCATTATGCAAACCTTAAACCGCTCGATTAATACGGTACTAACTTCTACTTTTGCCCTAATTGCACTCTTGTTATTCGGTGGTACCACAATTAAGTTGTTTGTTATAGCGATGCTAATCGGTTTTGTAAGTGGGGCTTATTCATCTATATTTATTGCCAGCCCAATCTTATATGAAATTAAAAATCGGGCAGCTTAATTTGAGGGTAACATCCTGATACAATAATAAATATAATATACTAGTCAGGCATAGTTGCTGGGCTCTATTATGGGCAACGGAAAACCGTGGGACTTCATTTACTAATGAAGTCCCTTTTTTTTAGGGGGGATTATATGAATAGAAGGGAAAAGGCAGCTTGGCTTTCAGTATTTAGCAATGTAAGCTTAATGTTATCTAAATTTGTTGTGGGTTTTAGTATTGGCTCTATTAGCGTTATTTCTGAAGCTATACATTCGGCAAATGATTTATTAGCCTCGTTTATTGCCCTTTTTGCAGTGAAAAAATCAACAGTACCACCAGATGAAAAACATCCTTATGGTCATGGCAAAATTGAGAATGTTTCGGGAACGCTTGAAGCACTATTAATATTTATAGCGGCTGCTGTGATTTTAAATGAGGCCATTAAAAAAATTCACCAAGGTAGTGAGGTGGAAGCATTGGGCTGGGGTATAGTTGTGATGGGTTTTTCGGCTTTGGTAAATATAATTGTGTCTTCTTACCTTCTAAAAGTAGGCAAGGAAGAAGATTCTATTGCCTTAGAGGCCGATGGTTTGCATTTAAGAACTGATGTCTATACTTCATTAGGGGTTTTTGGAGGATTATTATTAATTCATTTTACTAAGTTGAATATTATAGATCCGATTGCGGCAATGTTAGTAGCCTTACTTATTATCAAAACTGCCTATGACCTTACAAAAAAGGCCTTTATGCCCTTAGTTGACACTGCCTTAGATTTTAATACGGTTGCAACTATTGAAGGTATTTTGGATGAACAAAAAAACGATTTCATAGATTATTATGCACTTAGAACTCGGAAGGCAGGGCGTGAATCCCACATAGATTTACATCTGGTAGTAAGTCCAGAAAAAAATATTCGGGAGGTTCATAATATTTGTGATAAGATAGAAAACAAAATTAAAAATGCTATACCTTATGCCTATGTGTTAATCCATGTAGAGCCTGTATCAAATAATTCTAAAACTTTGGATTAAAAACTATTATGGAAAAATCTTTAAATAAGGTATAAAATAAGGGGTAGTAAATTTCATAATAGGGGGGAAAGGTTAATGCAAGCATATCTAGTAGGAGCCTTGTTTTTCTTATTAGCCATAGCGATTTTTGTTTTTCAAAATACGGAACAGGTCATCGTTCACTTTATTACTTGGACTTCGCCAGAGGTATCATTGGCTGTGGTTGTACTTATATCGGCCTGTACTGGTGCCTTAATTACTTTTTTGCTCGACAGTTTTAGACAATTTAAAATTGCGAGACGAATTAAGGAACTATCCGATCAGAATGTAAAATTACAAAAGAAAATTAATAGATTAGAAAATACCCAAAGTAAAAATGCCAGCCATTCGGACGTAGCGGCTAGCAAGGATAAGGAATAGTATGTCTTTTAAAAAGGTGTTTATCCAGACTCCCTAGGGAGTCTGGATTTTTACTTATATATAGGAGAAAAGGGAAAATGGAAAGAAGGCTTAATCCAATTATAAGAAAATTCTGTAAATTTGGCAAGGGTTTTCTGAAAAAAATGCAACTTTATAGCTTTTTTTGCAGAAAAGCAGTAAAGTTAATAATAGTTTATAATTAGTTAGAATCTCTTAGAGAAGGAGTGAATATTTTGCTTTTTACGGGCTCACTTGGCATAAATGATAAAGGACATCTGGAAATAGGTAAGTTGGATACTACTACTTTAATTAAAGAATTTGGTAGCCCATTATGGATAATAGATGAAGAAGGTTTGAGGGAAAACTGTCGTAGCTTTAAAAATGCCTTTACTAAATGGGGCAATACGGAAGTAACCTATGCTAGTAAATCTCTTAGTAATCTAAGTATTTTGCGTATTATTGATGAGGAAGGTTTGAGCTTAGATGTTGTGTCTGGGGGGGAGCTATATACGGCTTTATCTGCTAATTTTCCTCCCGAAAAAATATATTTTCACGGTAATAATAAGAGTGTAGCTGAATTAACTTATGCTTTGGAATCTAAGGTAGCACGAATTGTAGTAGATAATTTCTATGAATTGGAAATCTTAAATGGGATTGCTAAAGGCCTAGGCAAGTCTGCAGATATTATATTAAGAATTACCCCTGGGGTAGAAGCTAATACCCATGAATATATTAAAACAGGGCAAATAGATGCCAAGTTCGGTTTTACTTTGCCTGATGGTGATGCTATTAGGGCGGCTAAGGCTGCTATCGACTATCCTTATCTTAATTTAAAAGGCATACATTGTCATATTGGTTCACAAATTTTTGACTCAGAGGGCTTTGTAGTAGCAACTTCGCTTATGCTAGATTTAGTGTCGACTATTAAAAGGGAAACAGGTCACGAATGTAGTGAATTAGATGTCGGGGGTGGTTTTGGCATTTATTATACCGAGGGTGATGAACCTTTATCTGCTGATAAATGGGCGGAAGCGATAATGACGACGGTCGGGAAAGAATGTGCCAAAAACAATCTTACTGTCCCGAAAATAATTATCGAGCCTGGCCGGGCTATTTCTGGCCCTGCAGGAATTACTCTATACACTATTGGTTCTTATAAAGAAGTCAAAGGAATTCGTAAATATATCGCTATTGATGGAGGGATGACAGATAATCTTCGTCCAGCACTTTATGGGGCTAAGTATGCTGCCTTAATCGCTAATAAAGCTAGGGAAAAGCCTGATGAGCTAGTAACCGTAGCAGGCAAATGTTGTGAATCAGGTGATATATTGATAGAGGATATTTACCTACCTAAACCTGAACCTAATGATATTTTGGCGGTTTTTGCTACAGGTGCTTATAACTATGCGATGGCTAGTAATTATAACCGTCTGCCTAAACCCGCGATGCTATTAGTTCAGAATGGACAAGCTGATATAATCGTTAAAAGGGAAACTTATGAGGATTTGGTTAGAAATGATCTTATTCCTGAAAGGTTAAGGAAATAAAAACTAGGGATTATTTCCCTAGTTTTTCATGTATTTCTTCGGGTTTTAGCATTTTTTCATCGGGCTGGGCGAAATAGATACACTGGTTTTTGTATAGGGCTTCCCAACCTGCCCACTTACTGGTGTATTCAGCTTCATCAATCCAGTCGGGCATTTCCCTAGAAGCTGCTTGCAGGGCAGCCTTGACTGAACCCAAAACTAATTCACCTACATGGACACAACCTGTAGCTCCCATAACTTCATCTCTTACGAAACGATTGAACTTAGGTCCTACTTGTACCCCAATTAGTTTATCGATACTTTTAATTCCCTGATGGCAAATATCAAAAGGTATTCCTGTAGCCTCGACATCAGCAGTAATAATTTTATAAGTTCGATAATCAAATAAAATACGAGTTTTCAAGTTGTGAATATCATCCTTCCATTGTCCTTGAACTTCATACCCTTCACCAGGGACTGGAACAACGACATATCTTTCTAATTTTTCATACATTATTGTCAACCCCTATTATTTATTATTATGAAATTCATTATAATATGGATTAAATAGTAAAACAAATTACTAAGTATAGTTTAGGATGAATAAATGAATATATGCTATAATTCACTATAAACTAATAAAATATAATATATCTAAAAGGAGATAGTATGGATATAATAACTTCCCATAATGCCCTGGATTTTGATGGTTTGGCATCCATGGTGGCTGCTAATATATTATACCCTAGTGCAACTAAAGTATTTTGTGGTACTTTATCCAAGAATGTTAAGAAGTTTATGGCCTTATACAAGGATTTATTAATAGTAAAAAATTATAAAGATATTAATCTTGATGAGGTTAAAAGAATGATAATAGTAGATACTGCCTCCCCTAATCGTCTGGGAAAACTAAAGGACTTAGCACTTAACCCTAATGTGGAGAAGCATGTCTATGATCACCATCCTATATCTGAAGATGATCTTATAGCTAGTATTAAAGAAGTAGAAATGCTAGGTGCGGCAACTACTATCTTGGTAGAAAAGATTATAGAAAAAGGTCTAGAAATATCCTCTTTTGATGCCACTATTTTGGCCTTAGGGATTTATGAAGATACAGGTAGTTTGCAATTCCCATCCACTACGGCTAGAGATGCCAGGGTGGTAGCCTGCTTATTAGATAAGGGGGCTAATTTAGCGGTAATAACGGAGTTTATGGGTTCTACATTTACGGCTGAACAAAGGGAATTATTACAGATTTTATTAAATAATACTAACCACTATGATATAAAAAACCTTAAAATTATTATAGCTACATCTAATACTAATGAATTTGTACTAGGGTTAGATGTGGTAACTTACCGCTTGTTTGAGATGGAGGATAGTGATGCCATCTTTGTAGTTAGTATGATGGAGGGTAAGGTTAATGTAGTAGGCCGTAGCAGAAATCATGCGATTAAGGTTAATGAGATATTGCGTAAAATGGGCGGTGGTGGGCATGAAAAGGCTGCTTCTGCAATTATTAGAAAGAAGGAAGTAGCCGAGGTGTCTGATGACTTAATAAGAATAATGGAGGAGGATATTAATGTAGGCTTAATAGCAGCCGATATTATGTCATCGCCTGTCAAAACTGTGCCTGCTTCTGTAAGTATGGAGGAAGCTGGTCGCCTAATGCTTAGGTATGGTCATACGGGAATGCCTGTCGTAGATGAAAGCAAAATGATAGGAGTAATATCTAGGCGTGATGTCGATAAGGCGAAGATACATAATTTAGGGCATGCTCCTGTAAAGGGCTTTATGACTTCTGATGTTCAGGCCATCACACCTTTAAC
>JAAYRQ010000055.1 GCA_012518685.1 Syntrophomonadaceae bacterium | reverse complement strand
ATAACGATATTTAAAAAAGAACTGTTCAAAAAAGCTGTCATAAGCGGTAAAGGGGTTAGCCCCGTCCTCATCTTCCTCAATCTTATTCCGGAAAACGAATAATTTGGCATCCAAATTATCTATCATGTGCAATAACAAGGCCTCGGGAAATAAGGGCACTACAGGCGAACCGTACTCTAGGCTGCCATGATGACTTAAAACTAGGTGCTTCACCATGATTTCCAACATTTCAGGGAAATCCTGCCCTTCAGCCTTAATAGTCTTAATCGCTTCATTAACCATTTCATGACCTAAAACAATGTGCCCTACCAAGCGACCACTTACCGTATATTCTGGCACTGCCGCTAATTCGTATTCCTCTACCTTACCTATATCATGCAAAATCGCCCCAGCTACGAGCAGGTCTCGATTAAGGTAGGGATATAGCCTAGCTATCTGGTCACATATCTTAGCCACCTGCACAGTATGTTCTAACAAGCCACCTGGATAGTTGTGATGAACCTTCTTAGCAGCTGCTGATTTATAAAAATCCTCACTATAACTAGGAGTAAATATATGGTCTAATATGCCCTTTATATATAGATCGCTAATAGAATCATAAATATCCCTAAATTCAGCTATTAATTCTTCTATAGCCACAGCTGGACCTTTTAAGTATGGAGTGATGTCATCTTCGAGGGCTTTTACCCTTTTGCCAGTAATCTGCAAGCGATTATTATAAGAACCTAAGTCACCTTGAATACCGACTACCACATTAGGGTTAAGTTCTCCACCGATATCGCAATTATCCCATAGAACTACATCTATTTCCCCTGTCTGATCCCCTACTTTGAGGTTAATTACTTCCCTGCCATCCTTAGTTTTTCTAACATTTTTGTCCAAGATTAAAAACTTGCCCCACAACTGTTGTCCAGTATCTAATCCCTTAATTTCCTTGACTACAAATGGTCCTTTGCTACTCATATTTATTCATTCTCCTCCTTTTTACCTAACGGGATAGGAATACGACCCTAAAGTAACATAAGGTATTTCATGTTTTAATAAATCCAGTAAATTAGCAATACCATAGCAGCTTTCCCCACTAGGAAAATGCTGGCTAATTATGTCAGGGTCGATGTTAAGATTACGAAACTGTATCATGTCAATATTGTTTCTTCTTACAAAACCTATCAAACTAGAGGCTTCGCTCTCCCTATCCGTAAAACCTGGATAAGTTAGCAGGTTTAAGGATACCTTTAAACCCCTGTCCTTCGCATAATTAATCGAATACTCCACATCATTTAAGCTGTAGTTATAGGGTTGGTGGTAGCTATTATAAGCCGTTTTAATAGTGGAAAAAAGAGTAACCCTCATAGCATCTAAGCCAGCATCAACCATTTCCATAATACCTTTAGTATAGCCTGCATTAGTGTTAATATTAATCGTGCCCTTGTCAGTGTGATTATGACGAACTTCTCGGATGGCAGCGGCTAGGTCCTTGGCATTAAGTGAAGGTTCACCTTCACAGCCCTGTCCAAAACTAATAATAGCCTCCCTAGCATTAGCCAGATGTAAAGCGGCTATCTCGGTAATCTCCTTCACACTAGGCTGAAAATCCAAGCGGTTTTGAGGGGCCTCCACCCCGATATGGCTTTCCGAGATACAGCCTATACAGTTAGCATTACAGCTAACCATAGTCGGTATGCCCCCTTCCCAGCGTTGATAAAAAATGTTTTGGGCAGTAAAGCAGCTATATTGTAAGGCACATTTAGCTAATTGCCTAATTATGCGGTTGTCGGGCAGCTTTTTTAGCATTTGGTTAATTCGGGCGGGTAAGCCCTCCGTATTGTAATAGCTAGGATGCCATTTACGATGTTCGTCAGTTTTAACCGCCGCTACATATAGCTTTTCATTTTTTAAGCCTACGGCAGCATAACCCAATAAGGGCAGAGTGGTAGTAGCATCATACTTGACACTGGCTGGTAGTAAGCTACGGGTAAATCCTTGGGGAAGCAAGGCAGCTACGGCACTTACTTCTTCGGCTGCCTCGTAGGGGTTATTTTTTAAATAACTTATTTCGTCAGCCCCATTTAAGCCGATAGGGTAATGATAAGGCATGGTCACTAATGAGGCACCTTTGGGCATAGGCATTAACTCTGCATCTTCGGGTATAACCCATTCCTCACCTGTTCTACCTAGCATTAATAGTGAGGTATCTTCATATATTTCTCCCTTGCTATTGGCAAATAAAGTGTAATACATTTCCTAACCTCGTTAATCACATTTTAATAAGTTTATCCGAAATTAATAGTAAGGGCAATCGCTAGGAGGAAAGGTTGGCAAATAAAAACCAGAGGGTGTGTGCCCCCTGGTTTTGTCTTAGACTTTTAACGCAAAAAGCTTAAAGGATCTTGGTTTTCCGAGTTTTGTTTAACCTCAAAATGCACATGCGGCCCTGTAGTCCTACCTGTAGTACCTATAGTTCCTATAACTTCACCCTTGGCTACCTTAGCCCCAGGGCTTACATTAAAGGCTTGTAAGTGAGCATAGACCGTTTCATAGCCTCCAGCATGCTCTAAAACAACTGTCCGACCATATATGGACTTATAATCTGCAAAGGTTACGGTTCCAGCTAGGCTAGCCTTAATAGGATCACCCACATTTCCAGCAATATCTAAGCCATGATGAAAACCACTCGACCTATATCCATACCTTGAGGTAATAGTGCCTATCACTGGCCACATAAACTGATTGGGGGTAAATGTATATCCCCTAGATACTTCATTATAAGCGACTAATCTAGGGGTAGCTTTGCTATCGGGAATGTCTAACTTATCACCAATTTTCAAGGAATTCGGGTTTTTCTGGGGATTTGCCTTAATTAACTGGTTTACATCAGCCTCATATCTTCTCGCTATGTCCCACATAGTTTCACCCTTAACAATGGTATGCACCCTAGCCCGTTCATAAGGAATCTTAAGCTTTTGCCCTACTTCCAAAATACTAGTAGAAGTAAGATTATTAATAACTAGAATAGTATTTAAGTCGATTTTAAAATTTCGTGATACAGCCCATAGGGTATCACCCTTTTTTATTTCATAATATTGCAGCTTACTTTCTGTCGTAATAGCAGCAATACTGCCTAAAGGAGTAAAGTTTCCTTTTACCAAGGCAGCATCAACATTTACATTACTGCTAAATACAAGAAGTAAGCTAAGTCCTACTATTTTAAGCCATCTACTAACTGGCATCAGTATTCCACCTCATTTCTGTAACATAAAAAAAAGGGTCCTATGACCCTATTTTTCACATAATATGAGGTTTTTATTCACTTTTTGATCTATAAAAATGTTTAGGTAAATCCCTTTTGCCAAAAACGACTGGTGCCGCCCTTAATAAATCGGCATTTGATTTAGTTTTTTTCATAGTATCCACCATCATCTGCATACTTTCGACAGGGGTGTTTTCATTAAAGGTATTTCTTAAATTCCAAGTCAAATCCATTTCCTCTCGATTAAGTAGCAGTTCTTCTTTTCTAGTACCTGACCTTTTAATATCAATGGCGGGGAAGATACGACGCTCGGCTAATTTGCGCTCTAAGACTAATTCCATATTACCCCGGCCTTTAAATTCTTCAAATATTACCTCATCCATACGGGAGCCTGTTTCTATTAAAGCAGTCGCGATTATAGTTAGGCTACCACCTTCTTCAATATTCCTGGCAGCCCCAAAAAATCTTTTCGGTTTGTCCAAAGAAGCTGGATCAATACCACCTGATAAGGTCCTACCACTAGGAGGTACCACCAAGTTGTGGGCTCTAGCTAAACGAGTAACACTATCCATTAGTATTACCACATCTTTTTTATGTTCCACTAATCTCTTAGCCCGTTCTAAGACCATATCGGTAACTTTTACATGGTTTTCGGGTGGCTCATCAAAAGTCGAAGCCACAACTTCCGCACTAGTTAGCCTTTGCATATCGGTAACTTCTTCAGGTCTTTCATCAACTAATAATATAATTACTTCTAGTTCGGGATGGTTTTTAGTGATACCTTGGGCAATTTTTTGTAAGAGTATAGTCTTACCAGCCTTAGGTGGTGCTACGATTAAGCCCCTTTGCCCTTTACCTATAGGTGATATCAAGTCAATTATACGAGTAGATAATTCGCTTGAGGAAGTTTCTAAGGTAATTCGTTCGGTTGGATATAAGGGAGTTAAAGCATCGAAATGAATCCTGGTAGTAGCATCTTCGGGTGGAAAACCGTTAACAGATTCTACCCTTAACATAGCATAAAACCTTTCATTATCCTTAGGCGACCTTACTTGTCCTGCTACCATGTCTCCCGTCTTTAATTCAAACTTTCTAATCTGCGATGGCGATACATATATATCCTCTTGGCTAGGCAAATAAGCAAAAGGTCTTAAAAAACCATATCCATCAGGCATTATTTCCAAGACACCTTGGGCTTGTAATAATTCATCCGCATGGGTTAAGGCCTTGGTAACCTCAAAAACTAATTCTTTTTTGCGTAGCCTAGAATAACCAACTAGCCCCTTATCTTTAGCTATTTGGTATAATTCCAGCATAGTCTTATTTTCTAATTCTGCAATGTTCAAAATTGTCCTCCTTCCAAAAATAGCACCAGCTTATAATTACTAAATAATATCTTGGTTTTATTAATTTTTATTATATGGAAACACAAGGTAAAAAAAATCATAACAAGAGTATATAATACCGCCCAGAAGACAGGCTATTGCATGAACATAAGAGCGGAAAATCTATTAGCAAGAGGTAATATTTATGATTATACCTATTATTATTGAAAATTAATCTCTTAATTGATGTTTTCTAATAGCTTTTTAATACGCCTATCTTTAAAGAGTGGTTTACGATCTAAGTCATGGTTAGCTTCGATATGTCTAATAGTCCCCGATGTGCTACGCATTACTAGAGTTTCAGTTATAGCCCTCCTTTTGTCATATCTAACCCCTTTTAGTAAAAAAGAATCTGTAATGCCAGTAGCGACAAATATTACATCATCAGATTTTACTAATTCATCTATAGCAAATACCTTATTAACATTTGCTATTCCCATTTGTTTGCATCTGTTAGCTTCCACTTCACTGTATGGACATAGTTTTGCTTGAAAATCTCCCCCTATACATTTTAAAGCTGCAGCTGTAATTACCCCTTCAGGAGCCCCTCCTATCCCCATTAACATATCCACCCCTGAATTACTATAGGCGGCTGCTACCCCTGGGGAAACATCCCCATCAGTAATTAGTTTTATCCTAGCTCCAGCTCGGCGAACCTCTTCGATAATATGCTGGTGTCTAGGTCTATCTAAAATAACTACAGTTACTTCACATACTAACTTGTTAAGGGATTTAGCCACTTCTTTTATGTTCTCTTTTACTGGTGCCCCTAAGTGAACTCGTCCCTTAGCTTCTGGTCCTACGGCTATCTTTTCCATATAAATATCTGGGGCATGTAATAGGGAATCTTTAGGTGCTACCGCCAAAACTGCTATCGCCCCAGTAAGTCCTTTGGCTACTATATTAGTGCCTTCTAGGGGATCTACGGCAATATCAACCTGCGGAGGTACACCCATGCCTACTCTTTCCCCTATATATAGCATAGGGGCTTCATCCATTTCCCCTTCCCCTATTACTACTACTCCATCTACTGAAACTGTATCAAACATTACTCGCATAGCAGTAACTGCGGCATCATCGGCTGCTTCTTTGTCACCCTTACCTACCCACCTTGCAGCAGCTAAAGCTGCAGCCTCAGTAACTCTAGCGAATTCCAAAGCTAATTCTCTCTCCAAAATATGACCCTCAACTTTCCACCATAAACTATTAAAATGCTGCCTCCCAATCGGCAATAAATCTAGCTATTCCTATATCAGTAAGAGGATGTTTTACCATCTGTTTTATTACATTATAAGGGATAGTGGCGATATGTGCACCTAATTTCGCCGATTGTACTACATGCATGGGATGTCTAATGCTAGCAGCGATAACTTCCGTTTCGATTAGATATTGGTCATAAACGGTCAATATATCATCTAATAATGTTAAGCCATCGTTGCCTATATCATCAACCCGCCCAATAAAAGGACTAACATAACTAGCCCCTGCTCGAGCCGCTAATAAGGCTTGGTTAGCGGAAAACACTAAGGTAGCATTACAATATATGGCATCCTTTTTTAATATATTAATTGCCTGTAAGCCTACTTCGGTTAGCGGTACCTTAATAACAACATTGTTATTAAGAGCGGCTAGCTCCTCTGCTTCCTTAAGCATTTCATCTAGGGTAAGCCCTATAACTTCCGCACTAATAGGTCCTTCTACCTCATCACATATTTCCTTTATAACCGTTTTGTAGTCTTTTTTTTCTTTGGCTACTAAGGTGGGATTGGTCGTAACACCTGCTAGAAAACCCATCTTATTAATCTCTTTTATCTCTTCTATATTAGCAGAGTCTATGAAAATTCGCAAAAATTTCTAACCTCCTAAAATAAATTTTATAGTATAAAATCTTTCCCCCCTAAGCCATTCCTGAACTACCAAAGAGTCTAATTTTTTCTCGAATTATCTCGGTAGTAGCCTCCCTAGCAGGCCCAAGAAGTTTGCGTGGATCTATTTCATTAGGGTTTTTTTCCATTTCTTGACGCATACGCCCTACAAATGCTTCCCTAATATTAGTATCAATATTAATCTTACATACCCCTAAACTAATGGCCTTAGTAATAGCCTCATCTGGAACTCCTGAGGAGCCATGTAAAACTATTGGAATATTAACTAACTTTTTTATAGCTACCAAACGGTCGAAATCGAGTTGAGGTTCCCCCTTATACTGCCCATGGGCTGTACCAATAGCAATAGCTATACTTTCCACCCCCGTCTTTTCCACAAAATGACGAGCTTCTTCAGGATTAGTATATAGGGCATCCTTTTCATCTACATGGACATCATCTTCCGTACCCCCGATTTTACCTAGTTCAGCTTCTACTGATACCCCAATAGGTCTTGCTATTTCTAATACCTTGTTAGTCATAGCAATATTTTCTTCCAAGGGTAACTGTGAACCATCGTACATTACTGAAGTAAAGCCACTTCTAATACATTTCACAATCTGTTCAAAATCAGTGCCATGATCTAAGTGCAGTGCTACCGGAACATCGACATTTTCAGCCGCTATCCTCACAATACCAGTAATATATTCTAACCCTGCATACTTAATCGCCCCTTGACTAGCCTGCATAATTACGGGGGCATTCTCTAGTTCAGCCGCTTTTACTATAGCTTGTACTATTTCCATATTGTTCGCATTAAAAGCCCCGATCGCATACTTTCCCCGTTCCGCCTTTTCCAACAACTCGGTTACTGCAACTAAAGCCATTATAAAATCACCTCTAAAAAATTAAGATACTATTTTAGTATTAATTACCATATCTCTCATTAGTTCCCTTACAAGCATAATATCAAAAGGCTTGGCAATACACTTTTTTACACCAGCTTCAATAATCTTATTGACTACATCCATTTCCCCATAAGCGGTCATCATTACGATAATTTGGTCTTTATCAGCAGTTAAAATAGCTTTTGCAGCTTCTAGTCCATTCATTATAGGCATTTTCATATCCATTAGAATAATGTCAGGTTTTATCTGAGCTGTCTTTTTTACTGCTTCCTGCCCATTAGCAGCTAAATATACTTTCCACATATCCCTAGTAAATAATTCTTCTAATAATAGTCGCACCCCTTTTTGGTCATCAACTATTAAAATAGTTGCTTCCATAATCAGCCCCCCTATTATAGAGTCTTTAACTACTAATTCGAGGCATAAGGGGAATATCCTTTATTTGTAAAGTTAAAATGCCAAAAGAATTATCAATGACAAAATACCACCTACAATTAATATACTCGCAACTATAGGAATTATGAACAAAAGTAGGGCTTGCCCAGTGGATATACTTAATGATTCCCTAATGGCGATTACTTGCAGAACTATTAGCCATATACCTATGCCCAAGGAAATTATATAGGATAATATCTGTAAATTAACTAACATTAATACATATTGTAAGGGGGGACCGAAAACAGCTGGGATAGAAGCAAAACTCAGGCTGGCTAATAGTCCACTAGCATTTGTCGATTGATAAATAAGTTCCCCGAAAAGATTATATAGTCCAACTAATACAAATAACATTACTAAAGAAAAAATTATTCCTACAATACTTATAGCTCCATAAAAATTAGCTGGTATGGCTACTAACTGCTCTACTTGTTCCAACCCTGATGCACTAGTATTAATTAATAGGTTAAAGACCATTACAATAAAAAATATTAAAACCCCGCTTAGCCATATTCTTTCTCGGCTGATATTGGCTAAGGTTTTTTTAGGAGTAAATATCACCCCATAGATAGCTTCAGTTAAAGACACTAATCCCCCTCCTTTTTATGATTACTAACGAGTAGCTAGTTTATTTGCCAGATATTATTATCGAATAATATATTCTTCATACTGGTATTGAGCAAAAACATATCTAAATAATTAGTCTTATTTAATATTTCTACTTCAGCACCTTCAGGAAGTCCTGCCATTTCTTCAGCTTTTTTAATCGCATCATAATAGTTACCTATATGGTCGATTAAACCTAGCTCATAGGCTTGTCGCCCAGATACTATGCGTCCATCTGCTATTCTAATTAGTTCTGTTTCGCTTATCTTATCTTTACGACCTTGCCTTACTTGCTCTAAAAACTGTTCATAGGAATCATCGATAAGTTCTTGTAGCAATTCATGTTCTTCCGCAGTCATTTCTCGATTAGCTGAGCCAATATCTTTGAATTGTCCACTTTTAATGACCTCTGGTTTTATGCCTAATTTCTCATATAATCCTTCCAGATTAGCTAACTGCATGATTACCCCGATACTGCCAGTTATAGTAGTACCGTTAGCTACTATATAATCACTACTACAAGCTATCCAATAACCCCCAGAAGCACACATATCGCCCATAGAAGTTACGATAGGTTTACCTGTTTCTTTTAGTTTATCTAGTTCTATACCGATTTCTTGGGAGGCTCCTGCAGTACCGCCAGGACTATTTATCCTTAGTATTACGGCTTTTATGTCATTTCTATCCTTGGCTTTTTGAATGGCTCGCATTATATTATCCCCACTGGCTATTTCACTAGTAAAACTAGCTCCAGCACCGCCTGTGATGGCTCCGTTTACTTCTATGACAGCTATTTTTCCCGATCCTGTACCAGAGGTTTTTTGGCTAGGATCATTCGTAATGGCTAGATAAGCAATTACGATAAGAAATACGCCGATAAGGGCTAGAGTGATATTCTTCCGCAAGATAATTCCTCCTTTTTTGTTTTCACACAGTCTCAAACACAACAAACACAGGGGCAGTTCTCTGTTTGATAAGGGGTCTTCCCCTCTAAGTTTTTGTCTTAAATTATGGAAGGTATGGATATTGAAGTAACTGATTGACGAAGTGAGTAGGGATACCCTGCGAAAGTGAGTTAAAAAAACGGGGCGAGCCTCACGGATGAGGCGAGAAGTGCCACTGAACAGGAGGTGACTTTGGCACTGTACCCTTTTTTCACGAACCTAAGCAGCAGGTATATCACGATACGAAGTCTAGTTACGAAATATTCATATCTTCATTTATTTAGTTTTTCCCTCGAGCTAATAATACTCTTTCTTAGTCCGTAATATAGACCGTCTTATCTTCTTCCCTTATTTTACCTGCCACTCCATCTTTCACATAGGCACACTTAACATTACTAGCCACTAAGGTTTTCCTTACTGGAACTTCCACTATATCGCCTATTTCTATATCACTATCTGCAGGTAACTCAACTAAGGCCATTTGCATAAAAACTTTACCTCTTACGGGGTAAAGATTGCCTTTAATTTTAACTTGGGTAGAAAAGCGTCTTAAACCCATATATCTAAAAAAGGTTCGGGCTAAGATTTTCAACAAATCTAAAAAGTTCATAGCTGGGTTAGCTACCTCTAGTGCCAGACCATTACTAAATCCTACTGGGATAACCGCTACTTTGGCATTTCTTTTTAAGCGGTAGGTACGAAAATATCCTAAGTAATCACCTTTGTCTAAGTTATTAACCGCAATCACCTTCGTTTTAAAAGCAAAAGGTTCAGTTAAAGTAAAGGGTCTAGGCAGCTTACCGACAGGATAATGCCCTGCTAAAAGGGTGCCTATCCGCACCGCATCTAAGTGCATATTAGGGTATTTTAAAAATATACTACTATTAGCACAATGTTTTATAGGAATATAGATATTATTATCTTCTAAGTCCTTAATTATATTATTAAATTTATTAAACTGCTTAATGGTGTATCCTTCATGGTTAGCATCTGCCATGTGTGTAAATATTCCTTCTATTAATATATATAAATTAGCGGATAATATTTCTATTACTTCAGATAATTCTTCGGCAGATATGCCAAAACGACCTAAGCCTGTATCAATCTTAAGATGTAAATTAAGTGGGCGTTTTACCTTTTCACTAACTCTGTCAATTAGTTGGGCATCGCTTAAAGATGTAACCACTAGGGTAATTTCATTGAGAATGGCTTCTCTTATGCCCTCCTCAGTAATAATAGGGCTGAATAATAAAATACTCCCTGTAATGCCTGCCCTTCTTAAGGCTAGAGCTTCTTCCAAGTAGGTAACCGCAAAAAAATCCACTCCCTTTTGGCAGAGAATACGAGCCACATCAATAGCCCCATGTCCGTATGCATTATTCTTAACTACGGCGATTAAGCGAACATCATCAGGTATTTTACCTATGATAGCCTTGAGGTTGCGATTAATAGCAGCTATGTCTATTTCTATCCACTTATTGTCATTGATGTCAGCCACAAGAAAGTACCTCCCACTCCCTTTAATCAATCCTAATTAAGATTTTCCCCGTAAAATATTAAGGTATATAGGCAAGGCCTTATTCCATAAAAAGTAGAAAAATGGTGAATAAACTTGATCCCATTCCCCTATAAACTCCGTAAAATCTCCTCCGAAACCCTTTTTAAATCTATATAGCCCATATAAGGGGTTGTCCTCATCTAAATCGCCCGACACCCCTCGAAAATCATACAGTGTAGCATTATGAGCCTTAGCCCACTTTATCATAGTCCACTGGATTAAGTAATTTGGCATTACATTACGATAATCGTTGCTGGAGGCACCATACAAGTACCAGGCCTTATTGCCTGTTATTAAGGCCAGGGTTGCCGCGATAACTTCACCTTCATAATCAGCTAGAAATATCTGGGCATAATCATTTTCTACTAAGTAATCCCAAATCCATTCAAAATATTCATATCCCCTAATTAGAAAGTCATCTCTCTTAGCTGTTTCTACTAAAATATCGTAAAAAACCTTTAGGTCATCCTTACTGTTAGCTTCCCTGATAGTTACTCCCCTGCGACTAGCTAGCCGAATATTATATCGCCACTTACTATGCATATTAGCCAAAAGTGTGTCTTCATCAGGTGTAATATCTAAGCGAAATACAAAATTAGGCTGTACCCCTTCAAAATCTAGTCCTGTTTCATTTTTCTTAAAGCCATTTTTAATTAAAAGGTTAGCAAAGCCCATATCATCGTGTGCAACATCAGGATCTATTTTTAATAATATGGCTCCCTCTTCCTTAGCTACCTTGCTGATTCCTTCATTCAAAGCCTTGAATAAGCTTGCATCAGCTAAGTCTATTATGGGACCACGAGGAGAATATAATATGCATTTATTAAGTAGTGGAATAGGTAGCCTTTTTTTAAGTAGTAAAATACTGGCCTTTATCTCTCCGTCTTCTTCCAAGACTAAGGGCAGGGGTTCCCATCCCATTTGCTCTTTTACCCTTCCCCATTCTAATAGTTGTAGAAAATGCCCTTGTGCGTGGTTAATAATAAAATTATGGTAATTATCCTTATCTTTTTCATCGACAATTCTAGTGGTAAACATTAATCTCTCCCTTAATATTTTAAAAATTTATATTTTCATTTCTTTACTATAGTATATTATGCCTTCTTTTCCTCATATTTAATAGAATAAATTAATATTAACTATATATTTAACTAATTTTTAATAAAAATCTAAATAAAAAAAGGGAATTAGTTATTTTGTTTGAATATTCTAATATATATGAATTGTATGACTATTTGCTGTGAAAAATGATATTAGGAGGGAAGTAACTTGCGTACCTATTATAATGAATACAAAAGTAAACTTATAACTGCTGAAAAAGCGGCTAAGCTTGTGAAGTCAAATAATATTATTGATTATGGTATGTTTGCCGCTAAACCAGTCGATTTTGATGTAGCCTTAGCTAAAAGAGCTGGGAGTGGTTTGGAAGAGGTAGCTGTTAGAGGTACGGGAACTGTTTTACCTATACCTGAAGTTATCAAAAGTGATCCTGAACAAAAGACCTTCCAATATTTTTCCTGGTATTTTACGGCGATTGATCGTAAGGCTGGAGATTTTGGCTTAGCAGCTCACTTACCTGCTAACTACCATGAAGCAACTGGGCTAGCTTATAATGAAGATTTTGCCCATTTATGGTCTGATGTCTGGATTTCACAGGTAACTCCTATGGATAGGCATGGTTGTTTTAATTTTGGCATCGGCAATTCTCATAGCCGGGGCTTAGCCCTTAATAGTAAGCTTGCTATAGTAGAAATTAATGAGAATTTGCCTCGTTGTTTAGGTGGTAATGAAGAATTTGTCCATATTAGTGAAGTTGATTATATAATTGAAGGTAGCAATACACCTGCATTTGCCACCCCTCCATCACCTGCTGCTACTGCAGAGGAGAAAAAAATCGCCGAATTTATTGTGGATGAAATTATGGATGGAGCCTGTATTCAGTTAGGCATTGGAGCCCTTCCTAACTTAATCGGTAATATGATTGCTGATTCTGACCTCAAGGATTTGGGTATTCAAAGTGAAATGTTCTGTGATGCCTTTGTTAGGATGTACGAAACTGGTAAGGTTACTAATCGGAGAAAAGCCTACGATGTTAATAAGTCAACCTTTTCCTTCTGCCTAGGCACTAACGAAACTTATGAATTTATTGATGATAATCCTTTGTTAGCCTCTTGTACGGTAAATTATACTAATAACCCTACTGATATTGCCAGACACGATAATGTAGTAACTATTAATAATATTTTAGAAGTTGATCTTTTATCCCAAGTTTGTTCGGAAAGTTTTGGGCTAAGGCAAATCTCAGGAACTGGCGGACAGCTTGATTTTGTAATTGGTGCCTTTCATTCTAAGGGTGGTAAGAGTTTTCTAGCCTTTTCCTCTACTTTCAAGGATAAGGAAGGTCAAGTACATTCCCGTATTAAACCTTTACTTACTCCTGGGGCTACGGTAACTGTGCCTAGAACCCAAGTCCATTATTTAGTTACTGAATATGGTAAAGCTAACTTAAAGGGTCTATCCACTTGGGGAAGGGCTGAAGCCTTAATTAACCTAGCTCACCCCGATTTTAGAGATGATTTAATCAATAGTGCTAAGGAAATGAAAATCTGGTCTAAGACTAATCGTATTCCCTTTTAGTCCCTCATATAATGATATTAGTAAAATACCTCTTGGCTTTAAGCTGTAGGGGTATTTTTTTTCGCATCCCCGTTTATTCTTTTATTAATATGTTTCGTTTATTTCTGGTAATAGTTTAGAAAATAAAGTATTTTAATTATTAATTAAATAAAAAAAGGGAATTAGTTATTTTGTGCGAATATTCTAATATATATAAATAATGACAAGCTTTTGCAAAAATTAATATAGGGGGGATTTTTCTTGAGTACCTATTTAGAAGAGTACAAAAGTAAACTTATTACACCAGAAAAGGCTGCTCAGTTAGTAAAAACTGACGACATTATTGATTATGGGATGTTTGCCACTAAACCAGTCGATTTTGATATTGCTTTAGGAAAAAGAGCTGGTGACGGCTTAGAAAATGTATCTATTAGAGGTACGGGAACTGTATTACCCATACCTGAAGTTATAAAAGGTGATCCTGAACAAAAATCATTCCAATATTTTTCCTGGTATTATACGGCGATAGACCGTAAGGCAGGTGACTTCGGCTTAGCGGCTCATAACCCCTTTAATTATCACGAAGCTACGGGACTAGCTTATAATGCCGATTTTGCTCATTATTGGCCAGATGTATGGGTATCACAAGTAACTCCTATGGATAGTCATGGCTGTTTTAATTTTGGCATCGGTAATTCCCATAATCGGGGCTTGGCTCTTAATAGTAAGCTTGCTATAGTCGAAGTTAATAATACACTACCTCGCTGTTTGGGTGGTAATGAGGAATTTGTCCATATTAGTGAGATTGATTATATTATTGAAGGCACTAATTCACCTGTATTTGCTACCCCTCCTTCACCTGCTGCAACTGCAGAGGAAAGGAAAATCGCTGAATTTATCGTCGAAGAAATAGTGGATGGGGCTTGTATTCAGTTAGGCATAGGTGCCCTTCCTAACTTAATCGGTAATATGATTGCTGACTCCGACCTTAAGGATTTGGGTATCCAGAGTGAGATGTTCTGTGATGCCTTTGTCAGGATGTATGAAACTGGTAGAGTTACCAATCGTAAAAAGGCCTACGATGTTAATAAATCCACATATTCTTTCTGCCTAGGTACTAATGAAACTTATGAGTTTATTGATGATAATCCTTTGTTAGCCTCTTGTACGGTTAATTATACTAATAACCCTACCGATATTGCTAGACACGATAATGTTATCTCTATTAATAATATTTTAGAAGTGGATTTATTATCCCAGGTATGTTCCGAAAGTTCGGGCTTAAGACAGATATCTGGTACAGGTGGGCAACTTGATTTTGTCATCGGTGCCTTCCATTCTAAAGGTGGTAGAAGCTTTTTAGCTTTTTCTTCTACTTTTAAGGATAAAGAAGGTCAAGTACATTCCCGGATAAGACCTATGCTAACTCCTGGGGCTGCAGTAACTGTGCCCAGAACGCAAGTGCATTATTTAGTTACTGAATATGGTAAAGCTAACTTAAAGGGTCTATCCACTTGGGGAAGGGCTGAAGCCTTAATTAACATCGCCCATCCTGATTTTAGAGATGATTTAATCAATAGTGCTAAGGAAATGAAAATCTGGTCTAAGACTAATCGTATTCCCTTCTAGGTCTTTTTATAATTAATTTTTTAAGGAGGTAATAAGATGCTAAATAAACTTTTATTTTTTGATAGTATGATTACACCTAAAATTATTCAACTGATTTTTTGGATAGCATCTGTATTAATAATATTATCAGGTTTTGGCATTATGGCGGCTGGAAACACTCTTTGGGCTTTTTTATTAGGTTTATTAGTAATTTTTTTAGGCCCCTTACTAGTTAGGGTATGGTGCGAAATTTTAATTGTAAAATTTAAAATTAATGAAAACCTGCAAATCCTAAAGGATAAATATTCAGGAGAAATGTAAAGGAAAAAGGCACCTAAGAAAAATGGGTGCCTTTTTAATCTTTAAATATAGTTACTAGATTATGCTAACTATTTACTAGCCTTATAATCTAGAGCTGCCTTGATAAAACCTATAAAAAGTGGATGAGGACGATTAGGTCTGGACTTATATTCGGGGTGGAATTGACAAGCCACAAACCAAGGGTGGTCTGCTAGCTCAATTATTTCCGCATATTTCCCATCTGGTGATAGTCCACTTACGACTAAGCCATGTTCCTTTAGGATGTTAATATAGTCATTGTTAATCTCGTATCTGTGACGATGTCTTTCCGCTATACTGTCTGTGCCGTATATCTCATAAGTCTTAGTACCTGGTCTTATTTGGCAAGGGAAAGAACCTAGTCTCATATCTGCATTGCTTTCAGCTTGAACAACTAAATGGGGTGCTTGCTCGTCAAACTCACAACTATTAGCCCCTTTTAAGGCACATACATTACGAGCAAAGCCAATAACCGCACATTGCATCCCTAAGGAAATACCTAAATAAGGAATACTTTTATGCCTAGCGTATTCTGCCGTAGCTATTTTCCCCTCGATACCTCGTTCTCCGAAGCCTCCTGGTACTATTATGGCATCCACATCGCTTAGATAAGCTGCTGTACCCTTTTTTTCAATATCTTCGGCATTAATCCATTTGATTATAGGCGCTACACTGTAGGGAAATCCCGCATGATTTAGGGATTCCACTAAACTTAGATAGGCATCAGGTAGTTCTACATACTTGCCTACTAAGCCAATAGTTACAGTATTATTAATGTTTTTTACTTGGGCTACAATAGCCTCCCATTCTTGCAGGTCAGGTTTATTACAGGATATGCCTAATTGTTTTATCACTTGCTTATCTAAGTCTTGTTTTGCTAACATTAAGGGCACTTCGTAAATTGAGTTGGCATCCTTTAGCTGAATTACCGCTTCTAGGTCAACATCACAAAATAAGGCTAATTTCCTTTTTAAATCATCTGATAAATCCTTTTCTGTACGACATACTAATATATCTGGTTGAATCCCTATACTTCTTAATTCCTTGACACTATGCTGGGTAGGTTTGGTTTTTAATTCCCCTGCGGTAGGTATGTAAGGCACTAGAGTAACATGAATATATAAGACATTTTCCTTACCTAAATCGAATTTTAACTGTCTAATGGCTTCTAAAAAGGGTAGTGACTCTATATCACCTACGGTGCCGCCTATCTCACTTATAATTACATCTGGATTATCATTATTAGAAGCTACTAGGGTAACCCTATCCTTTATTTCATTAGTAATATGGGGAATAACTTGCACCGTCTGCCCCTCGTATAGCCCCTGGCGTTCCTTCTCGATAACTGTCTGGTATATGCGACCTGTAGTAACATTGGCATGATTAGTCAGATTAATATCGACAAATCTTTCATAATGTCCTACATCTAAGTCAGTTTCCGCCCCATCATCAGTAACATATACTTCCCCATGCTGATAAGGACTCATTTTACCTGGATCAACATTAATATAGGGGTCGAATTTTTGTAAGGCTACTTTTAAGCCCCTACTTTTAAGCAACCTACCGAGGGATGCTGCGGTAATTCCTTTGCCTAGTGATGAAACTACTCCTCCAGTTATAAAAATATACTTAGCCACATTTAAAGCCCTCTCTTTCCCCATAAAAAAAACTAAAAATCTCTCTGAATTTTAACCTCTTTATAAGCTTAGGTCAACTAAGATAAATAGTCTAATAATATTATTTTATTAACTTTATCTAGATTATCTAGGTTTATATCTAGTTCTGGTTTTTTAACAACTACCTCATAATGTTGGGTAAAATCTTCTACGGGTGCCAAATCGAATGTTAGATGAGGAGTATCATAGTGCATAGGTATTACTATACGAGGTTTAAGTTCATTAACTATAGTAATAGCCTCATTAGCATTTATGGTAAAAGTACCCCCTACAGGTATTAATAAGAGATCTATTTTGCCCATTTTTTTAATATCATCTGCTGCAAGTAAATGTCCCAAATCACCTAAATGGGCTATCCTTATCCCTTCCGCCTCGATTATAAAAATAAGATTTTCCCCTCTTAAGGCTCCTTTTTTAGTGTCGTGGTAAGATTTTATACCTGTAAATACAAGATTACCAAAATCGTGTTTACCGCTAGTAGTAATAGCTGTAAATTCACCCTTTAAGAGGTCAGTTGCCGCATGATCCCAGTGCCCATGACTTACGGTTACATAATCAACCTCGTCTTCATATAGAGGATAGCCTACTTCTTCATTAAAAGGGTCTGTTAGTATTTTCTTACCTTCTGTAGTAATCAAAAAACTAGCATGCCCTAAAAAGCTTATCCTCATTTTATACTCCCGTCCTTACCCGATTGACATCATAGAACCAATAACCATCACCTTGGTAATCTAAGCGATTGTCCATATTTAGTCTAGTATAAATAGAAGTTAGACTATAATCATCCTTTTTTCGCCCCATTTTATCAGCTATTTCCTTAATTAAGTC
Source organism: Syntrophomonadaceae bacterium (assembly GCA_012518685.1). Lineage (GTDB taxonomy): Bacteria > Bacillota > Syntrophomonadia > Syntrophomonadales > Syntrophomonadaceae > JAAYRQ01. Next base: position 12,646 of record JAAYRQ010000055.1, on the reverse strand, counting down.
TTTATAAAATATAGGCTCCTTTTTTTCTTCCATAATCTCTATGGCCCAGTCGGCTTCACTCTTTTTTCTTGATACCATTAAAATCTACCTCCTACATTTGTTCTGGAGCACTAACTCCAATTACAGTCAAAGCATTTTTTAAAGTAATTCTAGTAATATCCATTAATACTAGTCTAGCATTTTGCAATTCAATGTCATCAGATAATACCCGATGACTATTATAAAAACTATGAAACAATCCCGCTAAATCTAACAAATAGTGGGCTATCCTTTGTGGTGCCATATTACGGGCCGCTATCAGTATCTCTTCAGGGAAATCGGCAATCTTCCTCAAAATAGCTAATTCTTCAGCCTCTTTTAGCAAATCCACCTTAACTCCAGATACATTAGGGAGGCTGATATTAGCAGTTTCAGCCTGTCTAAAAATACTGCAAATACGGGCATGGGCATATTGCACATAATATACAGTGTTATCTTGGTTTTCTTGTTTAGCTAATTCTAAGTCAAAATCTAAATGGCTATCAGGACTACGCATCACGAAGAAAAAACGGGCCGCATCCTTACCTACTTCTTCAATTAGTTCGTCTAAAGTAACTAAGGTACCTGTCCTTTTGGACATTTTTACAATATTGCCACCTCTATATAATCTTACTAATTGCATCAGCAGTATATCCAGACTATCTGGGTTATGCCCCAAGGCCTTAACAGCTCCCTTCATGCGAGCTACATGTCCGTGGTGGTCGGCTCCCCATATATTAATAACCTTATCAAAACCGCGTTCAAACTTATCCTGATGGTAGGCAATATCAGCCGCAAAATAAGTGGGAAAGCGGTTAGAGCGGAGTAATACTTCATCTTTCTCATCCCCGAATAATGTGGATTTAAACCATATCGCATCATCACTTTCATAAGTGTAGTCCTGCTCAGTTAAGAGATGAATAGTTTCCGCAATCTGGTTTTTTTCGTGTAGGGTCTTCTCACTAAACCAGACATCATAATATATACCAAAGCCCTCTAAGGTTTTTTTGATATAAGAGACTTTTTTCTTTACCGCATATTCGACCATATACTGGCGGCGCTCAGCGGCAGGTAGTTCTAGTAAGATGTCATTATGCTCCTTAATGAGCTCCTTAACAGTATCCACCACATCTTGCCCAGCATAACCATTATCAGGGAAAACTACATCCTGCCCTGTTAGCTGTAAATACCTGGCTTCTAGGGAAAGGGCGAAAATCTCTATCTGATTACCCGCATCATTAATGTAGAATTCCCGTTCTACCTCATTACCAGCTAATTTTAATATATTAGCTAGGCTATCCCCAATAGCTCCACCCCGAGCATTACCCATGTGCAGATTACCTGTCGGGTTAGCACTTACGAACTCCACCTGTATTTTCTGGCCTGTATTTTTATTATTCCCATAATCCTCGCCTAATTCCATAACTAGATTAGGTATTTTATATAACCAATTATTGTGCAAATAAACATTAATAAAGCCAGCCCCTGCTATTTCTAACTTGTCTATATAAGGATCGGCCGTTATATCAAGGCTAGCTAGTATTTCATTGGCAATTAAACGGGGTGCCATTTTAGCTGGCTTGGCTAGTAACATAGCGATATTAGAAGCAAAATCGCCATGCTCCTTCTCCCGAGGTACCTCAATAACAAAGTCGGGGATTTCTTCATAACTTATCTTTCCCGCTGTCTTGCACCCTTTTAATGCTTCTATAATACTCCTTTTAATATGTTCCTTTATCTCTTCTACTAAATTCATAATATCCCCCTAGTTTTTATTTTAGGCTTTTTAAATATTTTACATAAATAATGCACAAACTAAACAAAATAACTACAGAAATTCACATATAGGAGGTAAAAAGGTGGCTTCTTCCTTAGAAAATCGTAATATGTTAGCTTATTTTACAGATGAAAGTGCTGCTAATAATGCTAAAATAGCCTTAGAAAATGCCCATTATAAAAATATTACTATTACCCCTATGACTAATACTCCTAATGATAAGCATAAAAACTATACTAGTATAGTCGCTAAAGTATATGGCAGTAATTATGGTATAGCTACTAATCCATTACTGGCGGCTGGTCCCTTAGTAAGTGGCTTATCTTATGACATGGAAAGTAGTATAAAATATAATTATATTTTAATATTAGCAGTAAATAATCATAATTTCACTACTGCCCAAGAAATAATCAGAGAAAATGGCGGTCGTATCTAACTACCGCCTAGGGGTTAAACCATTTACTTAAAAACCCTTCCATATCTTGGTCAGCCTCACGCCTAATAAGATTGAACAAATCCTCCGTAGTAGCTATTCGATACTTATATTCAGCTAAATAAGCCCTTAGTATCTGAAAGACCTTTTCTTGACCTAATTCTGCTTCTAAGTGGAACCAGAAAGCTTCCCCACCTGTATATGCAGTTAGATAATATTCAGGTGTAGAATATATATCCCTTAATTCCTTAGCCAGATTAACCGTATTTTTGTATTGCTGGGCTGTGGGTGCTTTTTGTCCCTTTACCTGCTCCAAAAACTTATAAGCAGACCAGCTAGCTAAGCCTTCATCTAACCAAGGTTCTTTTAGTTGGTCATTACCTACTAGACTATACCACCATTGGTGTGCTATTTCGTGAGCCAATATAAATTCACTCTGCTTGTCGGGATATTTTTTTTGCAAAAATTCATCCCGTAAGAATATTAAGCCCGTATATTCCATACCGTGAAAGCCTTGCATGGGCACAAAGACAATTTTAAAATCTTCATAGGGGTAAGAGCCGAATTGGTATGCATAATAATTAAGCATATTGATAGCATCGTTTACTATGTCTAGGGCTTGATTTTCATAATTATAGGGTGTATAGATATTTATTAAAGTTTGTCCAGAATCCCTGGTCGTCTGGGCATAATTATGCAAAACCGCTAAGGAAAAATCCCTGACCTTATTAGCTTCTATCATATAGATTACCCTACCCGCATCTTCTATAAGCTTTTGCGTGACCTTACCAGTGGCTGCCACATCAAAACCCTGAGGAACATTAAGTCTTACTAAATAATTAGCGGTATGGAAGCAAAAAGGATCACCAAATAAGGAGTTATATGAATTATGCCACTCTTCACCTAAGACATCTAAAGTAGGATAAAAGTTGCCTAACATATAAGTCTGATTTTTAGTGCCAAAACGGTAAGCCACTTGGGGAACCTTAGCAATCCAGTTTATTTCGACAATTATATCCTCCCCAGGCAGTAACTGCTCTTTAAGTATTACTTCTGCTGATACACCCTCCTCATTATAGCTTACTTCTTCACCATTAACCCTTACTTCGGTAAATTCTAGCCAACCATCGTCAAAACCCGCATAATAAGCATTATTAGGGGCAGGGGTCATTCTAGCATTCTTAAAAGCATTGGGATAGAGGGTGAACCATAATTCCGTTAAGGTTTTTTGCGAAGTGTTTTTAGTGTTTAAAATACTATTTCCGTAAATGATGTTATTATTCGTATCTAAATAAATACCCATCTGATAAAAGGTATTATTAGGATGGGGAAATAAAGCCTCTACTTCCTCGTCAATATTAGCCAAAACAGGCTTATTATCCCCCTGTATCCTTTCTTTATAAAGGGGATAACTTAAACCAAGTATAGCGATTAAAAATATGATAAAATATAGTTTTTTATTTTTCAAATTAGTCACACCCGTTAGTTGTTAATTATATAAAATAATATGTTCCCGATAATCTAGCTGTAAATCCCGCTCTAAGAAGCTTAAAAACCTTACTATCATAGCCGAGGCCTCGGCTCTAGTCATGATTTGGTTAGGGTTAGCCCGATTAGCAGTATCACCATAAACTAAGCCTATTTCCTTAGCTACATAAAAGCTGTCCTTAGCCCATTCAGGTATATTATAATCATCAGCAAAAGAAGTCATATAACCAGGGGTAGGGGCTTTATTTTCAAAACCTAGAGCCCTCATTAAAATAGTTATAGCTTGAGCCCTAGTCAGCTTATCTTCAGGCATAAATAAATCCCTAGAAATTCCACTAATGATACCCTTTTCTACCGCATCTTTCACATAGGCAAAATTTTCATCGCCAGTGCTGATATCCTTAAAAGGCGACACTTCTGGTGCGGTACTTCTCGTGCGAGTAGCCTTTTTAGGTTCTTCGGCTAATACCCGAATATTACAGGCTTTCATAATAGCCGTAGTAAACTCCATCCTCGTCATCGGTGCATCAGGAGCAAAAAATGCCGAATCACCAGCAAAAACATCTAGTGAATATAATTTACTAATATCATCAGCTGCCCAATGTCCTGCTACATCCCGGAATTTCGGTAGAATTAATCTTTCTACCTTAGGCAACATGGCTTGATGTAATTCTATGCTACTACGATTTCGACTACCATATATTTCACCATCTATTATATTAGGCAGGTCAAAGGTGTAGCGAGATACTATTTCATTATTAGTGATACGCATGTGCCCCCCAGCGAAGCTAGAGAGAGTCGCCTGGTTATCCGTATATTGTAAAGTCTTATTCATACTGTCGGCTAGCACAATATTAACTGTGCCATCCCAAGCTGAATTTCTACTCCCTGTCTCATCCCCTTCTGCTGGTAAATCCCGTTCAGAAGAAATGGTATAATCTAGGATCTGGGTTTCTGTACTGCCCCAAAAATTCTTATAGCCCACTTCTCCACCGCTTATGTCCATAATAAGCTTACCTTCATTACGATTAATATCATAAACTTTACGAGCCGTAAGAGTCGCCGAATAAAAATCGGCTGCAGGACGATTATCTATTATATCAGACTTGGATAGCTGATAATCTGCCAGGGTGTATCTATCCCCTTCTATTTGAATAGTTTCCCGAAAAGTTTTAACTGACATATCAGCTACAGTTTGCCCCTTATCATCCCTTTTATCATAGGCTATTTCATAATTAATTCTGCGGTCTAAGGAACCCTTGATACTTTTATCGGCAGGTGCCAGCTTAAACTTATAGCTAATCGTAGCAAGCGTGGCTTTTTCATTATGGGATACATCCAAACTACCAGTAAATAAAATAGGAGTACCAGAGATAAAAACTACTTCTTCATATTCGTGTTCATTGTTTACCCCTCCACTAAAATCAGCTGGTGCTGCATAAGCGGCTCCAGGAATAGTCCATAAAAACACCGTAATTAATAATCCAGATAATAGTTTTTTCATTATTAGTTACTCCTTATAAAATACTTATTTTAATTTGTTGGCTTAGTTAATTAAAAAAATCAGCCTATAGGTTTATTTTACAATAATTATCTTCGTTTTAAAATCATCCCTTACCAAGTAGAGCATTTCACCCGCATTTAATTCGGCAGGGCTAATTAGTTGACCATATCTTATAATAGTAGCATCTTCTATGCTTAATCTTAGACTACTGTTCTTAGGCATCCATTCATTCTTATTATTACTAAAGTCTTTGGCATCGTTTAGGATTAGAGTCCAGCCTACCATACTGTCATCGACGATTTCTCCTGCCCGACCAGTAGTTACCCTCTGGGCTAGTAAGGAATCCATAGTTTTCTGAGCCGAAACACTAACTATCCTATCCCCATCAGCATAGATATAAGCATACCAGTCCTTAAGATTAGTATCCCTAACATTATCTTCATCAACAGCATAATCCCCTGCCCAAAATTCTAAGGGGCTTAAGATTCTCTGGTTTTCCGCATCATATAAAAAGCTATCATTATCATAGAATAATTCCTTAACATCCTTATAAGATTCCCAGTCATTATTATTTAGAATGAAGAAGTCTTTTAGCCATACATTATTCTCGGCAATCTGATCCAAGCGACCTGTATATATATAATACTGGCCTAGACTAGAATTATTCAAGCTTTGGTCGTAAATATATACTAAATTTGCTAGACGATTATGACCCCAGCCATCTGCTAAAACATAGACATCAGAACCATTGCTTAATACCGTATTTTCCTGTAGTCTGCCATCCCTAATTATGATACTGCCCTCATGGAAGTTAATATTTTGCTTTTTCACTTCAAAAACAGACGCATACCAGTTAATATCTTCGATTTTACCCGAAAAAGATGACTCATATTGGTTTTTAACAATTAAGCGTTCTACTACTTCCTGCCCCATAATAGATTTAGTCACTATATAAATAGTCTTACCCTTATAGTGTTTAAGATTATGGTTAGGTATTTTGGCCGTACTATTGTAGGCTGCTATTTCACGAGCATAAGGGATTTTTAAGGCAGTATTATACTGGGTAAAGGCCCCATTACGGAAAACTTCTACTTCAGTTAAATTAACAACACCTCTCACCGTATCAATAACCCCTAAATTACCCTTATAAATATTATTGACTAGGATGGACTTACCTTCCACTACTAGCCTGCTAATGGCAGTTGTGCTGGCATCGTCAAAATACAATCTTACCGCATCACCGACATACAAAATATCAGGTGTAACATTTTGTCCATTTTTCAAAATTACGCTACTAGCAGCTAAGTAAAAAGCTTCCGTATCACCATTAGCCATTCTTAGCTGCAATTCATCCCCTTCTAACTTGCTAATAGTACCCTGCCTAGTTTTGCTGCCAGGTTCGATATAACCCATATTCGCAGTAGAATAGGCTTCTAGGCTGATTAGTCGTTGTCCTTGTAACTGTCCATAAACCTCCATACCCGCCTTATAATCGTAAATACTTACGGGGCGGTTATCTATAAGCAGGTTAATATCAGGGGCAAAATCTAACTGATAAAAATTACCCCCATAAGTTTCAACCCTAGCGGAAACTATTTCTGCAGTTTCTTCCGTTTCAGGAGTAATAGAAATATTGACTAAATAACCTTCAATTTCCCCTGCTACAAAAGGATTGTAATTCGCTACTACTAAGCCTGGTATTAAAAGTAATAAAGATATAGTTAAAATTACTATTTTACGCATTAGCTCCTTGCCCCCATTACTGAATAATCACCTAAGCGGTTAATAATGGCTGTAGTCGCCCCTGAAATATAAGTTTCCTTCTTTAGGGGCTGCCAATTATTACTATAAACATCATACCTGCTTACCGCTACATTACTAAACCTTCGCATATTAGCCTTAGCCACATCATAATCCAATACTATACTCATATTAGTAGCTAAATAATCTATAGGTATGATAAAGGCATTATCATAAAAATCTGCCTTAAGACTAAATACTGGCGATAATCCATTAGCAGATGAACTGGCATTACTAGCCGTAGGCTTAAGGATTAATCTTACCCCTGCCTCATCCTTATGGCGATTTTGCGATACCCTTTCATTATTAAAAACTGCTGGGGTTAATTTCAAAGCAAAATTAGCACCCTTAACATCTATTAACATATTGCGGTTATTGACTACTACTGCCGCAGGAATACTTAATACCAGCTCATTAGCACCTGCCAAATCACCCCTAGTCAAGTCAATTACTAGATTATTCCTGCCTTCCTTAGTGCCTATATTGACATAGCCAGTCTGACCCTTTTTCTCCTGTTTAGTATTTTCTACTATACCGCCATCTATATCGGGAATACCTACATCCCGTCCTGTCCTGACCGTATTGCTTTCGGCAGAAGGTTTAGAAGAACCAAAATCGCCTACCGCCTTGACGATAAACTTATATGAAGTACGAGCTTTTAAGTCTTGATAGATGTAAGCAAGGAGCTTAGTCGAACCGATAAACTCCATCTGTCCATCCTCTACTACATAGAGTTCATACTCAGTAGCACCCTTGACCCCTGTCCAGCTTACCTTAATAGCTGTGTCAGTATTATTATACTTGTCATGCATAATCTCGGCTGTCACACCTAAGGGAGCATCAAGTTCAGGCAGACCATAAGTAAGATCATCATAGACATCACTAGCCCCTTTATCGGGATTAACAACTATCAGTCCCTTACCCTCCAGCTTGCCTGCAGGCACCTTAACTGTAATAGTTTCGGCATCTATATACTTAACTTCCAAGCCTTCTAGCCCAGACTCTAAGATATGATTAATCATTACATTACTGGTAAAAAGCCTTCCAGCAAAATCCTCTTCCTTACTACCTACTCGGTAAATAATATCCCCACCCGAATTAGCCGAACTGGCTTCCTTAGTTTCAGGCATAAAATAAACTTTTACCCCTTCTTCAAAACCAATACCTTTTAACTTAATCTCCTCTCCGCCTTCTACTGAAATACTCCTAACCCTAGTAGTTTCCGTAGGGTCAGAGGCATTAATTACCGCCGTAACCTTAGGGTTACTGATGTAGGTGAATTCGCTGTTAGGTGTAGAAATAGCCCCATCGGGGTTTTCTACCCTTATATTAAAAGGTCCCGATTTATTAGCAGGTGAAATCGCATAAATAGTTTTGTGATCCACTACTTCGACCTGTTCAGACTTAATGCCCCCAAAATAAACGGCTAATTGCTGTCCTTCATAACCTTCTACCCTAGCCCTAAAATCTTCCCCTTCAATTTTTACTACAGTCCCCCCAATAGTAGGACCATGTATCGGGGTAATATCGCCTATATCGGGGTCAGTTTCCCCCTTAGTAAATTGAATATAGATAGGCTTCTGCCCTGCAGGCAGATTATCCGAATGTGCTACCCCGCCATCCTCATTAACCACTACCACAGGATACAACTTGCCTACATTAGCTTCTGGAATATCAGGCATTGTAAAAGTAAGCTTAGTCGGTAATTCATAATATATGTCATTAGGATTAATAGTTAAAATTTCGCCTATATGAATAAGGGCATCATCCCTAAAATCTTCGCCTAATATAGCTATTTCACTATTGCTCTTATAATTAACCATAACCACCTTTAAATCTTTACCATTAATATTCGTTTCTAGGGGGTCTTTACCATCCCTTAAAACATTAATTATTTTAGGATTACTATCGGGATTCTTATAAGTGAAATCCTTACTAGCTTCCCCACCATCAGGATTAATAACGGTCAGAGGTACTTTGCCTACTGTATAATAAGATGGAATACTAACGGTTAAATGCCCCGAATCCTCATAATGCACACTAGGAGCATAAGCCCTTTCCACTATTAATCTATTACTAATGCCCCTTAGCACTTCCACTTTTATCAATTCATGTCCCTGCCACTTGTTACCAGCCTCATCCACTAAGTCTTGCAGGTTAATAAATACAGGTGAATCATCATAATTATCATAAACTCGAGAATACTCCGTATCACCTTGTTTTAGTTTAATATTTAAAGTGCTATGGTTAGCATTATATCTTACAGTTAGATTGCCTTCTAAGATTAATTCGGGTACTTCCCCGCCGATAATTTTGCCACTTTCACTGTCTTGACGGTTAGTAATCTCGCCAAATCTAACTAGCATCATATTCTGTTCTAGCTTATGCCCCCGAGGGTTTAAGATATAAAACTTGCTAGGGCTAAAATCTTGCCCGTGCACATCCACCTTGTCATTACCAGCTCTATTTCCAGTATCAGGCACAATCTTATTAATGGTCGGGTTAGAGGAGTTATAGGTGAACTTCACCTTATTAGAAATACCGCTATCATTATTTACTAAGTAAACATCAACAGCCCCTGCATTATTAGCAGGTATTTTAACCCCGACATAGTTTTCTCCATAATCGACTATTTCCGCTTTTTTCGTCCCGAAATATATTTCAGGTAATACTTTTAAGTCATTAGGGGTTAAATTAGACATATCCCTCACATTTGATAAATTCGTCCATCTTTTATCCCCATTAACATCTATATAATCCCGGCCTGCCACGGCACTATTATCAGGTACATCAGCCGTAAAGAAGGGTTCATAATACCTAAAATCAACCCCATTAATCTGGATGTATTCGCCCCCAGCAGCATTACTTTCGTCTTTACTTAAGCTGCTAATAACAGGTTTACTATTAGGTATCACATAGGCAAAAGCATCCTCCACAAGGTCACTAGCACCTGTTGAAGGGTTAGCAACAGCTACAGGTACGCTTTTACGAGGAATAGTAATATCTAAGTCTTCTAGTTCTTTTTTTAAGTCACCCTCATAGGCAGGTACCATAACCTCTATTTCTGTACGACTAGCATTAAAGCCTATTACTTGGGCAGGAACCGAATTAATCCATACCTTGGTTTTGTTATCTGGACTACCTTCGTCTTCAAAACCTGAACCCCGAATAATTACAGTATAGCCACCAGCTACTGAACCTTGGGGTGGTTCTATGGCTTCTATAAGAGGCTTTTTATCCATTCCTTTATTAAAATAAAATCCGTTTTTCCAAGTATCTTCCATCATATCGGGATTCCTAACCGTTACATCATAATAACCAGGATTACCTAGGTCAGGAATCATAACTAGGATTTTGCTTTCATTATCAATAAACTTAGTTCTATGACCAGTTATTTTACCATCTGTAACTACATAAGGGGTTAGCATTTCTAAATCTAGGCTGCCAAATTTTATACCCTGGGAAGTAATGTCCACCTGACCGTTTTCTAATTCTCCCCCATTCCTATCATAGGCTACTATTTCGCTGTCATTTTTAATGCTAATAATATATTCCTTACTTTCCAGATTAGTTAGTTTTACCCTTTTAAAATCTATCGGTACTAACTTATAATAGCCCTCACTATCGCTGCTAGGCTTTAGGTAAACACTTTGGTAATAATCGCTTAATTTCAGATTACCCTCATCATCGATATATAGAAGATCTTTACCTGCTGGTGCAGAATAATACTTAAAATCTATAGTCTGCCCTTCTCCATTATATTGATTAATATCCTTGCCATTAAACAAAACCTTACTGCCGATAAGCCGATTAAGGGTCAGCATATCTGCAATGTCAGTTGCACTAGGGTCTGGTGGAAAGAAGTTCTCCCCACTAATGATTATTTGTGAACCTATGGTACCAGCATTAGGAGCTATATTAGTTATTTTCGGATTGTCCTTAGTTGCCACATAGAAAAAGGACTTAGCATCCTGTCCGCCCCCTTCGGGGTGGAGGTTTTGCACCATTAGGACGGTTTCCCCAACTCGGGCAGGTGGGGCATCGATAATAATAAGATTCTCACTGACCCTATCTACCTTATTTAGCTTTTCTCCACCTATATAGACTTCCACATCCTGCCAGAAGTTAGTCCCGATTATTTGCACTTCTTCTCTACCTTCAGTAGCTGATACAACATTAGGGTCGATTTTATCTATCACTGGATTCCATTTATTAGTAGTATAAAAACTTAATAACTTAAAACCTGTACCAGGCATAGCCCATACTTTAGATTTCGGTTTATAGTTAGTAATATTAATATCTCGCTTGTCTTCGCCTACATCACTTTGGCTAATTTTAGTTCCCTTAGGAATATGAATAATTATTTTATCACCAGTATCATTATTTTGGATTCCAGTTACTAAGGCATTACCCTTGAAAACTTCATATTTCCCACTCAAAAGCTCTATTTCTTCATTTTTCGCATCGGTTAGGAGAACCTTATTACCCTCCCGTTCAATAGTAAGAGAACTTCCTAGTTGAATCTTAGGATATAATATAAATTCTTCCCCAGCTTCTGTATAACGATTAACTATAAACTTATTACCCTTAATAGCTAAGACGGCATCATTTTTAGTTTCGTAATAATCAGAATCATTATTAAACTCTACTTGAATACTGTCAGGAATAACTTCAATAATTTCAGGTATAATCGTACTCGGCTTATAAGTAAAACCGTTTTCCCTTGTAATCTCTTGAGTTAAAATAATATATTCCTTATCATTATCGCTCTCATCAAAAATATGCGTTGTAATGTTCACGGTCACATCTTGGACTGCATCATAATCATCTAAGTTTATTTCGGGAAAATTCATTTTTAAAACATCATAGTTATCAGTAAGATACTGATCTTCTTGAAATTTAGCAAAATCCCCTACTATAACTTCTACTTTGCGATAAACTTGACCTGATACACTTAGGCTTCCAATATCATATTCTCCTTTTCCATAGCTAATGAGTAATACCTTGTTTTCCTTACCTGTTTCCCTGCTAACACCACCCATAAACTCTTTACCATTACCAAACAAGGCATCTTCATCACTATAAAGCTCAGGGTTTTCTAAACTTAATCCACTTATTTTATCTAATTCTTCTAATTTTCGCATAGTAATAGTAACTTCATTTTCTATTTCATTAGGTCCTTCATTAGGTTCAATGCTGTAAATACTTGGGGCATCAGTTGCTGACATTATATAAAAGACCCCATCGACCAAATATTGCCTAGTAATCTTATTTCTCAAATCTTCTCCTGCCACAGGGTTATTAATCTTATTGGTCAGAATTACCTTATAAGTTCCTGGAGTTACATCAGGTAATATAACTTGCAATCTTTTATTATCTTGACTCCAATACTTATGGGTAGCTAAGCTAGTTACTTCGTATTTATCCTTTTCATCTAGGACAAAAAGGACACTACTATCTTCTAGGTTATCCCCCTCAAAGGTAACCACCGTCTGATTTCTTACCCCTGCATTAGGGTACATCTTAAAGTTATCAATATCCCATTCCCTCAAAATGCGAAATTGACTAGCATAATAGCGTTCAAAGACAACCTCAGGTTGATCATGTGCTGCAGCCTTTTTTCTTT
>JAAYRQ010000005.1 GCA_012518685.1 Syntrophomonadaceae bacterium | reverse complement strand
TAGATTATTAAAGAGATTATCGGTAAAGAAGGGATTAGTTATGTCTTTAGACTTACATACACAGGGTAGTAAATATTCTTCACCTATGCAATGTTGCTCGGCTTTAGATTGATTAAAAACAAAAAAGTCATTAGCCCCTGTAGCGATTCCACGAGATGCTTTAGCGAATTTAGAAAATGGAACTAAGTTTTTATAATAGGTAGCATTTTGTTTTTGATAAAAGCGACGCCACTTCTTAGCGGGCTCTAGTTGTTTTAAATTAAAATAGGTTACAGTATTCTCCGCATCTGCATTAGGATAGCAGTTAACTATGCTTTTGATTTCATCTAGATCCTCCAAAGAGCTAATATTCAGGAAGCCGACCTTTTCATAATTATCATCTTTTGCACATAATAAAATGCAAGCAGTTGTCAAGGTATCGTTAAATACATTCTCTGTAAAATCTACTACTATAATATATCTGAGAGTTTTGCTTTTAACAAGATAGTCTTTAATCTTAACTCCATAGTCAGAATTTAAAAATTCTGAAGGTACAATATACGCTAATCGTCCTTGGTCATTTAGCTGGTAAATTGATTTTAATAAAAATAAGGAATAAAGGTTAGTAAAACCGCTTAGCTCCATAGAGATTTTCTTAGATATCTTTTTTATATTATTTTTGTTGTCATAGTCATGGAACTTAAAGTAAGGGGGATTGCCTATAATGGCATCGTATTTACTATCCCAGTCATTGAAAATGTAATCTTTGTTATGTATATTAAGATTCTTAAGGTTATTAAAGTATATTTCTGATTTCGATAAAATAAATTTGTCTACTTCGTATCCAGTTATACTTATATCATCACGGTATTTATATAAGGTGCGCGCAAAAATCCCTAATCCAAAAGAGGGATCTAATACACATTTTAAATATTTATGCCCTAAAATCCATTGAGACATAATTTCTGCTATTTCAAAGGGTGTGAAGAACTGGGCATACTTTTGCCTATGTTCCAAAGGTGTATTAAGAATATATTCTTCCTCTAAGAAAGTATTTGTAAGCATTTATTAAAATCCCCCTATATTGATTGCCAGGACATCACAAAGTTCGTCTACATCTAAATAAGCAACCCCACCTTCAAAAGTTACATAGAACAATAGACGACCCCTGCCCATCTCTTTTCTAACACTTTTATGAGTTGGTTCATCAATTTTATAAGCAATTTCATTGGCATAGTTTGAATTTATCTTAATAGTAGTTTTGTTTTGGTTTTTAGTATCTTTTTCAATAGAAAAAAGCAGACCTTCATTATCTGAATCTGCAATTATAGTTAAGATTTGGGCAAAAGATATGGCATATATCTTATCGAAAAACACCTGAAAATAATAGTGTGGTACATTAAAAGTTTCAATCCATTTATAAACGACTTTAACATCTTCTACTTTAGGTGTTATAGAAAGAAAATCTCTTTTTTGAATTTCTTTGATGGCATTCTTTAGTATTTTAAAATTATCCTTTAATTCTATTAATCTTTTTGAAGAACTCCAACTAGGTACTCTAAAACTGGTTATGCTAAGGTTTTCTTCGTTTATATGGTTTAACATATCTATATATGTGCTTCTTGAAGGGTGCTGTAATTCTTCCGAGAATTCAGTTAAAATACGCTCTTTTGTTTCTAATGCAATTTTAGTAAACTTTGCAGTTCTGTTTTCCATAGCCTTATTGTATTTCCCAATTAAAAAAGCACTTGAGCGAACTTCTATAGCTGCTATGGCCATTTTCACATACTCACTTATTTCATTGTGTGGTATTTTACTTATATCGAAGCCTAAATTTTGATTGAAATCAGAACTTTTAAATATAAGCAAATCTGGTCTTTTGCCTATAGTATCAAGTTCTTCTTGAAATTCTAAAAAGAATTTATCAAACCCATCTTCCCCAGCAACAATATCATCAGATTTACCATATTTAACACAGACATAATTTTTAGTTCTATCATTAAATGCACGAATAATTAAATTTTCAGCCCAATCACCTTGTTCTTTATTTGTGATAAAATTCGATGAGGCTTGTGTAGGTATTCGTGCAGGAACTCTATCTTCATCAAAATTAACTAGTTCTATAGGTATCTTTTGGGTTAATTCCTTAATATAATGGAAGTAGGACATTAGCATACCTCTTTTCACTTACTTTAATGAACATAATTACTAATGGTGTGGGTGTTGGTGGTTACAATCTTTGGATTGGCACCCACATTGACAGCTTGCCGATTTTTTATTGTAGCCTGCATTATTAAGCTGACTAGTTACTTGGCTACGCACATTCTTTAATACCTGGTTATATAATTTTTCTTGCTCCTTAGCTTCTGTCTTAGTTAAACCGCGTTCCTTTTTTATACGGGCTAATTCATTAATACGAGCAATTTGTTTAGCATCCATTAGATTATCTACCTCCTATCTTATTATTATTTCATACCTCTGTACTAATATAAACCTCAAAGGTTAAAAATCATCATTTTATAGTCTATAATAATGTAATAACTTAAGTTTTGCGATAAATGGGGGAAATTATGGTAATGACAAGTTGGGAAATCAAGAAATACACTTTAACTGATTATGAAAAATTAGTAAATAAATTAGATATTTCTCCTGCCTTAATTAAATTATTAATACAAAGGGGCATAGATACGGAGGAAAAGATTAGAGCTTTTTTATATGGTGATTTAAGGAGTTTATCTGATTCCTACTTGCTTAGTGGATTAGATAAAGCTGTGGCTAGGATAAAGCTGGCTATTAAAGAGCAAGAAAAAGTAGTTATATACGGTGATTATGATGTTGATGGTATATGTAGCACTGTAATTTTATTAGAGTGTTTTAGCATCTTAGGTTTAAAAGTAGATTATTATGTGCCCAATCGCTTTAGTGAAGGATATGGCTTAAATGAGGAGGCCATAATTGAATTAGCTAATAATGATTATGATTTAGTGATAACGGTCGATTGTGGTATAGCTTCTGTAAAGGAAATAGACTTAGCTAATAGCCTAGGCTTGGATTTTATAATTACTGATCATCATACACCTAGTTCTAACCTACCTAATGCTTTAGCTATTGTTAATCCCAAATTAGATAATAACGAAGCTAATTATAATTTATGTGGTGCAGGGGTAGCTTATCAACTGGCTTTAGCCTTAACTGAGGATATAGCTAAGGTGAGGTTGGAAAATATTTGGCTAGACTTAGCGGCTTTGGCTACTGTAGCCGATATAGTCCCACTGATGGGGGATAACCGTATTATAGTAAAGCAGGGTTTAAAAGAAATAATGGCTTCTAAGAGAATGGGTATAAAAGCCTTAATAGAAGCAGTCAATTTGGCTGACAAGGAGCTTAATAGCTGGCATATCGGCTATATTTTAGCTCCCCGTCTTAATGCTGCAGGGAGGATGGAGGATGCCTCTATAGCTATAGAGCTTTTACAGGCTACTAATTATCAACTTGCACTTAAATTAGTTCATAAACTAGTAGAGTTAAACAGTTCCCGTAGAAGTGTAGAAGAACAAATATATAAAGAGGCTATCGATTATATAGAAAACAATATTAATTTAGCACAGGAGGGGATCCTAATCGTAGTAGGCGAAGATTGGCACCATGGGGTTATCGGTATAGTGGCCTCACGCCTAGTTGACAAATACCATCGCCCTACGATTATTATTACCTTTATGGATGATGAAGGACGCGGTTCGGGACGCAGTATAGCTGGTTTTGATTTATATACTGCTTTAGAAAAAGTAGAAGGGCATTTAGTCCAGTTTGGTGGGCATAAACTAGCTATTGGTTTAAGTATTAGCAGGGATAATCTCTTAAATTTTAAAAATGACCTTTTAGCCTCCTTGAGTGAAATAATTACCGAAAAAACTTTTGTGAAAAAGGAAATTATAGATCTAGAATTACAGCCCGATGAAATTAATGAGAAAATGTTAGCCGAACTAAAACTATTAGAGCCCTTTGGTGAAGGTAATGCTATGCCTAAGTTTTTGTGCCGGGGACTTGAGATTAATTCTGCCGCTTTAGTAGGAAAGAATAAGGAACATTTTAAGTTTAAAACACTTAACAATACTATAGATGCTATAGCCTTTGGTAAGGCAAAATATGCTACTATGCCTTGGCATTTGTTAAAATATGATATAGCTTTTAATCTCGAAGAAAATAATTTTTTGGGCAGAAAGAGCCTACAACTTAAAGTTTTTAATATAAAACCTACTATTACACCAGATAAACCTTATTTATTATATAATTTAGCCAAGCATAAAGATATTTTACAGAATATTGTCGAAGAATTAGCCGACCAGCGACCAGTTACTTTGCTTTACCCTACTTATAGAACTTTGGTCAAGCACTACCAAACTTTGCAGGCGGTTTTTAATCCTAATCTCCTAAAACCTTTACATGGTAATATTTACATCCAGGAACGAAATAATATATTAAAGGCCTGGCAAAATGGGCAACCCTATATCTTTCTAATGACTAAGGCATATTTAGATTATTTTTTAAAAAAGGATGATTTGCCTGCCAAGCTACATTATATTATTAATATTTGGGCAGATGAAGTTAATAATCTTGACAATATTTACGGTGTAACCATAAATGATCTTCTGGATACTAGAAAAATAAGGCTCAGTCAGGCAGAGCTAAACTTAGATAGTCTTAAAAAGGCGGTCATCTACACTAATAGACCTAAGACGATAGATAAATTGGCTAATAAAAGGAGTGACCTTGTGGTTCTAGCAGGGGAAGGCGATTATCAAGAACGCTCGATTCTAATGGAAGAATTCCTAAAATCCGAGAAGGGAATTCTACTCCTTGATGGGGCTTATGATTTTTATAGTAATGATTTTTCGGATATAGACACTATTTTCCTAGCCGATGTACCCTTTAGTTATTATGAAAGCCTTTTAACCATGGAGCAAATTAGTGCTACAGATGAGGTAAGGATGATTACCCTATTTGATAATGATAAGATTAATAATAATAAGGCATATCTTAGCCGTAATTATCCAGATGTTAATACTATTAAAGAAGTGCTTAATTATTTTAAAAGCTTACAGACTAATTTTGTTAAAAGCGAGATTGGGGACTTAAATGCTAAAGTAAGTAAATACTTAAAAAGAGAAAAATATAGTTTTAATATCCTACCCGTATTATGGATTTTGGCGGATTTAGGCTTGTGCGAAGTTAGTAAACAGGGTAATATTATGACAATAAACTTTCTTAAAGTAAATAATGCCGAACTAGACATTTCTAGTTCTCCGTATTACCTAGAAGGTAGGGCCGAAAAAATGGCTTTTTTAGAGTGGGAGCAGATGATAACTAATGGCTGAAATGGTACAGGAACTTAATATTTCACTATTAATCGACAAGGTAATAAAATATGATCCTCTGGCAGATATAGCTATGTTGGAAAAAGCGTATGATTTTGCTAAGGCGGCCCATTATGGGCAGAAAAGGATTTCTGGCGAACCTTATATTAATCATCCTTTGGAAGTAGCCTTAATTCTAGCAGATTTGGAATTAGATATAGCTACACTTTGTGCTGCCTTACTACATGATGTAGTGGAGGACACAGCTATTAGTCAAGAAACTATCGTAGCTGAATTTGGAGAAGAAGTGGGATTATTAGTAGATGGGGTTACCAAATTAAGCCGGATAGATTTTCAGTCCAAAGAAGATGCCCAAGTAGAAAATCTAAGAAAAATGTTTATCGCTATGGCTAAGGATATTCGAGTTATTATTATTAAATTAGCCGATAGATTGCATAATATGAGAACCCTACAATTCCATGGGGAAAACAAACAAAAGGAAATAGCTAAGGAAACTATGGAAATATTCACACCCCTAGCTCACCGTTTAGGCATTTTTAAATTCAAATGGGAATTAGAAGATTTAGCCTTTTATTATATGAATACAGAAACATACTACGAAATAGCTAAAAGACTTAAACAGAAAAGAAAAGAGCGGGAAGATTATGTCCATGAGTTAATCGACCAGATTAAAGAAGGCATAGACCAGATTGGCATTGAGGCTGATATTGCAGGCAGACCTAAGAATATATTTAGTATTTATAAAAAGATGATTAAGCAGCAAGTTGATATGGATGAAATATACGATAAAATAGCCATTCGGGTTATCGTGGATGATATAAGAGATTGTTATGGGGTATTAGGTATTATTCATACTATGTGGAAGCCTATTCCAGGCAGATTTAAGGATTATATAGCTACACCAAAGCCCAATATGTACCAATCTATTCATACTACCTTAATTGGTAAAGGTGGCGAACCTTTTGAAGTACAGATAAGGACTTTTGACATGCACCGTACTTCTGAATATGGAATTGCTGCACATTGGCGTTATAAAGAAGGGGATAGCCCTAAAGAAAAGAAACTAGATGAAAAACTATCTTGGCTAAGGCAAATGCTAGAATGGCAACAAGATATTAAAGACACTAATGAATTTATGGAATCACTGAAGATAGATTTATTTGATGATACAGTCTTTGTTTTTACCCCTAAGGGCAAGGTAATAGAACTGCCTAAGGGAGCTTGTCCAGTGGATTTTGCTTATCGGGTACATACAGAAGTGGGGCATAAGTGCATAGGTGCCAAAGTTAATGGTCGTATTGTTCCCTTAGACTATGAATTAGAAAATAGTGATATAGTCGAGATAATTACAGCTAAAAATTCCCCTGGTCCTACTAGGGATTGGCTGAATTTTGTCAAAACTTCTTCCGCAAAAAGCCGCATAAGACAATGGTTTAAAAAGGAACAAAAGGAATCCAACCTTATAAAAGGTCATGACATCTTAGAAAGGGAGCTAAAAAAGTTACACTTAGATACTAGAGATTTATTAAAAGAGGATAAGCTTATAGAAGTAGTGAAGAAGTTCGGTCTTAATAGCACTGATGATCTATATGCGGCTATTGGAGAAGGGGCCTTAACTACGGGCCAAGTAATTAATAAGCAGAAAGACTTGTATTTTAATGATACAGTCGTTGCGGATATTATCGATATTCCGAATAATTTTAATGTCAGTTATTCTGAAACTGATGCTACTTCTTCGGCGATTAAAATAAAAGGGGTTGACGATGTAGCTACTAGGCTAGCTAGATGTTGTAATCCCTTACCAGGGGATCCTGTTATGGGATATATTACTAGGGGGCGGGGTATATCAGTTCATCGTCAAGATTGTCCTAATCTACTTAATTATTTAAAAAATGAAAAGGAAAGGGTAATCGAAGTAGAATGGGCTGATGACAGGGGTGTATATAATGTTGAGATTGAAGTGAAGGCACTTGATAGACCACGCTTAACTACTGATGTTATGGATGTTATAGCAGATACTCGTATCCAGATTAATTCGGTGTTTTCTCGGGCGACCAAAGGTCAAATCGCTATTATGAATTTTAAATTGGAAATTAAGGATATGGATAAGCTACATGCCGTTATGCAAAGGATTAAAACGGTTAAGGATGTTATAGATGTGAAAAGGGTTTTACCAGGGGAAGCTAGGAGTGAATAGGTAGTGCGGGCTATTGTACAAAGGACGACTAGGAGTACGGTCGTAATTAATAATGAGGTTACTGCAGCCATAGATGAGGGACTTATGGTGCTTTTAGGAATTAAGTCTGGTGATACTGAAAATGAGGCCAGATATATAATAGATAAGCTAATTAACTTACGGATTTTTCCTGATGAGGCAGGAAAAATGAATCTTTCCTTACTAGATATTAAAGGGGAGCTATTGTTAGTAAGTCAGTTCACCCTATATGGAGATGTTAGAAAGGGCAGAAGACCTAGCTTTACGGAGGCGGAACTGCCTGATATTGCAGAGCATTTGTTTAATTATTGTGTAAATTATGCTAAACTATGTGGTGTTAAGACAGAAGTAGGAATATTTGGGGCCGATATGAAAATAAATATAGTTAATGATGGCCCTTGTACAATATTACTTGATAGTGAAAAAATATTTTAATAAGGGGTGTTATGATGATATTAAAAGGCTTAGACATTAGTGGGACTAATTGTTATATAGTAGGCTGTGAAGAAACTAAAGAGGTAGCAGTAATCGATCCAGCAGGTAATCCTAGTGGCATAATCAATGCACTAGAGAAAGATGGCTTAAAAGCAGTTTATATTATTAATACTCATGGTCATGTCGATCATATCGGAGGTAATCGAGGGGTTAAGGAAGCTACAGGTGCGAAACTTCTTATCCATGAAGCTGATGCTAAAATGCTGACTAGTGCGATGGCTAACTTTTCCTTCCTAATGGGTGGCAAAATTACCAGCCCAGCAGCAGATGAATTTATTGATGAGGGAGATATTATAAAAATAGGCAATACGGTTGAATTAGAAGTGATTCACACACCTGGACATAGCCCTGGGGGTGTTTGCTTAAAAACTGGTGATATAATTTTTGTCGGGGATACCCTTTTCCAATTATCCATTGGACGGACAGATTTCCCAGGGGGCTCCCACAAGCAATTAATTGATAATATTAAGCAAAAACTACTATGTTATGATGATGAAGTAGTATGTTACCCAGGACATGGGCCAGCTACCCAGATAGGTTTTGAAAGACAGAACAACCCATTTTTATAAAAACTTTATAAATCTTGAAGTAAGGCGGGGCGATAATGCCCCGTTAATTTTTTGCTTATAATTAATATTTTACCTTTGGGTTTCTAATCTTTATACTAGGTATAGGGATTAAAGGTCTGAAAGCGAGTGATATAGGTCATGCTTATTAGCTGTAATTTTAATAATGACTACATATATAAGGCTGTACACGAATTAATTCGGGTAGCCTTTCCTGCTTGTCTCCTAATTAATAATCAGGAAGTAGAAAACAGTGATTATTATATAGAAATTAAAACTGTCTTAAGAGCTGATAAGTTATTAGTAACAGGCTTAATTAATTCGAGTATTACAGGGGATATTACTAGGCTTAAAAAGGAATATAATATAGCTACAGATAATGCCCGAAAACAAATTAATAGATCCTGTCGGCGATTTATTTTCCAGTTGCTCAGCCAACACCTTGGTAAACCTATAAGTAGCTATGG
Organism: Syntrophomonadaceae bacterium; assembly: GCA_012518685.1. Lineage (GTDB taxonomy): Bacteria > Bacillota > Syntrophomonadia > Syntrophomonadales > Syntrophomonadaceae > JAAYRQ01. Next base: position 11,291 of record JAAYRQ010000005.1, on the reverse strand, counting down.
AACTCTAACTGGGGTTAGACCAGTTAAGATAGTCCACCGTTTAAGAGAGGCTAATTATAGCCATAATGATATTAAAACTATTTTAGTTAATGATTATTACCTACAGCCCGAAAAAGCGGATTTATTAATAGAGGTAGCTAATAATAACCATACTCATCTAATAAGCCATAAGGAAGAAAATAAGCTAGTTAGTATATATATAGGTATTCCTTATTGTCCGAGTCGTTGCTATTACTGTTCATTTCCAGGGGCGGTGTTAAGAAATTATGCTAGCGATATTACACCCTATCTAAAGGTGCTATTTGCGGAGATAAAAAGCTGGGGTGAATTTTTAAAGGCTTATGGAATTAGAGTCTTAACTATCTATGTCGGGGGAGGTACCCCTACAGTTCTTAATGAAAAGGATTTAGTTAGTTTGCTACAAGTTATTAATGATTATCTAATATCAGATACAACCATCGAATTTACTTTAGAAGCAGGACGGGCAGACACCATTAATTATAGAAAATTAAATATTATTAAAAATGGAGGAGTTAATCGTATCTGTATCAATCCCCAGACTATGCAGGATGAAACCTTGCAATTAATTGGCAGACAACATAGTGCCCAAGAAGTGATAAAAGCCGTAGAATTAGCAAGAGTTGTTGGTTTTAATACTATTAATTTAGATGTAATTATAGGTCTATTTGCTGAAGGGGAAGCTGCCTACATTAATACCCTAGAAAGGGTCTTAGCCTTACAGCCTGAAAATATTACAGTCCATACCCTCGCCTTAAAAAAAGGTTCGCAAATGGCTGATAAGGAAAGACATAGGATGGAGGCGGGGCTTGCAAGCGTAGAAAAAGGGGTTAAGATATTTTATGATAACTTAACTCAGGCAGCCTATATCCCCTATTATTTATATAGACAAAAGTATATGCGGGGTGACCGAGAGAATATAGGTTATGCTCTACCTAAGCATTTGGGCTTATATAATCTTTTAATGATGGAAGAAAGGCAGACTATTATAGGTCTAGGGGCAGGGGCAGCTAGTAAGTTTCATAATTATACAGATGGTAGTCTAACTTCTATCTATAATCCCAAAGAACCCTTAGCCTATCTTAATTCTATGGAAAACCTAGTAAACCGCAAAGTTGACAAGCTTATAGGCTTAAATTAGAATAACCCTAGGCATAAATCAATAAGGAGGGAAAAATGTGTCTATAAAAGCCCCTCGGGGTACATACGATATATTACCACCAGAATCTTTTAACTGGCATTATATGGAGAGGGTTTTAACTGAAACTGCTGAACTATATGGCTATTATGAAATTCGCACCCCTATTTTTGAGCATACCGAGTTATTTACTAGAGGTGTCGGTGACACTACGGATATAGTAACTAAAGAAATGTATTCTTTTACAGATAAATCTGAGCGTAGTCTTACTCTAAGACCTGAAGCTACTGCTACTTGTGCAAGGGCCTTAATAGAGCATAGTATATATGGAGGGGCTATGCCTGTCAAATGGTACTACTTAGGACCTATGTTTCGCTATGATCGCCCGCAAACGGGAAGATATAGGCAGTTTAGGCAGTTTGGGGTAGAGGCCTTTGGTAGTGATAGTCCTTACCTTGATGCTGAAGTAATTATTCTATTAATTGATATATTAAATAGACTCGGGCTGAATAATTACGAGCTACATCTTAATTCTATAGGTTGTCCAGAATGTAGGCAAATATATCGAGATAAGCTAGTAGCTCATATAAGACCACAGGCTGATAAGCTGTGTAAAGACTGTCAAGTAAGATATAGTAAAAATCCCTTACGAGTCTTAGATTGCAAAGTGGAGTCTTGCCATGTAGCTATTGCTGGATATCCCTATATTAAAGATTATTTATGTGATAGCTGTAAGACACATTACGAAACAGTTAAAAAAGTCCTAAAAGATAACGAGGTTAATTTCTTACATGACGACAACCTAGTTAGGGGCTTAGATTACTATACAAATACAGCTTTTGAAATCCACATACCTGATATAGGCGGGCAAAGTGCCATAGGAGGTGGCGGCCGCTATAATGGCTTAGTCAAGGCTTGCGGTGGACCAGATGTGCCTGGGGTAGGCTTTGCCTTAGGCTTAGAAAGAATATTATTAGCCTTAACTAAGGAGAAGGAAGTGTTAGCAGACAACTCCTATGCAGATGTTTTTGTAATAGCAGTAGGTGAAGAACTAGAAGATATGAGTACTAAACTAGTAAGTAAACTGCGTAAAAATAATATTAAGTCAGATAAGGATTATGCTGGTCGAAGTCTTAAAGCACAGATGAAGTTTGCCAATCGGCTAGGAGCCAAAATAGCGATTATTATAGGAGAAGATGAAATAAATAATAATTATTTTACCGTCCGTAATATGAATAAGGGCGAGCAAAGCCAAGTAGCAAACGATAATATAATAGAGCATATTAATAATATTTTAGCTAACAGTTAGGAGGATATTTGACAGATGAAAAGGACTCACAACGCTACTGAACTAGATGTCAATAGTATAGGGCAGGAAGTTATTTTAAACGGCTGGGTTGATACTCGCAGGGATCATGGGGGCTTAATTTTTGTGGATTTAAGGGATCGCTCTGGATTAGTACAAGTGGTTTTTAGCCCCGAAGTTGACCAAAATTCTTTCCACCTAGCAGAAGGTATCAGAAGTGAATATGTAGTAGCTGTAAAAGGCGAAGTTAGAGCTAGGCCAGCCGCTACCGAAAACCCTAACCTAAAAACAGGTAAAATCGAAGTCTATGCGGTAAGCATGGAAATATTAAACAAGGCTAAAACTCCACCCTTTTACATAGAAGATAATATAGATGTTGATGAAAGCTTAAGGCTAAAATATAGATATTTAGACTTAAGAAGACCTGAAATGCGAGATAACCTAATCCTAAGGCATAAGGTTATTAAGTCTATGCGGGATTATTTAGATGGGCAAAATTTTGTAGAAATAGAAACCCCCATCCTAACTAAAAGTAGCCCCGAAGGGGCTAGAGATTACTTAGTGCCTAGCAGGGTACATCCTGGCGAATTTTTTGCTCTGCCTCAATCTCCTCAGATTTTCAAGCAGTTACTTATGGTTTCAGGCTTAGAAAAATATTTCCAGATTGCTAGATGTTTTCGAGATGAGGACTTGCGAGCTGATCGCCAGCCAGAATTTACTCAGCTAGATATAGAAATGTCTTTTATTGATGAGGATGATATACTGCAATTAATAGAAGGGATGATGGTTAAGGTTTTTAAAGATGCCTTAGCTAGGGATATTAAAAACCCCTTTCCTAAGCTGACTTACGATGAAGCTATGTTAAAATATGGTTCTGACAGACCTGATTTACGCTTTGACTTGGAAATTACTGAACTTACAGATTTAGTAAAAGATGTGGAATTTAAGGTCTTTTCCTCGGCCATAGCGGCTGGTGGGGTAGTAAGAGGGCTTAATGCCAAGACCTGCGGCTCTTTCTCCCGTAAGGAAATTGACGAATTAGTTAAAATAGCTACTGATAATGGCGCCAAAGGTCTAGCCTGGATAATCGTAGCCGAAGATGAGTTAAAGTCACCTATAATTAAGTTTTTTACTCCTGAACATACTAAGGCTATTATAGAAGCATTAGAAGCACAACCAGGGGACTTACTATTATTTAGTGCAGACAACGAAAATGTAGTAGCCAAGGTCTTAGGCATATTGCGTTTGGAAATTGCGAAAAGGTTAAGCCTAATTAATGAGGAGGAGCTTAACTTTTGTTGGTTAATAGATTTTCCTTTATTAGAGTTTGACCCAGATGAATCTCGATTTGTAGCTGTTCATCATCCTTTTACTTCACCTAAGGAAGAGGATATAGAACTATTAAAGACCAATCCAGCTAAGTGTAAAGCTAGGGCCTATGATTTGATACTTAATGGTGTCGAAATTGGGGGCGGAAGTATTAGAATTCACCAGAAAGATTTACAAGAAAAAATGTTCAAGACCCTTAATTTAGGATCAAAAGAGATAAAGGATAAGTTCGGCTATATGCTAGATGCATTTGAATATGGGGCTCCCCCCCATGGCGGTGTAGCCTTTGGCATTGATAGGTTGGTAATGATAATGACGAACAGGCCTAGTATTAGGGATGTTATAGCCTTTCCAAAAACTCAAAATGCCAACTGCCTAATGACAGCCGCCCCTTCCGAAGTAAGTCCTAAGCAATTAAGGGAATTACAGCTTAGAACAAGGGATAAATAAGAATAAGAGCTTAGATGGCTATTAATGGATGTCTGACTTCATTGAAGATTAACATTTTTTATGCTATTATTTAGCTAGAAATTATGGATACAAAGTAGGAAGTACCCCTACTGTGTTCGTGATTGTTGCTTCAGTTTTTGCCAACACCTATTTAAAGGGAGATTATACTCTGCATATTGTTATCTGTAATCCTAAAAAGATTTTGAAACAATATACAGGTTAACACCCACCTGAACATATCAGGTTTAAACTCTGCGACAAACACGACTCGGTGGGGATTTTTTATTTATTTTTAAGTAAAGAGGTTACATATTAATGACAGATATTTTTCAGCGTACTGAAAAGCTAATTGGTACTGAAAGGTTAAATATCCTAAAAAATGCTACGGTGGCGGTTGTAGGATTAGGTGGAGTAGGTTCTTATACTGTAGAAGCTCTAGGAAGGGCAGGTGTAGGACATCTAATTCTAGTTGACCCTGACCAAGTAGAAGTGACTAATATTAATCGGCAATTACCCGCCTTAACTTCTAGTATCGGAAAGTATAAAGCCGATGTACTAGCTAATCGCTTACTAGATATCAATCCTAATATCAAAGTAACTAAACACAATCTTAGTTTAAATGCTGCTAATCAGGCTAAGTTACTAGATGGGCAGATCGACTATGTGGTAGATGCCATAGATTCAGTACCTGATAAGGTAGGCTTAATTAAGTATTGCTTTGACCAGCAAATGCCGATAATAAGCGCTATGGGTGCTGCTAACCGTATCGATCCTACTCTATTTAAAATAGCTGATATAAAAAACACCTCCGTATGCCCCCTAGCTAAAAAAGTTCGTAAGGAATTAAGAAATCTAGGGATATATGAAGGTGTCGAAGTTTTATACTCAATGGAAAAACCTATAAATATTGATATGAATAAGGATAATATTCTCGGAACTATATCCTTTGTTACAGGAATTGCAGGACTTTTACTAGCCAGTGTAGTAATAAGAAGTCTAGTAAATTTTTAAATTAAATAATTACAAATTGTAATAATTATGCTCATATTAGCAGGAAATTAATTAAGGAGGTAGAATAAATGTCTTATTGGGATATTGAAAAAGAATGTATGTCCAGAAATGAATTGGAGCTTTTACAGACTCGTAGGCTTAAGGAAGCAGTATATCGAATGTATGCTTTTGTACAACCTTATAAGGAAAAAATGGATGAGGCAGGCATTAAGCCAGACGATATTAATAGCTTAGCAGATTTAAAACTACTACCCTTTACTACTAAAAAGGATTTACGGGATAATTATCCCTTTAACCTTTTTGCGGTACCTATGGGTGATGTTATTAGGATTCATTCATCATCGGGAACTACAGGTAAACCTACTGTGGTCGGTTATACTAGAAAAGATATAGATATATGGTCTGAATTGATGGCACGGGCACTCTGTAGTGCTGGGGCTAGCAAAAGGTCAGTAATACAAAATGCCTATGGATATGGGCTTTTTACGGGTGGTTTAGGGGTTCACTATGGTGCTGAAAAATTAGGTGCTTCAGTAATTCCTAGCTCAGGGGGGAATACCAAAAGACAAATAATGCTAATGCAGGATTTCGGCACTACCGTACTTACTTGTACACCTTCTTATGCTTTATTTATGTATGAAGAAATGTTAGAAATGGGTGTTAAGCCAGAAGAACTCCAACTAAAATCAGGGATTTTCGGAGCCGAACCTTGGTCAGAAAATATGCGTAAAGAAATCGAAAGATGTTTACAAATAGATGCTTATGCTATATATGGTCTTAGTGAAATAATAGGTCCAGGTGTAGCTATAGAATGTGCTAGCAAGGATGGCTTACATATCGCAGAGGATCATTTTATAGTAGAAGTAATCGATCCTATTACTGAAGAAATCTTATCCGAAGGGGAACAAGGTGAATTAGTAATATCAGCGGTTACTAAGGAAGCCCTACCTATGATTAGATATAGAACTGGGGATTTAACAGTGCTTAATAAAGAAACCTGTGCCTGTGGTAGGACTCATATAAGAATGCAAAAAGTATTAGGCAGATCAGACGATATGGTAATTATTCGGGGAGTTAATGTATTCCCTTCTATGGTAGAAAGCGTATTACTGCAAATACCTGGCGTAGAACCCCACTACTTATTAGTTGTTGATCGTCAAGGTACTTTAGATATTCTAGAAGTGCAAGTAGAAGTATCAGAGCTAGTATTTAGTGATGAAGTTAGAAAACTAGAAGAATTAGGGGCTCATATTAGACGAGAATTAGAAAGTGCCTTAGGGGTAGCGGTTAAGGTAAGATTAGTAGAGCCTAAGTTCTTAGAAAGAAGCGAAGGTAAGGCGAAAAGAGTAATAGATAAAAGAAAACTATAAGATCTAACCATAAGTTGTTAATGATTAAGGAGGTTATATTATGGCCAAACAAATTTCGGTGTTTTTAGAAAATAAAGCTGGCAGACTCTCTCATGTAACTAGGGTCTTGGGTGAGGCGGATATTAATATAAGAGCTCTCTCTATAGCTGATACTTCTGATTTTGGTATTTTAAGAATTATCGTTTCTGATCCAGAAAAAGCATACAAAATTTTAAAAGAGGCAGGTTTTACCGTTAGTGAAACCGAAGTAATAGCAGTACAGGTTCCTGATTCACCAGGAGGTTTGGCAGATGTCTTAGAACAGATGTCAGAAGCTAGTCTTAATATAGAATATCTATATGCCTTCTTAGGTACGACCGAAAAAGATGCTTTAGTTATATTTAAAGTCGAAGATTTTACAAAAGCTAGAAATGCCTTCATTGAAAAGGGTATTAAATTCCTCGATGAAACAGAACTTTATAAATTATAAAAGATTTTATAAGGTTTGCTATTATAGAGATTGTTTAATCGGAATAGTCATACAATTTAGGCAATATAGTTAATATACCACTATAATAATGTGTTTCCCGCTCATTACTTTTGTCACAGTAATATTCGTAGTTTAATTAGAAAACTTTACAGAAGAAATAAGTAAAGGAGGTGAATAAATATATGAAAAGGGCAATAGGTTTAGGGTTAATTGTGGCAATATTTTTCGCAATCTTCGTATTATTTCAAGGTGTTATAGGAGCTACCGCTTTTTATTTAGCCGCTATAACTATGGCTATGTTCGCAGTAATAGGACCTTTTGGTGATTATTTTAAAACTGGTGTTTCTTTACTAATTGGTGTAGCTATGGGCTTAGTAGGTGTTATCATCTTAGCTACTAAAATGCCTCTACCACCCGACCATTTAATTTATTTAGCTATAGTATCTGCAGTATCCTTGTTCTTGTTAATTTTATTATCAGTTACAGGAATGAGAATAGATGCTATGTTTTTAGGTTGGGCTGGCTATTTTGCGGCCGTTTTTGCAACATATACTAGCAATCCTTCTGCATTAGGAGATATAGCACTATCTGCAGCAATAGGAGTTAGTGTTTCCTTACTAGTTGGGCTAGTATTATCCTTGTTAGTAATTAAGATTGCTATGGCTGTAAATCAGTAAAGGAAAGGAGGGAAAGTTTTGTTTAGGAAAACTAAAATTAAAAAGATATTTATTCTTTTCATGGCTTTAAGTTTAGTAATTGCACCTATAACTGTTAATGCACAAGGCAATCCGGAAAAGATACTAGATAACGAGTTAGTAATATCCAACTTAAACGACAATGGTGAAATTGCTAGTATCCAAGTCTTAAACCATCTTAGGGTTTCAGGTAAAGGAAATGTCACTATTGAAGATAAATCAAAATATAAACTATCTTCAGCTCGTAACTTATATAGTACTGATAAAGTAACCATACAAGATAACAATTTAAAAATTAAAGCTAATATACCAGCAGGTGATGCCTTTGGTGATGTATATTATTTAGCTGAACTTGACAAGAAGGAAATTGCTTCCATTGATATGCCAGTTAAAATTAAAGTAGAATATTTCCTAGATGGGAATAAAATAGCCCCATCTAAATTATCTGGTAAATCAGGACGCTTGAAAATTGTTTGCCATGTGGAAAATACTACTGGTGAGATGAAAGAATTAGAATTTACTGATTCTAATGGCGAAGTTGTTAAGACAGAAACCGAAGTTTTCACCCCTTATGTAGTATCTTTATCTGGATGGGAATTTGACAATCGTAAATTCTCAAATATATCTGCTCCTGGTATAGCTGGTGAGTCACCTGAGGGAGTTTTAATTAATGTACAAGGTATTACCCAAGTAAGCTGGACAGTACCTTTAGTACCACCCAAATACCCAGCTAGCCAATATACAGTCTTAGAAGCTGACGGAAAGGATATTGAATTACCTAGCTTTAAAATAGGGGTTATTCCTATAGTTCCAACTACTGCAGAAATAGATAACTTAGGAACAGTTCAGGAAAGTCTAGGTATGTTGTATGATGGTTTTGATCAAATAGAAGCTGGAGTTGGAGCCCCTAATAAGGACCAGACACTATTATTTGGACTATCTTCCCTAAAAGATGGCTTACATCAAGTTAGTGGAGGATTAACTACTTTAAAAGATAATCTAAAACAAATTCGTTTTGGTTTACAAAATCCCGCTTTTGAAGCTGTATCTTATAATGCTTTAAGTGGTGCAGATGCCTCAGGTAATACTCCTGGTGTGAAGGATGCAGTTGGGTTGTTAAAATCTAATGTTGATGAAAAATTCCTTCCTGCATTTACTGCCCAAAAACTAGTATTATCAACTCTAGAAACTACGGTAGGAACAGCAGCGGACAAGGGACAGCAACCTTCTCTAACTACTAGTCTATATAATGATGTCAATATGTTAAAAGGTGCAGTAGCAGGTACTCCTGCAGAGCAGATTATTACTGGTGCTATTGAACCAAAATTAACCGCCATTGCTAAGAATGTGGCGGTATTTAGAGATGGTGGAACCTTAATAACTTCTGGCGGAACTATGGATTTCCCTGCTAGTGTATCTGCACTAGAGTTAGGGGCTAACTTAATGTCAGACAGTCTTAAAAAAGTAGATCAAGGCTTGACTATAATGGTCTTAGGCTTAGGTCAAGTAGATGCGAATGGTAATCCTGTCAAGGTTATGTTAAATGGTAGTCCTGGTAGCTTACTATATGCTCTAGATTATTTACAAGCTGCTATAGATGGACAAATGGTACCTGGGATAGTACAATTACAAGATGGGACAGGACAAATTGGTAGTGGAGCTGTAGGAGCCAAGGAAGCGATAGCAGCTGGTTTACAAACATTTGAATCAGTGGGCGCTATAGTTTCGGCCTTAGAAGATAATGCTAGCCAAGCAGATACCTTCTTAGGTAAGCCAGAAGGTGCTTACGGTACGGTAGCTTATGTATTCCAAACTCCAGAAGTAAGCAAGGATGCTAATGCTATGCTTTATGGCTTAGGTGCTATTATTATAGCTTTGATTATTTTAGTAGCCATAGGTAGAGCACCAAAAGAGTTATTCGAGGCCCCTGTTTCAGAACAGGCCTAGGATATAAGTATTATTAATAAATATTATTAGGAGGGAATTGTTAATGAAGAAAAGAGTTGTACTACTTATTGCAGTAGCCGCTTTATTGGTGTTTGCTGCAGGAGCTATAGCTGGATCTAACATTGAAGCAATCCAAGCTAATTTAGCTCATGATTTCAAATTTGTTGTTGATGGTGAAGATTTTGTTCCTATGGATGGGGACGCCAAACTCAGTGCTATCGTTTATAATGACAGAACTTACTTACCAGTAAGGGCCTTAGGCGATGCAATAGGAGTTAAGGTTGATTGGGATAATGACACTAGAACTGTTATCCTAGGTGAAGCAGCTGCGGTAGTTACTCCTGAACCAGAAGATGTCGAAGAGCCTGAAGAAGTTGAAGAACCTGCAGATGTTGAAGAACCTGAAGAAATTGAAGAACCTGCTGCAGACTTAGCTATTGCACCTACTGCAGTAAATCTAAGCAAAAGTAATGTAGAAGACATCGTAGTAGATGTTACTTGGGGACCTGCTTCTGAAATTACAGCTATGAAGGGTTCTGCTATGAATGGTTTAGTAAACATTGAGCCTGAAGAAGGAAAACATTATACCGTTGATGGTAATGTATTAACCATTAAGAAAGAAGTAACAGCTTTACTTCCAGTTGATATTGGAATGGTTCCAGCTGGAACAACTTTAACCTTAACTATTACTTTTGATGATGGCAGTCAAGAATTAGCAATCACAGTGGTTGACTAAGCAATAGTTCTCAACAAAGGTGGTGGGATAACATCCTACCACCTTTTTTTAATAGCCTGGTTATTAAAAGTAAAAAGTATAATAAAGTATAATATGACAGTTCTTTTAAGAGGGGAATTAATAATGTACGAATATATAGGTAATCTGCATATTCATTCTACCTATTCTGATGGGGGAGAAAATATTGATAAAATAGCTAAAAAAGCCCGTAAAGCAGGCTTAGATTTTATCATTCTTACCGACCACGAAACTTTAAAAGGCTTAAAAAATGGGGAAGAAGGCTATAAGTATGGGGTATTAACCCTGATAGGTCAAGAAGTAAATGATACTTGTAATCATTATTTAGCCCTTGATACTGATGAAGTCATAGCTAATAATACTGAAAATCCTCAGTTAGTAATAGATAAAGTAAATGAAGCAGGTGGCTTTGGAGTCATTGCCCATCCCCTAGAAAAGGGATCACCACTATATAGAAATGGTATAACCTTTAATTGGACGGATTTTAATGTCACTGGTTTTCAAGGTATAGAAGTATGGAATTATCTATCCCAATGGAAGGATGGGATTAGGGGAATGCTTTCTGGACTATACCTACTAATTAATCCCCACCTTGCTCTATCTGGACCTTATCCCGAGGTTATGGACTGGCTAGATGAATTGCAAGAAAAAGGTGAAAAAGTTATGCTATATGGGGGCTCTGATGCTCATAATCAAAAAATAAAGCTAGGACCTATAACCATACTTACCATTGGTGCCTATTATCATAGTTTTAAATGTATCAACATGCATGTACTCTTGGACAAAAAGCTTAGTCATAATTTT
>JAAYRQ010000054.1 GCA_012518685.1 Syntrophomonadaceae bacterium | reverse complement strand
CTCTGATGCTCATAATCAAAAAATAAAGCTAGGACCTATAACCATACTTACCATTGGTGCCTATTATCATAGTTTTAAATGTATCAACATGCATGTACTCTTGGACAAAAAGCTTAGTCATAATTTTACCACAGATAAAAATAATATCTATAATGCTTTAAAATCTGGCCATAGTTGGGTGTCTTATGACTATTTCATAAATTCCAAAGGTTTTCGTTTTATATTAAAAACCAAATCCAAAACATACTTAATAGGTAGCAGGGTTAACCTAGAGCTAGGAATGTTTTTTATTATTAAACTACCTAAGCTTGCTAAGCTATTAGTAATAAAAGATGGAGAAGTATGGCGGAATATAATAGGCGATTATTTTGTTATTAAGGTAGAAGAAATAGGGGTCTATCGTTTAGAAGTTTATCATCAGTATGGTAAATCATGGCGGCCCTGGATATTTACTAATTCATTTTGGCTGGTATAAAATATCTTTATGACATTACCCTACATTTTATGCCATTTTTATATATAATAATCTTCTTTTAAGGTAAAATAGTATATATGAAGCACGAAATCTTTTTTATTCAATGAAAGAAGGTGTTATAATGGACGATGTAATAAAGTGGCAATACGAACAAAAAGTAATTCCAGCAGAAGAAGCGGTTAAGTATGTAAAATCTGGAGATAGCGTTTCTTATGGGGAATTTGCCCTTTTTCCTAGGACCCTTGATGCTTATTTAGCTAAAAGGGCTAATGAACTAGAAGATGTTCAAGTAATGGGGGTTAGTTTTACAAGTGTGCCAGAAATAGTTAAAGCTGATCCCGAAAGAAAACACTTCATCTTACAAGACTTACATTTCTCAGCTATTTCCCGATACATAGGCGATAGGAACCTATGTCACTATATTCCTAACACTTATCAACAAGGACCCAGAATCATTAGAAAATATTTTGATATCGATGTAGCATTTATCTCCGTCAGTCCTATGGATGGCAGGGGATTTTTTAATATTGGGCTGGCTAATTCTGTTACTCCAGCAGCTATCTATAAGGCTAAAATAGTTATTGCTGAAGTTAATGAAAATATTCCCACCTGTCTAGGGGGGAATCAAGAATCTATTCATCTATCGCAAATCGATTATATAGTCGAAGGACGCAATGATCCTTTGTTTGAAATACCTAATATACCACCTACTCCAGAAGATGAAAAGATTGCCCAGATAATATTAAATGAAATAGAGGATGGTAGTTGCCTGCAACTAGGGATTGGTGGGCTACCTAATGCAGTAGGGGCTCTAATAGCAGATAGTGACTTAAAAGATTTAGGGGTTCATAGTGAAATGATGATGGACGCTTTTGTCGATTTATATGAAAAAGGTCGTATAACTGGAGCGAAAAAAACTATTGATAAGTTTAAAATGGTATATACATTTGCCTTAGGCAGTAAGCGTTTATATGAATTTTTAGACCACAACCCTGTATGTGCTTCATATCCTGTTGACTATACGAACGATCCTCGAATTATTGCCCTAAATGATAGAATTATAGCTATTAACAATGCCTTAAGTGTTGACTTGCTTACCCAAGTATCTTCCGAGACAGTAGGTACTAGACAGATATCTGGCACGGGGGGACAGCTTGATTTTGTAATCGGGGCTTTTAATTCTAGTAGGGGTAAGGGCATAATATGCTTACACTCTACTTATCAAGACTCTAAAGGAGAGTTTCATTCTAGAATAACTCCGACCTTGCCCCTAGGCTCAGTAACTACGGTGCCCCGTTCCATGGTACAGTATATAGCTACTGAGTACGGTATTGCCCAATTCAAGGGTAAATCCACTTGGGCTAGGGCAGAATCCCTAATCGAAATAGCCCATCCAGATTTTAGGGATGGCCTAATCAAAGAAGCCGAGAAAATGAAGATATGGATAAAATCCAATAAACTAGAAATATAATAATACTTAGTAAAAACAGGCTAGCTTAAAATCAAGTTAGCCTGTTTTGTTTATGCAAATTAAACTAGGTTACAAAATGTAGCAATTTGCTTGTAAAAACCTCTTGGGACTGTCGAAAATCTCACTTTTATGTTACATTAGTATTAATAATAACTATAGATTAATAGGCTAAACATCACAAATATATGTTAAAATTATTATATATTAGGCTTATGGTATTAATTTGATATAGATTAGCATAAAAGAGTATTAGACCAAATAGAGCATAAAATGTGGCATATATTATATACTTAATATACCCAAACAGGTATAGGCACTTCTGGCTTTCTGTATATGGGGGGGATGTTATGGATATATGGTTAATAATTAGTAGGCTGTTTTTGCTGCTTAGTCTAGTAGTATTAATTAAATATGAACATAACCTGCTTAAACAAGCAGGTAAAAGGGGTATTAAATATATCGGGTTAGCTACTTATGGACTAGCCCTAGGTATTATGCTACTATCTGTCGGGAATTATGCAGATATAGTAATCGTATGTGAGCTAGGGGTTATAATCACAGCTATTAGTATGATTTTTTATGTTAGAAAAATAAGCAGAATTACTAAGAGGTTTAATCATTTGGCTAATATAGATCCTTTGACTGGCTTAGTTAATAGAAGATATTTATACAATAAGCTTACTCAGGATGCAAAATACACTAACGATGCTTCGGTTTTATTCATAGATATAGATGATTTTAAAAGGATTAATGATAATTTAGGGCATATCAATGCAGACAAGGTATTGTGTGAGGTAGCTGATGAAATTCAAACTAGCCTGAGGGGGACGGATGTCTTGTGTAGGTTTGGCGGGGATGAATTTATTATAATCTTACCTAAAACTAATAAGGATACTGCTTTATCAATCTTAGTTAGGCTACAGGAAAATGTAGCTAAACTAAAACTGCCCGAAAATATTGAAGTTAATTTTAGTGCAGGAGTTGCTACTTATCCTGAAGATGGAACTTCCTTCGAGGAATTACTATATGTAGCTGATGAAGAATTATTTAAAGTTAAGGATCATAAGACTGCATTTAATTAGTCCAATTATTCTTGATATGTGGTGATGATTTCTGCAAACTGGTCAAAGTTATCTAAAAATAGTTGACATAAGACTGGGTCAAAATGTTCGCCCCTTTCTTCGATAAAAAGCTGCTGTATTCTATCTAAGGGCCAAGCAGGTTTATATACTCTTTCACTGGCGAGAGCATCAAATACATCTGCTATAGCACTAATACGACCGTATATATGAATTTCTTCGCCTTTTAGACCTCTGGGATAACCTTTACCATTCCATTTTTCATGATGTTCATAGGCTATTATAGCTGATGATTTAATAATCCTACGCTTTGAATTTTTAAGTAACTTATAACCTATGGTAGTATGCTCCTTCATTTCGTCAAATTCTTCATCTGTTAGCTTGCCTGGTTTTTTAAGTATGGCATCTGGAATAGCTACTTTGCCTATGTCATGCATAGGTGAGGCCATTTTAATTAATTCAGTTTCTTCAGCACTAATACCATAAAGTTTAGCTAAAAGTGCCGATATTTCAGCTACTCTTTTTACATGATTGCCTGTTTCCTTAGAACGGCTTTCGCCTATTTCCGCCATTAGGAAAATAATTTCTTTTTGAGTGTTTTCGATTTCTTCATTAAGCAGGGTGTTAGCTAAAGATTTTTCAGAATAGGAGGCAATCATTTTCAAGTTATTAATATCTTCGGAAGAAAATTCCCCCGCCTCCGTCATTTTATTAACTGCTTGATAAGCCCCCAAAATACAACCTTCATTATCATATAATGGCAAGGCTAGTAAAGCCTTAGTCCGATAACCAGTTTTCTTATCTACTTCTCGATTAAAATTAGGGTCCTTATAGGCATCATTCGTGAAATAATTAGATTCAGTTTGCACTACATAGCCAACTATGCCTGTATTAGCAGGGATGCGAATTTCCTCTACGCCGTGGGCAACCTTAGTCCATAGTTCTTCTTTTTCTTTATCGTATAACCATATAGTACAGCGATCAGCCACTATTAATTCTCGACCTAAGTCGGCCATTAGTTGTAGTAACTGATCGAGCCTTTTTTCCTCTGCTATTTTAGCCGTATATGCAAAAAGTAGTTTTAGCTTTTCTGATGGTGTTAGTTCATCTCTAATTTGACTATTATTAAGCATAAAAATATCCCCTATGTTTTTTATTAATTATTCTAATTATATCTTATTAATGTAAGTAAAATAAAGAAAAATTATTGCATTTGTCCTAATATAATTTGTTTTTATTAATAATTCTTACAAAACTCATAAAAAGATTATTCACTTTTTAGGAATAACTTTCTTAAATATATATTATATTTTAACAATTAGTGCTAGAATATTGATTAACTGGACATGTACGAAAAAATATCCGTATTTATGAAGTATTACGAAGGGATTGTTTTATATGGAAAGAAAAAAAGCTGGCTTTGCACTTGTAGTATTAGGTATATTTTTATGGGCAATTAATTTACCTGTATTTGCAGCTGATACTCATCTTATCGCAGATGATTCTAAGCTAATTATAATAGGTTCGGGGGATTTTGACTATAAGGACGGCAGAGTAGATGAGGCCGCATTCCGCTTTCCTAATGGTCTAGCTTATGCGAAAAAGGCTGAGGCTATAATTATTGCTGATACGCAAAACCATTGCATACGCAGCCTTAACCTTAAAAGCTTGGAAGTAACTACTGTAGCGGGGAAAAGTCAAGGCTTAGATAGGTTCGGATTTCCTGGTGGTGGATACTTAGATGGGGGAGTTAAGGAGGCTATGTTCAGCCATCCTAAAGGCTTAGTCGCGGCTGACAATGGAGCTATTATTATTGCCGACACTAATAACCATGCTATAAGACAAATCTATCAAGGACAGGTGACCACCATAGCAGGTGGAACGATGGGCTACCAAGATGGGCAGGCCCTTAAAGCATATTTTAATAAACCGACTGCTATAGCTATAGGTAAGGATGATAATTTATTTGTTGCTGATACTTTAAATAATGTAATTAGAAAAATAGATCTTAAGGGTAATGTTACAACCTATGCAGGCAAACCAGACGATACCAGTATATTAAACGAACCGACTGATTTAGTAGCAGATAAAGAGGGAAATCTCTATGTAATAGACAGTGGCAATCATCAAGTAAAGAAAATAACCGCACAGGATACCCTAGAAGTAGTGGCTGGTAATAAAGGGGTAAAAGATACGGATAGTAATTACTGGCTAGGAGGCTATCTGAATGGTCCTACTAAGATAGCTTATTTTAATTTTCCTAAAGGGATTACGCTAAAAGCTAATGATACTCTATACATAGCTGATAGCTATAACCATGTTATAAGGGAAGTAAGCTCTGATATGGTTACTACCGTTGCAGGCACTAATTTGGCTGGGGAAAAGCTTAAGCCTAATTTCCTAAGCCAGTTTGACGGTCCTACTAAGCTTGTTTATGCCAAGGACAGCTTATTTATCGCTGACCAATGGAATAATAGAATCATCCTGATTCCCGATAAAAATCATAATCTAAAACCGATTACTAATTATCTAACTGGGACTACGAGTGGTGAAATCAAAGTAATCTTAGATGGAAATATCGTGGCATTTCCTGATCTTGCACCATTAGAAATCGGGGAAACGATAAAAATTCCTATTCGGGCTTTGACTGAAGCCTGGGGGGCTAATATAGAATGGACAGCCGAAACCCAAGAATTTACTATTCTTAAAGATGGCAAAATAATAGGTTTTGCCATAGAAGCTGAGGATTTTATTATTTACCAAGACCGCTCCTTAGTAGCCTTAGATACTATTAGAGGGAAGCTGGGCTGGCAAGTAAACTGGCTACCTGAACAAAATATTATCGCTATACAATCTAAATAGTAAAATCTATAGGGTGGTTTTGTATGAGTTTAAGCATTAATTTTTGGGGGGTACGGGGCTCTAAGCCTACCCCTAATAAAGATACTAGATTATTTGGTGGGAACACTGCTTGTGTAAAGGTAGTGGCTGGTAACCGCACCCTTATCTTAGATGGGGGTACTGGTTTAGCAGAATTAGGGCATAAAATGAAGTTAAATAAGGGGGAAAAAACTGCGGACATATTTTTTTCTCATCTTCATTGGGATCATATTCAAGGAATACCTTTTTTTCAGCCACTTTATAAGGCTGGTAATTCATTTCGCTTATACGGTGAAGATAAAAACCCCTTAACTTTTAAGGAGATAATCACTAAGCAAATGAGCCCTCCTTATTTTCCTATAACTATGGGTATGATGCAGGCTGATTATGAATTTATCAGCATTAAAGCTGATGATGTAATCAATTTAGGGGAAGGAATCATTATTAAGACTTTTGCCTTAAATCACCCAGGTGGATGTCTGGCCTATCGCATAGAAAAAGGCGATTATGCCATAGTATATGCTACTGATACCCAACCTATTCTGGGGGCAAGAAATAATGATTTTATAAAATTTGTTGCGGGAGCGGATGTTTTTATCTACGATACGCACTTTACAGAGGCTGAATATAGGGGAGAAATAGACGGGGAAAGTAAAGAGAGCTGGGGACATTCAACTTGGGAAGAAGGCATAAACATTAGCCAGAATGCTGAGGTGGGCTATTATGTTTTGTTCCATTATAAAGAAGACCGAACAGATGCAGAGCAAGCGAAGATAGAAAAGCAGGCACAAAGGGAATATCCTAAGACCGTAGCTGCGAGAGAGGGCATGAATATTATAATAGGTGGTGATTATCCTGAAAAAGTGGTCATTAATTACCCATATTAGCATATTTTTATTATTGGCCTTGTTTATGTATTTTCAGCTATTTGCTACCTTAGATTACAGGTTGCAAGATACCCTGTATCAAAAGCCTGCAACTGTCGATGCGGATATAATTATTGTAGGCATAGATGATGATAGCTTAGAGGCCTTAGGTAGATGGCCTTTTCATCGGGATTATCATGGAGAACTCATTCGCCTTATAAGCGAAGGTGAGCCAAAGGTTATCGGCTATGATGTGATATTTGCTGAAGCGTCAGACCTTCTAGAAGATGATGCCTATCTAGTAGAAATGGTAGCTGAGGCAGGCAATCTAATCTTTCCTATATATGGTACTTTTGCAGCTACTGCTACTAGGGGAAAGCTAGAAGCTCTTAATATATCGGAGCCTTTTCCAGCCTTATCTAAGGTAAGCAAAACAGGACATATTAATACTATTATAGATAATGATGGCATAGTGAGAAAAACCATCCTCAGTTTTGATTATGCTGGGGATAGGATAGACAGTTTTGCCCTTAAAATATACAATCATTATGCCAGCCAAACTGCTAGAAAGGCTATCGATGTAGCCCAACTACCCACTGACGAATGGCAGCGGACTAATATAAGATTTAGTGGAGAACCACATAGTTTTGAATTAATTCCTTTTTACCAAGTGCTGAATGGAGAAGTGCCTGGTGAATATTTTCGAGATAAAATAGTTCTGGTTGGACCTACGGCGATAGGGATGGCTGACGATTACTACTTCACCCCCTTAGCACCACAAGTGCCTATGTACGGGGTGGAGATACACGCCAATATAATTGCCCAGTTTATGGCTCAGAAGTATTGGCAAGAAGTGCCCTTCTTAGGACAGCTAGCTATAGTGCTGATATTAGGCTTGTTAGGATTTTTCATCTTTAGAAGGCTTAGCCCGAGTATAGGTGCACTAGCCTTAGTAGCTTTGGTGGGGTCATTTTTATTCATAAGTAGTAGGATAAGTCTAGTAAATAACGGCTATATCTATAGTCTGATTTATCCTGTAGGACTATTAGTTATCCAGTACATAGCCATCCTCGGGGAAAACTTCATATCTGAACAAATAGAAAAGAAAAGGGTTACGGATGTTTTTGGTAAATATGTAGCCCCGCAAATCGTAGATAAAATCTTAGAAGAAGGTGAAGCAGGCCTACAGTTAGGTGGTGCAAGGCGAGATATTACGGTTCTATTCGTGGATATTAGAGGATTTACCCCTTTATCCGAAGCAGCCGAACCTGAGGAAGTCGTAGCTATACTTAATGACTACTTAACCTTGTGTGCAAAATCCATCTTTGCCTATGGCGGTACCCTAGATAAGTACATCGGAGATGCGGCTATGGCCTTATATAATGCCCCTTTAGACTTAGACAAGCACCAGTTAAGGGCTGTGCAGACCGCTATGGCTATGCAAACAGGCTCGATACAGCTTAGGGAAAAGCTAGAAAAACAGTTCGGAAAAACGGTGCATTTTGGAGTCGGTATTCACACTGGCAGTGCTATAGTAGGTAATATCGGGGCGGATTTTCGTATGGATTATACAGCTATTGGGGATACCGTTAATACTGCCGCCCGTATTGAAAGCGTGAGCAAACCAGGGCAAATCCTCATTAGTGAAGCTGTATATGAACAGGTGAAGGAAGAGGTGGAAGTGAGCGACCTAGGAACTATAAAAGTTAAGGGTAAAGCCCAAGAACTGCAGATATATCAAGTAAATAAGTTATTGATTTAAAATGGAGGTGTCTAATTTGAGAAAACGGAGTCTAGCTATATTACTATGTATCTTAGTCCTCATATTAGGAGTGACAGGCACCGCAAGTGCGGCAGATAAAAGCTCGGCAAAAATGCTAAGTATTACAGGCGATGTTCAAGTAATTAGGGCAGGGGGAGAAAAGCCCTTTAAGGCCTTTTTGAACATGAAATTAACTGAGGGTGACCGTATCATAACAGGTAAAAATGGGGTTGCCAAACTAGAAATGGATGATGGACTGATAATCACCCTATCACAAAACACGAGGATATACCTATCCGAATTAAGGGATGATAAAGGGGATAAACAAAACTCGATTAGCCTGCAATCAGGTGCCATAGGCTCATCGGTTAAGAAAAAACTGGCGAACAATGCCCGTTTTGAAATTAAGACACCGACTGCTGTAATGGGGGTACGAGGCACAGAGTTCCTAGTCCAATATTATGGTAGCCATCTGGATTTAAGAGTTATCGAAGGGATAATAGAAACGAGGATTAATGTAGGCAGAAATGGTGAAATTACGGGTTTAGGGGCAGCTGATGCTAGTAGCCAATATGTGCAATTAAGGGCCCTAGAACAAATATCCTTTAGTGAAGGCGATATAGCTAGTACGATTCCTACTACAATAAGACCATTCAGCATAGAGGGATTGCCAGTCCCACTTCTAGATAGGCTGGCAGAAATTCACAAAGAAAGCCCTGACAGCATACCAACAGAAATAATGAGTGGGCTAGATAATGCTAGGCAAGAGGCAATAAATCAACTGCAAAAAATAAATAACGATAGTGACTTAGCAAATGACGATCTAAGCTTTAAAACACCTAGTCCTAGCACAACTATTACCGAAACAGCTAGTCCTAGCCATGTAGCCACTACAGCTAGCACGGCAAGTGGCTCGGGGGGTTCAAGCAGTTCAAGTGGAGGAAGTAGCTCGACTAAACCTAAGGCAGAGTTTCGGGTGCATTATGGAAATGATGAAATCTTAAATAATGCTACTATAACCTATCCATATACGGCAGGACAGACGGGAGAAATTAGATTAGAATTAACTCCAGTTAAAGAGGAGCTTTATGATGAAATAAGCTACGAAGTGTCCAGCTCAGCTTCGAGTGTGGCAAGTGCTTCGGCGGATGGAAATCAAATATATGTGAATATCGAAGCTGTAGGAGAAACTACCCTAACAATTAAAGGAAAAGCGGACGGATATCAGGATTATGTAAAGACGGTTAAATTAGTAGTAGTGGATAATAGTCAACAAGCTAATGCAGACTTTACAGTGAGTTGCTATACTACGAAGTTTCCTGACAAATTAGACATCTGGAAAGAAAGTGATAAAAAAACTATTAAATTAAGTATAGGCTCAAACTTAGAAAACATTTCTCTTCAATTAAT
>JAAYRQ010000053.1 GCA_012518685.1 Syntrophomonadaceae bacterium | reverse complement strand
TAGCAAGGTGACTTTTCGTAATAATGACTATAGTTTATGTCTAAATGATATTTCACCATCTTGCCTTGCCTGCCAAAAGGGAAAAAACAGTATAACTTTTTTTATTTCTTTAAGATGTACTCGGCAGTGTTATTTTTGCTTTAATGAAAACCAAGAGGAATACGAATATTATCACAAACATATTAGGAATTGTAGTCAGGAATTAAAAGATATGTATAAGGAAAAAGTACCCTTAGACCATATTGCACTTACTGGTGGAGAACCTTTAATACACAAAAATGAAACTATAGAACTTTTTAAACTGGCAAAAGAATTGTACCCTAAGTCCATAACCAGGCTTTATACTTGTGGTGACTTGGTTGAGGCTGAAGTATTACAAAGCTTAGCAGAAGCCAAACTAGATGAAATTCGTTTTAGCATTAAAACTGATGATACTAACGAAGAAATCGCTGCACAACTAGCTCGAATAGAAATGTCGATTCCCTATATTCCGCGAGTTATGGTGGAAATGCCTATTATTCCAGGAACCTTAGAGCAGATGAAAGGGATTATGCAAGAACTAGAGCGAATAGGTGTATATGGTATTAATTTATTAGAATTTTGTCTGCCCTTTCATAATATTGAAATATTTAATGAAAAAGGTTTTAAGGTTAAAAAGCGGCCCCATAAAGTTCTCTATAATTATTGGTATGCAGGGGGGCTTCCTATTGATGGCAGCGAAGAGGAGTGTTTGGAGCTATTAAAATATAGTCTTGAGCAAAACTTTAAAATGGGGGTTCATTATTGTTCTTTAGAAAATAAGCATACTGGACAGATATACCAGCTAAACTATGCCCAGAATACTGAAAAGCTTAGGGCTTTTTCTAACCGAGATTATTTCTATAAAACAGCCAAAGTTTTTGGAGAAGATATTTCAAAAGTCTTAAAAGTATTTAAGCGGCAGGGCTTTAGTCAGTATAATATTAATAAGCAATATGATTTTTTAGAATTTCATCCCGCAAAGCTTTCTGAGTTAAAAGGCTTAGAGATAGAAGTTGCTATTACTTATCAAGTAATGGAAGCTAGGGATGGTAGTATATACCAAAGGGAAGTAGCCTTAGATTATACAACACCGCAAATATTTAATTACAATAGTGATATATAATTAGTTTTCTTAAATTACATTTTTATAAAGTAAAACCTGTCTAACGCCGATAGTTAGACAGGTTTTACTTTATATCGACATAAAATCTTAATAAATCTTAATAATTTCTAAATAGTATTTAAAGTAGTGGGTTTGTTATGCTTTATATGATGTTGAATGTGTATCAAGTTACAAATAAATGGAGGTGACTAGTTTAAATAAGAAAACTATTAACCAGAAAGGGGGATGGGTATGGAGTTTTATCATTTAGATATAGGACTTTTAGAAGCTCGAGCACTAACTTACAAGATAATTAGCCAAGGGTTCATTAAGCAAGCAAATGCAGAATTTATGGAAATCATTTGCCGGGATAAACTTTTTGAATCATTTCCACTAGAATTAAATTCTGTGGGATTTCAGCAAGGTTTATCTCATATGAGATTGTGGTGCAGTCGAATAAATGACGAAGAAATAGACCATCTTCTTACCGAACTAAAAGCTGATTATAACCAATTATTTGTGGGACCTAATAGTCTTTTAGCTCCCCCTTGGGAATCAGTTTACCTTACCGAAGAAGGATTAACATTTGATCGCATTACCTTAGATGTTAGGGAATTTTATCGCAGGCATGGTCTGGAATTTATTTTAATCAATAAGGAACCAGATGACCACTTTGCTGTAGAACTTGAATTTATGGCGGAATTAATTTATCGGCAGATTCAATGCATTAACAGTAAACAATTTGAAGAATCTTCTTTCTTGATGAAAGAACAAACAGCATTCCTTAACTTGCATTTGATTAAATGGACTTCCCTTTTTACACAAAGTGTAATTGAAGGGTCGCAAACTAGCTACTATAAGGCTTTGGCATATTTGGCTCAGGATTTTATTGGATGGGATTATGAACATCTAAGTAAAGAAAAGCTAGAAAAGCTATATGGGTAATCTAAAATCTAAGGATGAATGGGAGGTAGAATAATGCTGAGTAAAGGATTTGAAATTAGTCGCCGCTCTTTCGTAAAATGGAGTGCTGTTGTGGCAGGATCTTCGACCTTAGTAGGCTGTATGCCGACAACTTCAGGGGTTGATAGTGAATCAACAGTAGCCAATCTCGAAAGTCGCCAGCTTAACACAGAAGTAAAGCCTTCGATTTGCTGGCATAACTGTGGTGGGCGTTGCCAAATTAAGGCCCATGTAAAAGATGGGGTGGTACTTAGTTTTACGACTGACAATGAAGGGCCCGATACCCCAGATGACCTTCAAGCTAGGGCTTGCTTAAAGGGTAGAGCCCAACGCCAACGCCTATATCATCCAGATCGCTTGAAATACCCTATGAAAAGGGTTGGGGAAAGAGGTGCTGGAAAATGGGAGCAGATTTCTTGGGATGAAGCCTTAGATATTACTGCTGCAGAAATTAAACGCATTGTCGAAACATACGGTAATGAATCAGTATATTTTAATTATTCTTGTGGTGCTTATGGCTTGCTTAATCAGACGAACTCTAATAATGCCCTGCGTCGTTTATTGAATATTATGGGAGGCTATTTACAGTTTTATGGTAATTATAGTCAAGCCAATTACATGTATGCTATTCCCTATATGTTTGGGAATGGTTATGCGGGTAGTTCACCAGTCACATTCCCTGATGCCAAGCTTTTAGTCTTGTTTGGTGATAATCCTGCTTGTACGCGAGTAGGGGGCTTTAATTCGGTTTATTATTTAAAACTAGCTAAGCAAAATGGAACCCGTATTGTAGTTATTGATCCACGCTATAGTGATACGGTTGGCACCTTTGCTGATCAATGGATTCCCATCCGTCCTACTACTGACTCTGCACTTGTAGCAGGTTTAGCTTATGTTATGATTACTGAAGGTCTTCATAATCAGGCGTTTTTAGATAAGTACTGTGTAGGATTTGATGAGGAACATATGCCAGAAGGTATCCCTGCAGGCAATTCTTATAAGAGTTATATTCTTGGGGAAAGTGATGGACAAGCTAAAACCCCTGAGTGGGCTTCTGCTATTACGGGCATTCCAGTAGAAACCATCATACAGCTTGCTCGGGATATCGCAGGAACTAAGCCTTGTTTTATTTTACAAGGTCGTGGGATACAAAGACATATGAATGGCGAATTTCAAGCGTTAGCGGTGCCTATGTTAGCCTTAATGACAGGTAATTTAGGAACTTTAGGCACTAACCCAGGCTTATATGAAGGTGGACCTTCTTTTAAAACGGGTAGCTACCCTATAGGCGAGAATGGAGTTAGTACCAAAATATCAGTATTTATGTGGACTGATGCCATTGAAAGGATTCTGACTAAGGAAAAAGACCGTATTCAGGGGGCTGAACAAACTGCCTCTACAATTAAAATGATTATTAATTATGGGGGAAACACCCTGATTAATCAACATTCAGATTCGGGGCGAACTGCAAGATTATTAAAGGACGATAGTAAATGTGAGTTTATCCTAGGAATGGATAACTTTATGACACCTAGTACGGAATATTGTGACATTATTTTACCAGGTGTTACCCAGTTTGAAGTAAATGATATAATTACCCGTTCAATGGGACATGCAGTAGCATATTACGGTCAAAAGATTGTAGAACCGATGTATGAGTGTAAATCAGTCAATGAAGTAGGCTATGCCTTAGCAGAAAGATTAGGTGTTTTAGACCAGTTTGACGATGGTAAATCTGATGAAGATTATCTGAAAGAATTTGTAAAAATATCACAGAATAACCATCCAGATTTTCCTTCTTATGAAGAATTTAAAGAAAAAGGTATATACAAAACTGAGGCTACCAAAGTTATAGCCTACGAAAAATTCGTTCAAGATCCCCAAGCTAACCCATTACCAACTCCAACAGGCTTAATTGAGGTTTTTTCTAAGGATCTTTATGATATACAACATCCTGAAATTCCAGCTATACCAAAATATATGCCTGTAGGGGAAGGTCCTCAAGCACCCTTAAAAGATACCTATCCTTTACAATGTATTGGTCATCATACTAAGAGGCGGGTTCACTCTACCTTTGATAATTCTTCCTGGATGGAGGAGGCAGAACCACAAATGTTATGGATGAATCCCCAAGATGCTACGGCACGAGGCATTAGTGATGGAGATCTAGTTAAAATATATAATGAGCGTGGTACGGTTAAAGTAAAGGCCAAGGTGACACCGCGGCTTATTCCAGGAGTTTGTTCCTTACCGCAAGGTGCCTGGTACACACCTGATCAAAATGGGGTTGATGTGAGGGGTAATATTAATACTTTAACTACCTGGACACCTACTCCTCTTGCCAAGGGTAATCCTCAGCACACGAACTTAGTTGAAATAGAGAAAGCGTAGGAGGTGATTTGAATGGCAAAACGATACGGATTCTATATTGACCAAGAAAATTGCATTGGATGTTTTACCTGTCAAATCGCCTGTAAGGATAAAAACGATTTGCCAGATGGTGTTCTATGGAGGAAGGTATATGAGTTTTCAGGTGGTACTACCATAGAGGAAAACGGCGTATTTAAAAGTAATGTTTTCGCCTATTGGCTTTCTATGGCCTGTAACCACTGTGAAAATGCTAAATGTGTAACTGGATGTCCTACAGGGGCTATGCATTATGCTAATGATGGTACTGTGCAACACGATCCAGACTTATGTATAGGCTGTCAATACTGTAGGATGAATTGTCCCTATGATGCTCCGAAATTTATGGAAGATAAAAATATTATCAGCAAATGTGATGCTTGCATAGATTTACGAGAGGCAGGGAAAAACCCAGCCTGTGTAGATGCTTGTCTTATGCGGGTGCTAGAATTCGGACCTATTGATGAACTTAGGGCGAAATATGGAAGTAATGCTAATGTTAAGGGTCTTCCTAGCTCAGATATTACGAAGCCTTCATTGGTTATTAACCCTCATAAGGCGGCAATTAAATAGGAAAGGATGGTGTGATTTAATGGAACATGTATCTTTAACTCTGTTTTCTATATGTTTGCAAGCAGCGATTGGTATTATGGTCTTTGTAACTATAGGAAGGCTTATTAATAAGGATGGGGTTTTTAAAAATGCCATGTTTGTGGCTGCAGGACTAGGAATTATAGGCTTATTTTCTTCAATGCTACATCTAGGTCGTCCTTTTAAAGCTTTCTATGCACTTAATCAATTTGCTTCTTCTTGGTTAAGCAGGGAAATTTGGTTTAGTGGTTTATTTGTAGGTTTAACAGTTTTAGCGGTATTAGTATTAATCATAAAACCTCAAAACAAAGCGATTATAAATGGAGTGTCATTAGTTGCATCTGCAGTAGGACTAGCCGCCATAGCGGTTATGTCTTCTGTTTTCACTAATTCTAGTGTTCCATTTTGGCAGGGCGGAGCTACCTTTGTTGAATTTTATGCCGCAGCTATTTCGATGGGTGCCATAATATTTTTATTCTTAAGCATTGGGGAAGCAGTCAAACTTAAAAAACTGGTAGCTTTTTCGGTAGTAGCAGCAATCATCGTACAAGTAGTGGCAGTTATGCCTAATCTAATTAGCCTAGCTAATAGTTCAAATGAAGCTATAATAGGTAGTCTAGCCATATTGAATGGGCTAGCTACGGTTGGGATACTCAAATGGCTCTTTATTCTAATCGGTGCTATGTTAGTTGTATGGGTTGCTAAGGATGAAATATCCCCTGCAATGACGAATACAGTAATGGTTAGTGCCTTGTTATTATTTGTTGGTCAGCTAGTAGGGCGCTATATGTTTTATGCGGCTATGGTGGTTGGCAGCGGATTATCTTAAACTTATATAAATTTAATAATTGTCTATATAATATTAACCTGTCTAAGTGATTGCTTAGACAGGTTTTCTTATATATCGACATAAATATTAATATTTATTAAGAAATCTTAATATTTTAGAAATAGTAATTAAGATATTGATTTTGCTATGCTTAATACATAATATAACCAGTAATTTCATTTTATTTTGCAATGATTTAAGTCGGAAATTGTCTAAATAAAGGAGGTGTTTCATTTAATTTGAAGATCCTCAATAGTATTTAATTTTAGCAAAGGAGGAAATAACAATATTATGGGAAATTTCATAAATAAAATTATGAGCAAGACTGTAACGCGAAGGAATTTTATAGCGGCTAGTGCTGCTGGTACTACAGCTTTAGGTTTAGCTGGTTGTGGTAGTAATTCCCTTAATCTACTTAATGATGCTAAGATAGTGGATTTGGAAAAGGAAGGGGAATGGATAGCTGCAGCTTGTTGGCATAATTGTGGTGGTCGTTGTGTAAATAAAGCCTTGGTAGTTGATGGAGTAGTTGTTCGACAAAAAACAGATGATAACCATGAGGACTCACCAGATTATCCACAGCAAAGGGGATGTTTGCGGGGGCGTTCCCAACGCCAGCAAGTATTTGGTGCCGATAGGTTGAAGTATCCAATGAAAAGAAAACATTGGGAGCCAGGTGGTGGCAACAAAGAGCTGCGCGGTAAGGACGAATGGGAAAGAATAAGCTGGGATGAAGCATTAGATTATATTGCAAATGAATTAAAACGGGTTAAAAATGAATATGGTAATCGCTCAATATTACATATAGGTGGCTGGAGTAGTAGGATAACAGATATTTCAAGCACCCTGGGGTTATTTGGTGGTTATTGCGAATACTGGAATACTAACTCCTTTGGAAGCTGGGCGATGGCACCAAAACTTTATGGTTTTATGCAGCAGGGTATCTGGGATCAAACAGTAAATGATCGTTTTGATTTACGAAACTGTGATACTATAATTATGCTTAGTATGAACCCCGCTTGGAGTGCTATGGGTAGTGCTTCATGGCACTATCTCCAAGCCAAAAAAGCAGGTGCAAAATTTATCGGCATTGATCCTTTCTATAACGAATCCTTTTCCTTATTGGAAGCAGAATGGATCCCTGTAAGGCCAAGTACTGATGTTGCTCTCTTATTAGCCATAGCCTATGTTCTTATAACTAAAGATGAACCCGTTTTGAATCCTTTAATTGATTGGGATTTCTTACACAGGTGTACGGTTGGCTTTGATGCGGAGCATATGCCAGAAGGTGTAGATCCAAATGGCAATTTTAAGGATTATGTTTTAGGAACTTTTGACGGATTCCCCAAAACACCAGAATGGGCTAGTGAAATATGTGGGGTTTCTAGCCTGCAAATCGAAAAGTTGGCTTTGGAATTTGGTAAAAACCGCAAAGTCGCATTTTTATGCGGTATGGCTTCGGCTAGGAGTAAAAACTCGGACAATTTACCTCAATTGATTATGACAATAGGGGCCATGACAGGTCATATGGGGAAATCTGGACATATGACTGGCAGTACAATGCATGCAACTTCGGGTAATGGTGGACCAGCACTTGTTTGTGCAGGCTCAAACGGATTACCAGCCATTCCCAATCCTGTAGATGATAGCATTAATGCTGGTGAAGTATGGAATGCTGTTCTTGAAGGAAAGTATAATTTTACAGGAAGTGGGGATTTCACTTCTGAAGATCAATATAAGGCTGGAGAAATTAGAGACATTGATATTAATGTTATTTATCATTCAGGAGGAGCAACTCTTCAGACTAGTGACGGTATGGCAAAGGGTATTGAAGCCCATAGAAAAGTCGATTTGGTTGTGTCTCATTCGCAATTTCTGACAACTAACTCTAAATATGCTGATATTGTTTTACCAGTTATAACGGAATGGGAAAAATTCGGGGGCTTCGATGGCGGAACTTTAGTGCATAGTAGTAATCGAGAAATTATTATCACATATTCACAAATTACAGAGCCACTTTATGAGGCTAAAAGTGATCAGTGGATTGCGGTTGAGCTAGCCAAAAAATTAGGTCTTGATCCAAAGAAAGCCTTTCCTTTTGATGAAAAGCAGCAGTATTTTAATGAGTTGGCAAGTATTACAGTGATCGATGAGGATGGGAAGACTTATGGCCCCTTAGTTACCATAAGTCAAGACGATATTAAAGAACTAGGGGTTACTGGTCAACCTCAGAACGGAAAAATAACTTATAAAGAGTTTAAGGAAAATGGAGTTTATCAGGTTAAGAGGTATCAAGGGGATAATTATGGCTACATCGCCTACGAGGATTTTGTAAAGGATCCACAGCAAAATCCTCTTGATACTGAAAGCGGCAAATTAGAGATTTATAGCAGAAACTTGGCAGATACCATTAATGCTATGGGTTTTAGTAAAATTGAACCTATACCAACATACATCAAGGTAATT
This sequence comes from Syntrophomonadaceae bacterium, assembly GCA_012518685.1. Lineage (GTDB taxonomy): Bacteria > Bacillota > Syntrophomonadia > Syntrophomonadales > Syntrophomonadaceae > JAAYRQ01. The sequence continues at coordinate 14,783 of JAAYRQ010000053.1, read as the reverse complement.
GACGGTTATGAGGATACTTATAAAGACTGGGCAACTAAGGAAAAGGGTGAGTTTCCATACCAACTTATTAATCCCCACTATCTACGCCGTTCTCACTCAGTTTTTGATAATGTAAAATGGTTACAAGAAGCTTGGGCAAATCCAGTCTTCTTAAATCCAAAGGATGCAAAAGAAAACGGGATTGCCAAAGGAGATACAGTCCTTATTACAAGCCAATATGGCAAAATATTAAGAAATGCTTCCTTAACAGAGTTATTAAGACCAGGTGTCATTGCATTACCTCATGGCTCTTGGGCTGATGTAGATGAAAAGACTGGCATAGACCATGGAGGAGCGGATAACATTTTAAGTGGGCAAACTCCAACTGGTCAGGGTGTTTCAGGTTTTAATACTGTAATAGTAAGAATTGAAAAGTATAATGGTGCAAGACTGATAAGCGATGTTGAAAAACCATCAAAAATCGTGCTTTAGGAAGGAGGCATATAATAAATGGGAGCTTTAGGTTTTTATTTTGATATGCAAGCTTGCATAGGCTGTCGAACCTGTCAAATAGCCTGCAAGGACAAAAACAACTTACCCATAGGGGTCTTATTTCGTGAGATTAAGAAATTTGAAACAGGTGTGTTTCCTAAATCTAATTCATATAATATCTCGTATTCCTGTAATCACTGTGAAGAGGCCAAGTGTGTAAAGGGTTGTCCAACAGGAGCTATGCATTATGGTGCTGATGGCACCGTACAACATGATCCTGATTTATGTATTGGTTGTCAGTACTGTATAATGAATTGCCCTTATAGCGTACCTCAACTCTTACCAGAAAGAAATATCATTGGTAAATGTGATAGCTGTATAGATTTGCGTAATGCTGGTCAAAATCCAGCTTGTGTTGATGCTTGTCTAATGCGTTGTTTACATTTTGGGGATTTAGATGAGCTCAGAAAAGAGTATGGAGAAGAATTAGTAAATGCCTTACCAATTCTACCCTCGCCAGATATTACTAAACCGTCACTTTTAATAAGCCCTAAAACATGCGCTTTAGAATCAAGTTTTACGGAATTGGAGGTGTAATTAATGGGAAATGCTACATTGACAATCTTTTCAATCTGCATACAAGCCTCTGTCGGCATAGTTTTGTTTATAGCTATAGCTAAATTATTAAATAAAGAAGGAATCTTCAAAAATGCTACCTTGGTAGCGGCTGGGCTAGGAATTATAGGTATGTTAGCTTCGGTTTTTCACTTAGGGCAACCAATGAAGGCTTTTTTTGCACTCTATCAATTTAGCTCTTCCTTGCTTAGCCGAGAGATATGGTTTACGGCAATATTTGTAGCTTTAGTTGTATTGGCAGCCTTAATTTTTATGCTAAAACCAGAAAATAAGGGCATAATTACTGGCCTAATTGTAGTAGCGGCTCTAGTTGGACTTATAGATATCGGCTTAATGGGTGCTATTTATAGCAATGCTAGTGTTCCCTTTTGGCAAACTTCAGCAACTTTCGTAGAATTTTATATGGCAGCTATTTCTATGGGTGCTATACTCTTTTTATTCCTAAGTCTGCAGGAAGCTAATTTTATGAAAAAAATTCTGGCTGTAACTATTGCGGCGGCTGTTGCTATACAAATTGCAGTAGTTATTCCTAACCTTATTAATTTAAGCATCAGTTCTAGCATGGCTATTCAAAGTAGTTTAGTAATTCTAAGTAGTATGTCTTTAGCAGGCTTATTTGAGTGGCTATTCATACTAGCTGGGGCTATATTAGCGGTATGGGTTGCCAAAGACGAATTATCTCCTTCCATAAATAACCTTGTTTTAAGTAGTGCTGTCTTATTACTAGTTGGTCAAACTATTGGACGCTATTTATTTTATGCAGCTATGGTAGTTACGGGAATTGGAATATCTTAAAATATTTTGTTTTAGGAGAGTATCGTTTTGTTTAGATACTCTCCTTTACTTTATTGACATATTTTGCGACACAGACTGGGCATAAATCTATGCTATAATTAGCTGCAAATAGTGCTGGAGGTGATGAAATGGAGAAGTGGCTAGATAAAATTCGCCTAAGGACTCGTTTCATCATCTTGATGGTAGGCTTGCTGGTAGTATCTTTGATATTTAACTTAATTTGGAGCAGTATTAGGCATCAAAAACAAAACGAAATGGAAATGAGGGAAAAGGCCTATATACTTTCCCAACAATTAGAGGCTGTATGGGAGTTTATGGCGGTTAATCAAGACTTGATTAACTATGATTCTGTGGGTAATTATGATTTCAAAGGTTTGCATTGTTCTTTAGTTGGTAAAAGTATTGGTAAAATATTTGGCATTAAGACAGATTATATTATTCGTTATACTAATTTTAATCCGCGTAATAAGGCGGATGTGCCTGACGAATTTGAACTGGAAGCATTAAACGTCTTTCTGGAAGATAATAAGGTTCAAGAATATTATGACATAGTGGATTATAAAGATAAAAAGTATTTTCGTTATATGGCACCAATGAAGATTGATAATAGCTGTTTGGAATGTCATGGTAAACCTGTAGGTGAATTAGATATTTTAGGATATCCTAAAGAGGGCTGGGAGGTTGGTGATTTAGGAGGGGCGGTAAGTATTGTTATGCCTATTAACCTTTACCAGCAGAATTTCACTTATAATGTCATTAGGGAAGTAGCTTTTTTCTTTTTCCTTACCTTACTTTTCATATTAATTATTTATTATGCCACAAGTAGGTTAGTTACTAACCCCTTAAAACAATTTAAAGATACGGTTGAAAAGATAAAGGGTAGGGAGCTGGATGTTAGTTTTGAAAACATTAATGCGGTAGGAGAAATCAGGGATCTAGCTGTGCATTTTAACGATATGACCATTCAGTTAAACGATTTATATACTAATCTGGAAAATGAAGTAGAACAACGCACTGAGGAGCTAGCAAAGACTAACCATATTCTAGAAATGCACCGTATTCAGTTGGAGGAGGCTAATCGAAGACTTCGGGAGGACAATAAATATAAATCAGAATTTATGGCCATAATGAGCCATGAATTAAGAACTCCTTTGACTTCTATTGTTGCTTTTGCGGAAATTCTAGAAAGAAATAAGGACCTTAAATCTGAAAAGGAATTGCGAATAATTAGGGAGATTAAGACCAATAGCCAAGTTCTCTTGGATATGATTAACAATATTCTGGAAATGGCTCGCCTAGAGGTGGGAAAGACAGAACTATTTATAGAATTGGTTGATTTAGTTGATATTATTAATGTGGTTGATAACTTTATTCAGCCCTTAGCCGATAGAAAAAACATTCATTATACCAGTAGCATTGATCGTGATGTACCTCTAATTAATGCTGATTGGGAAAGGCTACGGCAAATTACGGCTAATTTAGTCAGTAATGCTATAAAATTTACTCCTGAAAATGGAGAAATAAGGGTTTCTGTAACCTATGACAATCTTGAAAGGGAAGTTTTGATTATGGTTCAAGATAACGGTATTGGTATTCGCAAAGAAGAACAGGAATATATTTTTGAAAAGTTTGTGCAAAGTGACTCATCTATTTATCGCCAGTATAGTGGCACTGGGTTAGGCTTAGCCTTAGCCAAAGAATTTGCTGAATTACATGGTGGCTGGATTAAGGTGGAAAGTGAAATAAATAAAGGTAGTATATTTACAGTAGGCATACCTTTGAAAAGGGGTGGAAATTAATGGAAAACTCAGATAATCAAGTATATGATAGTATAGCGATTTTATTAGCAAACCGCAGTTTTATATACCACTTGTTACAAAGCATATATGCTGATGAACCGAACAGGGAACTAATGGAAGTTGTGCTTGATAATCATACTAGGGAGGCTTTAAATTTAATTGCCGAGGATGATGACGATTTTAATAATTTTTATGGCTTATTAGATAGGCTTTCTAGTGATATGCAAAAGGATGCTCCAGAAACCATTGATAAGTTAAAAACCGAATATACCTATCTAATGATAGGGCCTGCTGAATTAGTGGCTCCACCTTGGGAATCGGTATATATTCTTAAGGAACCGCTGATTTTCCAAGAAAGCACCTTAAAGGTTCGCCAAGCTTATTTGGAATACGACTTTTTGCCGGCTGGCTATCCTAATGAGGCTGATGACCATATTGCCTTAGAACTGCACTTTATGGCTCATTTGGCTAGGTTAGCACTAGAATATTTTGAAGCAGGGGAATATGAAAAGGTTATTAGTCTGTTAGAAGACCAAAAAAAATTCTTAATCGAACATTTATTAGTATGGATTAGCGATTTTGCTGCAGATATGCAGAAAAGTAAATCACATTATTTTTATCCAGCAGTTGCCTTGTTAACTGAAAAAGTGATAATAATTGATGAAAAGGTTTTAGATGAGATTATACTATTCTTAAAATCTTCGTAGGTGGAAAGAAGTTTTAGCAACAATTTTTCCTTAACCCCGCACAATTTTATTATTGTTTGGGGTTTCTTAATAAAAACAATTTTTGAGGATGGAATGAAGGGGTATATAGGAGGAGATTAAAGCGTGGGTTTCCCAAGTAGCCGATATAAAAGGGTTAAGAGAATGATTAGAATTATGCAATCAGATGGTATTCGGAAAAATTATACTGTAAATTCGAGTGTTACTTGGTTCGATGATTGGTTTACTATTGAGCAGCTTGACTATCGCACATTTATTATTTCCGAGCCGCGTTTTTTTCTACAAAACAATTCTTACTTAATCCTAGGCGAGCTCAGTGCCTTGTTATTTGATACAGGGAGCGGCAAAAGGGATTTATCTGGGGTGGTTGCTTCCCTTACTGATAAACCCCTTATGGTTCTGCCTTCCCATGCACATTCAGATCATCTAGGTAGCATCCTTAATTTCAAGCGAATTGCTCTAGCAGATTTACCGATTAACCGTAAAAATACAGAAGGCAATATTTTCAAGCCTTCTTATCTTATGTATTGTGATCTTCCGAAACGCCCTAAAATACCCGTATATAAGTGGATGGACTTGAATGAAACCATAGACTTGGGTAACCGTAGTTTGGAGATAATAGCTACACCTGGACACTCCCTAGACTCTATTTGCTTATTTGATAAGCAAAATAAGATGTTATTTACGGGGGATTTTCTATATGAGGGCAACTTGATTGCTACTCTAGGGGGGAGCGTAAGTTCCTATCTATCAAGTAGCCAAAAACTTATTGAGGAATCACAAGGTGATGAGCTGCTTTTGCCTGCCCATTATACATCACAGCTCGAATGGGATAATCTTGCCGATTTGCAACAAGGACTTACGAGCATAATTGCAGGAAAAACCAAAGGAAACCGTTATACTTTTAGCTATAAATATCCTATTAACGATAAAATTAGTTTTATAACTACTATGCCCAAGATTAAGTCTGCTAAAAAAGATAAACAATTATTTTTGTCGCAGGGCCTTTGAAAGGCAAGGCAAGTAAGAAAGTAAATAAATTAGAACTAGAGCTATATGTTATAATTATATATACAAAGTAAGTAAAAATGATGGATTTATTGGGTCTGTATAGCTGATAAATTTCCCATATATGTTCGGAGAGGTGGGATATTAGATGAAGATTATGCTAGCCGACGATGAGGAAAGTATTCGTATCTTAGTCGAACATATCGTAACAGATGACGGATATGAATTTTGTTATGCGGCAGATGGTGTCGAAACGCTGGCTGTATTTGAACAAGAGCAGCCTGACTTACTAATACTTGATGTTATGATGCCTAAATTAAATGGTTTTGATGTATGTAGCAAGTTAAGAGAGCAAGGAGAGACAGTGCCGATAATTATTCTATCGGCTAAAGGAGACATTGTCGATAAAAGTGTAGGTTTTAGGGCTGGTGCTGATGATTATTTGGTTAAACCTTTTAGTTCCTTGGAATTATCTCTACGAATAGAAGCCCTATTAAGATGGAAAACTTGTAAATTATCTTCTGTCTTATTATCTGAAACTAAAGATAGTTACAAAATAAAGGACTTAGAAATCTGTTTTCAAAGTCTGGAAGTAAAAATACACGATAAGGTAGTAGAGCTTACTCCTAAGGAATATAAAATTCTTTCATATATGGCATCTGCCCCAGGGGAGGTATTTTCCCGTGAACAATTAATCGCCTATGTATGGGGCGAGAATTATGTAGGTGAATCAACTAGTATTGCAGTGTTTGTAAGAAAGATTCGAGAGAAAATTGAGGACGAACCATCTAAACCTAAATATTTACAAACGGTTTGGGGGATTGGTTATAAACTAGGGGAACGATAAAAGTTGCTGGTGAGGTGACAAGCATAATGAATATCGAAAAGATAGCGAATTTTATTGCTGATAAAATGTCTGTGGTTGGGGTAAGAAGTCAGCAATGTGCAAGGATAAGATCGCCTTTAAGTAAATGCAGTAATTGTTTGGACATCTGTCCACAGCAAAGGATAAAGATTTCAGGAAAGACATTGCTTTTAGCAGATAATTGTTTGGATTGTGGGCTTTGTGCCTCAGTATGTCCTACAGGGGCTTTAAGTCTAAAAGAGCCAGATAACCTAATGATATTAAATAAAATTGAACAGGCTTACGATAATGATGGTGTGGTTAACATCACTTGCCGTCGTAATTCATTGGCAGATGAAGGCTGTGTTAAAATACCCTGTATTGGTGCTTTGATGCCTGAGATGCTTTTGGTAATGCGTTTGTATGATTTTCCTATTCATATTATATATGATGAAGCAGAATGTAGGGCTTGTGCTGTCCATAATGGGCTGGATTTATTCAATAGTCGTCTAGTTTTGGTAGATGATATTATAAATGAATTTTCTTTTGCGGCGTATGAATTAGTGCAGCTGGGCAAAGCTAAATTGGGTAAAATTAAGGAATCAAAACCCAAGCACAAACAAACAGATATTAATCTGGATAGGCGGGCCTTATTTAATTCGGTTTTTACTGGCTTTCGTAAGATGCCCGAAGTAGTTTTGCAAACTTATGTAGAAACTGAAAAAAACAAAAAGCCAGCTAAGTCTGCTCCTCAAAAGGTAACGAATTATACTGCAATTGATCGCATTGAAATATTAAAAAGGTATGTATATGAAAAGCTGCCATTGGCAGAAGGGGAATTTAATTTATTACAGCAGCCACATTTGGTGGATGTTTGCTACTTTTGTAATGTGTGTACGATACTATGTCCGACTGGTGCTATAGAAAATAATCAAAAAAGCAAGGAATTAATTTTAAATGCTAGTAGATGCACAGGCTGTAACCTATGTGTAGATGTATGTTATCACAAAAGCCTGCAATTAAAACCAGTATCCTTAGAGACAGTGATGATTGATACGGCTACTAAGTTAGCTACTGGGCATACTAATGTCTGTGAAGAATGTCAAGAAACATTTACGGCCTCAACAGTAGGAACTAAATGTGCTAAATGTCAACTATACAAACGGTTTTAATTAGCAGCCTATTTTTAAAAGGTAATATTTATATAAAGGATGGCAAACTTACCATCCTTTATTTTTAAAAATAAGTTTTTTAAATCTTTTTATCTTTAGTTTATATATGGTATATTTTTTTCATTTTTAAGCAATGCTATTTATGAGGAAAATATAAGGAGGTTACTAAATGCTAGGAACAATTGTGAGATTTATAGTATCAGCAGTAGTCTTATTGTTAATAGGGTTTTTACTCCCAGGGGTTACGGTAGCAGGATTTTGGGGAGCCTTAATAGCGGCCTTAGTTATAGCTGGTTTGGGATGGGTAGTCGAAGCAATTCTAGGTGACAAAATCTCTCCCCGCTCGCGTGGTTTTGTAGGCTTTATTACTGCTGCAGTAGTAATTTATATTGCTCAATTTATAATACCTAGTTACCTTTCTGTTTCTATAGTGGGAAGTCTGCTAGCTGCCTTTATAATAGGACTAGTAGATGCCTTTATTCCTACTGAGTTAAGATAGTATTGCCAGCCTTTTAAACTACGAGATATCATCTTATAAAAAGCTTACTAAAATGATAAATCATCACATTTTAGTTAAGCTTTTTTATATTTAATCTGAAATACTTTTATTTTTCGCAAAATTATATCTTATAATCAATAATTGTTGACTTTAATTAATACCTCGCTTATCATTGGTGTAAATTCGGGTTGGTTTATGTTAGTTGTGATTGCAATTCATTTAAAAGGATTTGAGTAAGGGGGTATGATTATTTTAGGCTAGATGGAAGTTATTAATTACTAGTTTGTTATTTCGGAATGGGGAGGTATTATATTATGAGAAAAAATGTAATTATATCTATTGTTGTTTTGTTTATTTTTTTACCGATAATAGGTTGCAAGAGTGTTCCATCCCAATCTGGGGATATGGAAGGGGGACAAGTCAAGCTTACGGTTGCTGCGGCAGCTAGCTTAGTTGATGCTTTAGATGAACTTAAAATTATGTATGGAGAAAAAAACCCAGATATAATTCTTACTTATAATTTAGCTAGTTCTGGGACTTTGCAAAAACAAATTGAAGAAGGTGCCCCTGTGGATGTGTTTATTTCTGCTGGAAAATCACAAATGGATGCCTTAGATGACAAGGGTTTAGTTATTAAGGATTCTTTAACTAATTTATTGGGTAACCAGTTAGTTTTAATTGCCTCTGCCCAAAGTAATATAGAAAGTTTTGATGATCTGGCTACTGATTTAGTAAACAAAATAAGTATAGGTACTCCCGAAACAGTACCAGCTGGTAAATATGCTCAAGAGACTTTAATCAATCTTAATCTTTGGGATAATATTCAACCTAAAATTGTAATGGCTAATGATGTAAGACAAGTTTTAACCTTAGTTGAAACAACTAATGTAGAAGCGGGATTAGTATATAGTTCCGATGCTATTCAAGGCAAGGATATTAAAATTGTGGCGACCCCCCCAGCCAAGGCCTGTAAGCCTATTGTTTATCCTATGGCTATTATGGCTAGTAGCAAGCATATAGAGGAAGCCCAAAATTTTCAAGCCTTCTTATTAAGCGATGAGGCTATGGAGATATTCATTAAGTATGGTTTTATTAATATAAAAAATTAGGGTGATGTTGATAAGATATGATATTTCATATTCAAGACTGGTTTCCAGTATTATTATCTATTAAAGTAGCATTTATAGTAGTTATAATCGTAAGTATTCTAGGTTTGCCTTTGGCTCGCTTTATGGCGCGAAATAATTTTTATGGTAAGGATATAATAGAAGCTTTTCTGACCTTACCTTTAGTTTTGCCCCCGTCCGTAATAGGATATGGCTTATTATTGCTGATCGGGAAAAATAGTATATTAGGACAATTTTTAGCCAGTCTAGGGATTACTATTATTTTTACCTGGTGGGCGGTTGTAATGGCCTCTACGGTAGTAGCATTGCCTTTGATGTATCAATCAGCCAAAGGGGCTTTTTTAAGTGTTGATCAGAATTATGAAAAGGCTGCCCGAACCTTGGGGGCCAGTGAGATGAGGATCTTTTTCACCATTACCCTACCCTTAGCTTGGCCAGGGATTGTGGCGGGGCTAGTTTTAGCCTTTGCTCGTGCTTTAGGAGAGTTTGGAGCTACTTTAATGGTAGCAGGAAATATTCCTGGACAAACCCAAACCATACCTTTAGCTATCTATTTTGCGGTAGCTGCAGGGGATGATACTACGGCTAGAAGCCTAGTGGCTATCATTACTATCTTTAGTTTTTTCGTTATTTATGGTGTTAACAGATGGGCAAAAAAACAAAAAGTTTAAATTTTAAAATATTTTTAAAATTGTGGGAGGATTAATTTTTGTTAGAAGCAAAGTTTGAAAAAAATTTATGGCATTTTAATATAGAATTTTCCTTGAAATTAGATAATAAGATTTTAGTTTTATGTGGACCTTCTGGTGCTGGTAAAACTACGATTCTGCATTGTTTAGCTGGTTTGGTAAGCCCAGATACCGGTGATATATGCTTAAATAACCGCCTACTTTATTCTTCAAAAAATAAAATAAATACTGCGGCAAAAGATAGAAATATAGCTTACTTATTCCAAAATTATGCCTTGTTTCCCCATATGACTGTTAAGCAAAATGTTTATTATGGATTAAAAAGTAGAAAAGCAAGGAATTTTAACTTTTATGTAGAACCTATTAAATGGTTAGATACTTTTGGTATAAAACATTTGCAAGAAAGATATCCTAGACAGCTATCAGGTGGAGAAAAACAAAGGGTGGCTTTGGCTAGGGCTTTGGCAGTACAGCCCCAACTCTTATTATTAGATGAACCTTTTAGTGCCTTAGATAAAAGTAATAAGCTTAATTTAAGACAGGAGATAAAAAAGTTACACGATAATTGGCAAATACCTTTTATTCTTGTAACTCACGATGAAGAAGATGCTAATTTTTTAGGAGATATTGTTTTAGAGATAGACCAAGGAAATATTAGAAGAATGACTACTAAGCCTTAAAATATTGGCATAATCTTTTATATCTGCTATAAGTTATTAATGACAACCAATATTCTGTTGTGATAAAATAACTCTAAGTTATAATATGATATCTATATTGCTCCGAGCTTTCTATCTACAGCATTAGCCATGATAGCAAGCCGTTGGGTTAGTTTAGAAATGAACTAGCCTCCCGTTATAGGAAAGGAGCCTTAATTTTTAATGTTTTTTTATAAGACTGATTAAGGCATTTTTCGTATGATGGTTTTAATGCCTTTAGTCTTTTGCTAAAGGCATTTTTATATTTTTAGTTAGTCCTTTGTTGGCTTATTTTATGGAAGGGGGGGCAAAAAAGTAATATTACTTTTTTAAGTGATTATTGAATTAGGGGGAAGGAGAGAATGTAATGCAAGTAACGCGTCGTGGTTTCTTGAAGCTATCTGGTGGTCTTTCTCTGGCCACATTTGCAACTGGCCTTGGTATTAATATGGCTGTAGCTGCAGATAGAGGGTATGCTTTAAAACTAGATGGATGTACTAAAGCAACAAGTATTTGTCATTTTTGTTCTGGTGGTTGTGGTTTGCTACTATATATTAAAGATGGCAAACTAATTCATTTAGAAGGGGATCCTGATAACCCAATTAACGAAGGTTCTCTTTGTCCAAAGGCAGCTAGTCTTGAGCAAGTAGCCTATTCTGAAGAACGCCCAAAAACTCCACTCTATCGTGCACCTGGCGGAACAGAATGGCAAGAAATTTCTTGGGATGATGCCATTGAACGCATAGCGAAAAAGGCTGTGGAAGTAAGGGAGAAAACCTGGGTAAAAACTGATGAAATAACCGATGCTAAAACAGGGGAGAAGAAAGTCGTTCCAGCCAATAGAGCAGAAGGAATTGCAGTAATTGGTTCTGCAGAAATTGATAATGAGGAATCTTATCTATTATCCAAATTTGCTCGTCTAATTGGAACACCATTCCACGAGCATCAGGCTCGTATTTGACACGCACCTACGGTGGCTAGTTTGTCACCTTCATTTGGTCGTGGTGCTATGACTAACTCCTGGCAAGATATGCAAAACTCGGAGTGCTTTTTAATTGCGGGTAGTAACTGTGCTGAAGCACATCCTATTGCAATGAAGTGGATTCACCGTGCCAAGGCAAAAGGGGCTAAAATCATAGTAGTTGACCCTGTATTTACTCGTACTGCTTCCAAAGCAGACATTTTTGCTCAAATTAGACCTGGAACGGACATTGCCTATCTTGGAGCTATTATTAAATATATTATTGACGAAAAATTATATGATGAATTCTTTGTACTCAATTTTACTAACGCACTTCTAAAAATTAATAAAGATTTCAAATTTGAAGATGGTTTATTTTCTGGCTTTGACGAAGCTACTAAAAAATACAACTATTCTACATGGGCATATCAGCTTGATGAAAACAACACACCTATTAAAGCAGATAGCTTAGATGATCCTGATTGTGTATTCCAAAAAATTAAAGAACATTATTCTCGCTATACCTTAGAAGTTGCCGAGCAAATTTCGGGTATTCCAGCTGATCATATTAAGCTAATAGCCGATACCTTTGCTGCTGCTAAGCCTGGTAACATCTTATATGCTTTGGGAATGACCCAGCATACTACTGGTGTTCAAGGTATTCGTTGTTATGCTATTATTCAACTTCTACTAGGTAATGTGGGTAAAGCTGGTGCTGGAATTCAAGCACTTCGTGGTGAGCCTAATGTTCAAGGTTCAACTGATATGGCTAACCTTAATGCCAACCTACCTGGATATCTTCCTTATCCAACTAATGCACAAGTAACTTTACATGATTATGCCGTTAGTTTTGGTTCTGTTCAGCATAAGCCATTAGTAGCTTTGCTTAAAGCTTGGTTTGGCAAGAATGCAACTGCTGCTAATGATTACGGTTATGGTTGGTTACCTAAAAATGATCCGACTAATATGCCTATTCAACCCCAATTTTTCAATTGGATGGAAAAAGGGCAGTTTAAAATGCTATTTAACTTTGGTTCTAACTCTTCCGTTTCTATTCCAGACCGCAAAATGGTAGCTAAAGGGCTTTCTTGCCTAGAAATGCTAGTTGTAGCGGATATATTTAATATAGAAACCTCAAGATTCTGGGAAGAAGAAGGGCTAAATCCTAAAGAAATTCAAACAGAAGTAATCTTCCTACCAGCTGCATTTGTTTATGAAAAAGCTGGAACGATGACTAATTCATCCAGATTAATTCAATGGAAGGATGAAGCATTAAAACCATTGAATGATTGTCTGCCTGATTTAGACATATTAGATAGAATCTTTAAGAGAATGCGTGAATTGTATGCAGGAAGTAATGATCCTAAAGATGCAGCAATTTTAAATGCTAATTGGGATTATGGCGAGCATGCGGATCCTTTCTTAGTCTTAAACGAACTTAATGGATACAATGATAATACTGGTCAGCTAACTAGCAGTTTGGCAGAATATCTCAATGCACCCATAGGCACTGTTTCTACTGGTTGCTGGATATATGCAGGGGTAACCCCTCCTGGTAAGAACTTAGCTGATCGTAGAGATAGCTCAGACCCTACAGGCTTAGGTCTTAATAATGAGTACGCTTTTGCTTGGCCTGGTAATATAAGGGTTTTATACAATAGAGCATCTTGTGATGCCAATGGAAAGCCAATTGATCCTAACCGTGAACTTATTTGGTGGGATTCCGTACAAGGTGTTTGGACTGGAAATGACGGACCTGATGTAATCGATAAGACTAAAGGACCTGACACTCCAGAAGGCAAGCAAGCTTTCCGTATGAATCCTGAAGGGGTAGGTCGTTTGTTTACAGCTAGCTATACTAGTGGTGTATCTTCATCACCTGTACCTGTTGATAGTATTGCAGCTATTCCCGTGCGTGGAGCAGGAATGGTAGTCGATGGACCAATGCCTGAATTTTATGAGCCTATTGAAAGTCCAACAACTAACATTCTAAATCCAAATGTACCGACTAATCCTATGGCTAAGATTGTTTCTACGGAATTCGGCGATCCTAAGGATTATCCTTATGTTCTTACTACTTATACCATTTGTGAGCACTTCTGTGCTGGTGGTATTACAAGAAACATACCATGGCTAAATGAAATTATGCCAGAACCTTTTATAGAAATTAGTAAAAACTTAGGTAAGAAAATAGGTGTAAAAGAAGGGGATTTTGTTGAAGTATCCTCAATTCGTGGAAAATTAAAGGTAAGAGCCCTAGTTACCGATCGTATTCAAACCCTGAAAATTAATGGAGAAGATGCTGAAACTGTCGGTATGCCTTGGAGCTGGGGATTTGCTAGCCTAAATCCTGGTCCTAGTGCTAATAATGTGACGATGAACGCATGCGACCCTGGAGCTGGGACTCCCGAGTATAAATGCTGTCTAGTCAATGTAAGGAGGGCTTAACTATGGCTACACCAAAAATGGTATTTGTTGATACTTCTTTATGTACTGGTTGTAGGGCTTGTTCAGTTGCTTGTAAAGCCTGGAATGAACTGCCCCCAGAAAAAACACAACTAATAACTAGTTTCCAAACTCAAAAGGATTACACTTATGATACTTGGACATATATCAGTTTCCATGAAAAATATGAGAACGGCAAAATGGATTGGTTTATGTTTAAACATCAATGTTATCATTGTGAGGATCCTTCTTGTATGAAGGCTTGCCCTTCGGAAGCAATTTATAAAACTGACTCAGGTTACACTCTTATTGACCACGAAAAATGCATAGGTTGTGGCTATTGTGCTACCAACTGTCCTTGGGGAGTACCTATGGTTAATCCACAATTACAAAAGTCCTTCAAGTGCACTGGTTGTATTGATAGGGTCGAAAATGGCATGGAGCCAGCTTGTGTAGCTACTTGTCAACCTGGTGCTCTAAGCTTTGGGGAAAAAGCTGATATGCAAAAACTTGCCAAGGAACGCTTAGCAGAAGTTAAGAAAACTTATCCTAAGGCTCAATTATACGGAGATAATATAATGGGCGGTACGACTTATCTATACTTATTATTAGATGAGCCGAAAGTTTATGGAGTTCCTGCAAAACCTGCGACACCGATATCTTTAACTCTATGGAAGGATTTAGTACATCCTTTAGGAGGAATAGCTGTGGGTGCTGCTGCTTTAGCTATTACAGGTGGTGTCTTAGCTAACTTTGCTAGAGGCAATTACCGTAAAAAAGCTGAAGACAACGATGACATAAATGCTGGTCAATAAGGAGGGAGAAAAAATGGCGAAAAGTAAAAAAACCATTAAACGCTTTACGGCTGGTGAACGCTTTGTCCACTGGTCACATGCAGTAACCTTTTTACTACT
>JAAYRQ010000052.1 GCA_012518685.1 Syntrophomonadaceae bacterium | reverse complement strand
TTTTAGAGAACTGGGTGTGAGTTTGGAAAATATAAAGCAAATACTAAATACACCATCACTTAACAGACTAATGCTGCTTCAAGAACATCTAGAACAGCTTCTTAATAAGAGAAATCAGTTAGATATGTTAATTGCCAATGTTAATAAAACTATTGCCTTAACTGAAGGGAGAATTAATTCTATGAGTGATAAAGAAAAGTTTGAAGGTTTTAAACAAAAAATGATTGATGATAATGAGGAAAAGTATGGTATCGAAATTAGGGCTAAGTTTGGTAGTAATAAAATAGATGAATCAAATCAAAAAATTAAGGGTATGAATGAGGAACAGTATCATAAATGGGAAAAACTGAGTGTTGAGATTCTAGAAAATCTAGAAAAAGCTGTAGCTACCGGTAATCCAGCTGGGGAATTGGCTCAAAAGACTGCTGATTTACATCGTAGGTGGTTAAGCTATAGCTGGGGTAGCTATAGTAAAGAAGCCCATGCTGGTTTAGCTCAAATGTATGTAGATGACGAGAGATTTACTACTTATTATGAAAAGGTAGGGACAGGGGCTACAATTTTTTTAAGAGATGCTATATTAATTTATACAGGTCAAAAATAGTATGACAGAGGACTTGTAGTAATTGACTTTACAAATATATAGCCATACAGTTAATTAGTAATTTAGTAAATTACTAATTAAATAAATGAGGTGTAGTAAATGAAAATACCAGTAACTTTAAAACATAAACCAGTAATAGTAGTAAATAACTATGAGGAAGTAGATGGCAGGAGTGCCTATGATTCAGATGCTAAAGGATTATCACTAGGGCTGGCTCAGTGGAATGATCGGGGGAAAATTGACATTTCTGCTAAAGTGTGGAGATATACCGGTGAAAAGTGGTCTAGGCAATCCGAGGAATTACCATTGCATAGGGTGCTTGATTTAGCCTTGCTAATATGCAAAACAAGACAACATTTTATGGAAGCTTACCGTTATGAAAAACTTTATGACCCTGAAAAGACTACTATTGACAGAATAGGATTACAAGGTGATGCCATGACAGTTGAAGTATGTACGGATAATCCCTTAATTGATGAAGATATAAAACTTTTTAGAGATAGTATTACTAAAGATGATGAGCTTATAGGCGAAAGGTTAAGAACCTTAGCGGCTATTTTAAAAGAGATAGGCTATTAAGGCAGGTTAAAATCCCTGGATAGAGAATATATCAAGTGAGTGAGCAACTCAAAACATTGGCTACATAGAAAGAAGGCATAACATGGCTACATTTTTAGATATATTATCCACTTTGGTTATCATAGCAGTAATGATAGGTATTATGTTCTTGATTTCTAAATACAAACCGAATAAATTAAATATTAAACAAAGAAGAAACTGGTTAATTGCCCATGTTATTTTCGTAATATTTGCCATTAGTGGTCTACTAGGAAATCTAGTACTCACTTTGGTATCCACAGCTATTGTAGCTGATCAGATACAGATTTACTCGGCTCATTTCCTGACTAGATATTTTATTTGGTTTTTAATTATACCTGGTATTTTCGGTAGCTTTATTACTGGGATTTGGCTGGCTTTGCGTACTAAATGGGAATTGACTAAATACTATTGGATTATTGTAAAAACGCTGGGTACTATTACCGCAATTCTTTTCGGCCGAACTTGGATGCCCATTTGGCTAGAGAAGATTACCTTTCTAAGTCAGGCTAACCCTATGCATAATCCGGCCTATTTTCATAGTCGACAGATGCTAATACTTGGAATTTCTATAGCCTTAGGAATCATGTTTTTCTTAGTTATAATTTCATATATTAAACCTTGGGGAAAAAGAAGTACTGCCCAAGCTAATTAGGCAGTACTTTTATAGGGTAAATTTTAAAGTTGTTTACCATTATCAGGGCCGGGGGTAGTGAGGTATATTTCAGTTATATCTACAATTACTACTCCCTTGGGATCTAAAAAGGGCTTTTCTTTCTTTACCTGGGCTACGCCTGACTCAAAATTTGCCCCAGATGTCTCGATAGTAGCCTTGCCCTTGATTTGATAACCGTCATGTTCATACCATACAGTTACAGCTACATTAGGATTAACTTCTAGGTTAGCTATAGTTTTCTTCATTAAAATATCGACTAGCATTATTTGCTTATCATTTAATATTTCCACAAAATTAATCGGTACTGCATTAGGAATACCATTCTTATCAGCGGTAGCTAAGATCCACATATCAGTACTTTGTAATACTTTTTTACATCATCATTTAAAATCGCCAAAATCATTACCTCCTTTTTAAAATTCTATATTAAACTAGATTTTAACATTCATTAGAGGTGAAAGCCAATTGAGAAGGGGCAGATGAGGCAACATGCAAACGGGACCGTCAGACTGTGTGAAAACACTTTAAAAAGTCAGCAAAAAGGGCATTGGGATAAAGCAATATAACTCCCAATATATCGGCATCCTGTAGTATAATATTACTAAGAAAGAGGTGTTGATATTGGCTTATGTAAAAGGTGAAGATCGTAATCAGGTAACTATGTTTCCCGACAGCATAGACGATTATATTACTGAAGATAACCCAGTCAGAATAATTGATGCCTTTGTACAGAGTTTGGATGTAGCTAAACTAGGATTTAAATATGGTGTTCCCAATCCATTG
>JAAYRQ010000051.1 GCA_012518685.1 Syntrophomonadaceae bacterium | reverse complement strand
CAATAGCGGCCGCGATAGATGTTACTAGGTTAATCGCATCACTTAGTGCTTTCGCCCAATGTTTATTTGATTGTGTCATTTTTTCACACCTTTAATAAATATGTTTTGAAATGAATTCATCCCCGTATTCCTAATTCGTCAAACAGGTACAAAATCCTTTTTTGAATATTTAAATTTTTATAGTTTATTTGTTGCAAATTGTAGGATAATTCCCCCTTTTTAAGTATCCCTTAAAAGTTTACTTAAAATGAGTGGGGTATTTTCTAGGCTTAATCCCATCCTCTAGGAGTTAGAGCTTAAACTTAGATATCCTTTTCTTTCCAACTTTTCACAGTGTTCTTTTAAGGCTAATTCTATATTAACTCCGTACTGTTCTTCCATAACAAACATCATAGTAATAGCGGTTTGTGCTACATCTAATAATTCTTTCGCAATTTCATTTAAAACGGTTTCATCATCCATTATAATATTTTCACCGCTTAATCCTCGAAATTTGCCGATAACTTGTGCCAATTCTCCTGTTTCTTCCATTAATTTTAAGGTTGTAGATTCCAAAGTTGGATTTAGTTTATTAAGTTTAGGTAATGATAATGTTTTGACCTGCATAAAATTCTCCTCATCATAAGCCAAAATACTAGTCCCGTATTTTGTGAATTATCTCAATACCTGCTTCTTCCATAAATTCTAGTGCTAATTTATCATCAAAATTGCCCAAATGAATTACTTTAATTATCCCAGCATTAATTATCATTCGTGCACATATAATACAAGGCTGATTAGTACAATATAAGACTGCTCCATTTGTAGCTACACCATAGTAGGCAGCATTAATAATGGCATTTTGTTCCGCATGTACCCCCCGACATAATTCATAGCGTTGTCCAGAAGGAATACCTTCCTTCTCCCTTAAGCAACCCACTTCTAAACAATGCCTAATACCGCGAGGGGCTCCATTATATCCAGTGGATATAATTCTTTCATCGCGAACTAAGACAGACCCTACTTGCCTCCTCAGGCAAGTAGAACGGCTAGCTACTAGCTCTGCTAATTGTAAAAAATATTCATCCCATGTAGGTCTATCAGATCTAATTTTGTGCAATTTTTTTACCCCATTATCTTATATGCTATACAGTGGATATTTAAGACATAGATTTTGCACGATTTCTCGTGCTTTTTGTAAACTTGCTTCTTTTTCTGGATTATCTAAGGCTATAGTTATAGCTGCAGCTACTTCATGCATATCAGAAGTGTTAAATCCTCTAGAAGTCAAAGCAGGAGTGCCTATTCTAATTCCACTAGTAACCGAAGGTTTTTCAGGATCAAAAGGAATGGCATTCTTATTAACGGTTATATTTACATTTTCTAATATAGTTTCTGCCTCTTGTCCAGTTAATCCCTTAGGTCTGACATCCACCAAAATTAAATGATTGTCAGTACCATTAGATACTAATCTTAAGCCATTTTCCATTAAAGCATTAGCCAATGTTTTAGCGTTATCGACAATACTTTGTTGGTAGCTTTTAAATTCATCGGCTAAGGCTTCTTTAAAACAGATGGCTTTAGCAGCTATAACATGCATTAAAGGGCCACCTTGAATACCAGGAAATACCGCTTTATCAATAGCATTTGCCCATTCCTCTTGGCATATAATTACACCACCCCTAGGTCCTCTTAAAGTTTTGTGAGTAGTAGATGTGACGAAATCAGCATAAGGAACAGGATTAGGATGTAAGCCTGCAGCCACTAATCCAGCAATATGTGCCATATCCACAAAAAAGTAAGCATTAATGGCATCCGCAATTTCTTTAAACTTTTTAAAATCAATTACTCTCGGATAAGCACTAGCACCAGCTACTATCATCTTAGGTCGATGTTCTAGGGCTGTCTTATATACCTCTTCATAATCTATAGTTTCCGTTTCTGGAGATACCCCATAATCTATAAAATTGAAATATTTGCCTGAAATATTTACCTTACTACCATGGGTTAAATGACCTCCGTGGCTTAAATTCATACCCATAATAGTTTCCCCTGGTTTAATAGAAGCAAAATAAACGGCTGTATTAGCTTGGGCCCCCGAGTGGGGCTGAACATTAGTATGATCACCACCAAAAATAGCTTTGAGCCTATCCCTGGCTAAATCTTCGGCAATGTCAACATATTCACAACCTCCATAATATCTCTTACCTGGGTAGCCTTCAGCATACTTATTAGTAAAAACAGAACCTTGAGCAGCCATAACCGCTCGTGAAACAAAGTTTTCTGAGGCAATTAGTTCTAATTTATTATTTTGTCTTTTTTCTTCCTTCTCTATAGCTTCTGCTATTTCTGGATCGAATGGTTGTACATATTTTTCGATATAATCCATTAATTAATTACCCCTTTTCCAATTAAGTTCTATTTCTTTTATCTTTTCTACTCTTCTTTGGTGTCTTCCTTCTAGAAAATCAGTTTTTATAAAAGTTTTTACAATTTCAGTTGCTAATCCTGGCCCTGTAATCCTGGCTCCTATTGACACAATATTGGCATTATTATGCTCTCTAGCTAATCTAGCTGTGTAAATATCTTGACATAGGGCTGCCCTAATCCCTGGAATTTTGTTGGCAGCTATAGATATACCTATCCCTGTCCCACAGATAATAATACCTAAAATATTGTAATCTATGACTTCCTTGGCTACTTTCTCTGCTATATCAGGATAATCTACCGATTCTAAACTATCTGTACCACAATTAATTACTTCATAGCTTAGTTCTTCTAGGATCTTTGTTATTTCAGCTTTTAATACTACCCCTGCATGATCGCTACCTATAGCTATTTTCATTATAACACCTCTTATTAGAAAAATTTGCCTGCTTAATGCCCTTGCTTATTTCGCCTACTCCCCCCACTCTTTTAGTAAGGTATCTATTAGCTCATTAACTATAAATGCTAATTCTTGGGCGGTAGTATGATATGCCTCTATCCCTCTGCCATAAGGATCTTCTACCTCCCCATCATGATTAATATATTCCGAAATAGTGAATATTATAGGGGCATAGTCTGGAAACATTTCTAACATGGCAAAAAGATGCGAATTAGTCATAGTTAGTATAATATCTGCTTCCTTAACTAAGTCCTCTGTTATTTGCCTAGATTTATGATTAGACAAATCCAGACCATATTCCTGCATAACTTCTATAGCTTCGGAACTAGCTGGCAAGCCATCCCCCGTTAATAGCCCTGCCGACTTGATTTTAATTTCCTTTTCTGGTAGTCTTTTTGACCATATATTTTCTAGCAATACACTAGCCATAGGACTTCGGCAAGTATTACCTGTACATACCAATAAAATTTTCAACATATCAACCCCCTTGGAAAATTATTTTTAAAGCTAAGCCTATTAATATAAGCCCACCTATCATCTGGGCATAACTGCCTACTGCTCGGCTAAATAAACGCCCACCTATAAATCCTAATAAAGTCATAATTCCCGCTACTAATCCTATAATTATAACTGTAATTAAAATCGGCATATGGAAAGTACCTAGACTAAATCCAACGGTAAGGGCATCTACACTTACAGATATACCTAAAATAAATAGGTTTTTGAAGCTATCATTATGCAAGTTATGATTAGATTTTAAAACATCTTGTCCATTTTTGAAAGAATAGGAAGTAATTTTAGTTTCTTGATAGCCTTGGTATAAAAAAATTACACCTATATAGGCTAATACTAGGGCACCAATTCGGGCAGCCCACAAGCCTAAAAAATTACCTACAACTATACCCAATACTAAACCTAATAAAGGCATAAAAATATGCAATAAAAATACTACCGCTGTAAATCTGACTTCATACCTTCTCCTCACCCCTTGCAAACCCAAACCGAGTGATAAAGAAAAGGCATCAACGCCTAATACTAGAGCAACTATAATAATAGTAGCTAAATTTACAAGCATAACATAACTCCTATCAAAAAAAGATTTTCTTACCCCAGGGTAATAACACTTTTACTATTAGCTTTCGATTTCATTAAATTAATAAGCTTCCCTTTAAGATTCATCCACCCTGCGGGTGTCAGAATGACACAGAGAAAGCTTTGCTTAAATTACACATATAGTTTTTCTATATATAAATATTGTAGTAACCGATTGACGAAGTAGGGTAGATATACCCTAGGGCACTTCCGATGTTCTGCTATCGCTTCACTATTAGGGTTGGACCTGCAAAAGTGATTTGAGAAGATTGGGCGAGCCCCACGGATGAGGCGAGAAGTGCCACTGAACAGGAGGTGATTTTGGCACTGTACCCTTTAAGCTAATAATATCGCCCTTAAGTCAATTTACTTAGCCTGTCTAATAAGGCAGGATTAACCAAAGTTAAATCTGAGGGCAAGGGTGCCAATAAGAGTAGCTCAATATCGCAAGCCTCCGCATCCCTAATAATAGTAAATAACTGGTTACTAGCACTTTTAATATCTAGTTCATATTCTTTAGTTATTCCTTTATCTATATGCTTAGGGAAATAGTTATTATGAATAATCCCAAGTTTATTTCCAGCTAATAAAAACTTACTAATATTATCTAAGAAAGTTTTCCTATTATCATTAAGAATTATTTTAACTTTACTATCATAAAAAGATCTTTCATCTCTAGGAACTTCATCTAACTTAACACCTATAGTTTCTTCAATTTCGGTCAGTAAAACTCCACCCAAACGCAAAATCTTAGGATTCATTTCGCTTATATCAATTATAGTTGACTCTATTCCATAGCTAGTAGGTCCAGCATCTATTATGGCAGCTATCCTACCCCCTAAATCATCTAAAACATGCCTCGCCATAGTAGGGCTCGGACGATTAGAAAGATTAGCACTAGTAGCAGCTAAAGGACCCGTTATCCTAATTAATTCTAAGGCAACCTTATTAGCAGGCATCCTAAAACCTACTTTATTAGTCCCAGCAGTAATCAAAGGAGATATCTTGTCCCCTGCAGCTAGAATCATAGCAAGAGGACCAGGCCAAAACTTTTCCGCCAATCTTACTGCGATAGGGGGAATGTTGCCCAACAGTTGTTCTACCTGTTCCAAACTACTAACATGAATTAATAAGGGATTATTCAATGGGCGATTTTTAATAGTAAAAATTCTCCTAATCGCACTATCATCTGCTATCGTAGCCCCTATGCCATAAACTGTTTCCGTAGGAAAGGCTACTAAGTTACCAGATAAGAGTAGATTAGCCGCCTTAGTTATTAATATTTCATTAGGCTTATCCGCCTCTACTTCCATCAGCAGAGTTTCCAAAAAACACTACCCCTTTCGGGCCATTATCAGCCTATCTAGTCCTGCATAATCCTTAACTAATTCCGCCTCCGCAAAATCACTTACTAACTTGAGGGCCTTGACTCCTTGGTCATAGCTTATTTCAAAAAACAAATAGCCCTTAGGAGTCAAGAGGTCATAGGCCTCTGGAATAAACTCCCTATACAAATCTAAGCCATCACCATTCGCTATTAAAGCTAATTCAGGTTCATAATCTCTTACCTCATTAGCTAATTTACTAAAATCATTAGGGGAAATATAAGGCAAATTAGCCGCAATAATATCAAATTTGCCCAAATCACTAACAGGTGATAATAGATTACCTTCTAAAAAGTTAATCTTCACCTTATGTTTAAGGGCATTTTCCCGAGCTATATTTAAGGCCTTACTAGAAATATCTGTCGCATATATAACATTATTAGGTAAATAGTGGGCTAGGCTAATCGCAATGGCACCCGAACCCGTACCAATGTCACAAATCTTAAGCTTCTCCCTTTCCCCTACTAGCTCAATAATACTTTCCACTAATACCTCAGTATCGGGTCTGGGGATTAAAACCTCATCAGTGACCTTAAAATCCAAAGACATAAACTCCTTATAGCCAACTATATAGGCTGATGGTTCTCCAGCCACTCGCCTTCTTATATAATCTTTATAGTGATCGCGTTCGGCCTCATCTACAGGTCTATCAAAATTGGCATACAAATAGACCCGGTCCATATTGAGAACGCGGGCCAATAATATTTCCGCCTCTAAGCGGGGTGAATCTATACAATTTCTCATAAAATAATCAGTAGTCCAGCTTAATAAATCTGCAATTCTCCATGTTTTAGACACACTTATTCCACCTGTTTTAAAAGTTGGGTTTGGTCATAAGTAATTAGAGCTTCTATTAACTCATCTAGCTGCCCCTCCATTATAGCATCTAGCTTATGTAGGGTTAAATTAATCCTGTGATCGCTGACTCTGCCTTGAGGGAAATTATAAGTACGAATCCTTTCACTACGATCCCCTGAGCCTACTTGACTCTTACGCTCTCCAGCCACTTCAGCATTTTGTTCTTCTTCTAAAAGTTCTTTTAATCTGGCTCTAAGCACCCTTAAGGCCTGAGCCTTATTCTTATGCTGGGATTTTTCATCTTGGCAAGTTACAACCAAACCAGTAGGATTATGAGTAATTCTTACTGCAGATTGCGTGGTATTTACTGACTGACCACCGGGTCCACTAGAACAATAGACATCCACTTTCAAGTCATTGGGATCAATATCTATTTCCACTTCCTCGGCTTCAGGCAAAACCGCCACCGTAGCTGCAGATGTATGAATTCTA
This sequence comes from Syntrophomonadaceae bacterium, assembly GCA_012518685.1. Taxonomy (GTDB): domain Bacteria; phylum Bacillota; class Syntrophomonadia; order Syntrophomonadales; family Syntrophomonadaceae; genus JAAYRQ01. The sequence goes on along the minus strand of JAAYRQ010000051.1, from coordinate 12,740 downwards.
CCACCCGATTCCGTTGAGGGAATCCTCTGTACCCGATGAACCCCAGACTCATATTTTAATCTACTATAAGCCCCCTGCCCATCTATGACAAAAATGATTTCCTTAATACCACCTATATCAGTATAATTAGAATCCATCAAATCAATTTTCCAGCCCTTCTCCTCAGCAAACCTAACATACATCCTGAATAAATCGGCTGCGAATAAGGCGGCTTCATCTCCGCCAGTTCCTGCCCTAATTTCCATAATAACACTCTTCTCATCATTAGGATCCTTAGGTAATAGTAATATTTTAAGTTCTTGTTCTAGGACAGTTTTACGATTTTCCAATTCACTTAATTCCTCATTAAGCAGTTGCCGAAAATCCTCATCTTTTTCCTCAGCTAGCATTTCATGGCTATCATCTAATTGTTGTAAAACTGACTTATACTCTTGGTAAGTAGTAACAACATCAGCCAGATCAGCGTGTGCCTTAGCATATTTTTGATACTTAGCTTGATCAGCAATCGTTTCAGGCTGGCTAAGAATAAGATTTAATTCTTCATATTTTTCTACTAAATTATCTAACCTTTGCAGCAAGTATTACTCCTCCTAACTTTCTAGGGTAACAACTTCAGTGGATATTTGAGCGATTTCATTATTATCCTTTTCTGGCACTAATACAGCTTTAAGTGCAGTAATAGCTACTTCTAATTGACTATCATCAGGCTCTCTAGTAGTAAGCTTTTGCAAAGCTAGACCAGGAGCGATTAAGATATTAGCCCATTTATGCCCATACCACTTAGCCGAAAACTTAATAAACTCATACCCCAAACCAGCTACGATAGGTAAAACAGCTAACCTAGACCATACCCGATAAAACAAAGTCCCTTCCCCTAACAATACAAAAACAAATATAGAAATAACCATAACAATTAACAAAAAACTAGTACCACAACGGGGATGTAAAGTCGTATATTTACGAGCATTATCGACAGTTAAGTCTTCTCCAGCTTCATAAGTAGAAATAGTCTTATGCTCAGCCCCATGGTACATAAATACCCGATCAATTTCCTCCATCTTGGAAATCAAATAAACATACAATAGAAAAACCGTAATCCTAATAATGCCTTCCACAATGTTTTGGGCTACTACGCCCCCTAAAAACTGACTAGTAAAATGCACAATCGCCGTCGGTAAGGCAATAAATAAGACAATCGCAAGCACAAAGGCAAATAAACCCGTAAAAAATATTTCCTTAGCGGTTAATTCTTCTTCTTCCTCATCCATAGATAAGTTAGCCGATAAATTAAGCATGCGAATACCAACCACCATAGAATCAACTAAAATAAAAGTACCCCTCACAAAAGGCCATTTCAAAAAATGATACTTAGTGGCTAAGCTTTTCACAGATTCAGTTTCTAATTCTATCTTACCATCAGGTCTTCTAACCGCTACTGCAGAGGTATCAGGTCCCCTCATCATAACCCCTTCAATAACTGCCATCCCTCCGTATGAGGGCTTTTTCATAAAAATCACCTTCTATATTAACAAACTACATTTATTTTAACATTAATGTAGGTAGAAAAATAGCAGAGACATAAGCCCTGCTATCAACTATTCCAAACCATACTTTTTCTTGAATCTATCAACTCTACCAGTTGTATCAACAACCCTACCCTTCTGACCAGTATAGACAGGGTGGCATTTAGAGCAGATTTCTACCCTTATTTGATCTCTTGTGGAACCTAATTCAACTTCGTTACCACAGGCACATCTAGCAACAGCACGATGATATTCAGGATGTATTCCTTGTTTCACCTGTTTCACCTCTTTTCGGGTATTTACTTACAGTATTTATATAAAGGTCAAAAGATCTCAATAAACTGCATTTTCGATTATATCAAGAAAACAAAAAAATAACAAGAATACTTATTATATTTTTTATAGTTCCCTAGGTCTTAAAGTAGGGAATAAAATAACATCCCTAATAGACGGGGAATTAGTCATTAACATAACTATACGATCTATTCCTATACCTAAGCCACCAGCAGGTGGCATCCCATAAGATAAGGCATTAATATAATCCTCATCCATCATATGAGCCTCCGCATCCCCGCTAGCTCTTTTTTCCACTTGCTTTAAGAACCTTTCCTTTTGATCTAGGGGATCATTTAACTCCGAAAAAGCATTAGCAATCTCCCTTTGCATAATAAAAACTTCAAATCTATCTGTATATTGAGGATTATCCCTATTTTTCTTAGCCAAAGGCGATATTTCCACAGGATGTCCATAGACAAAAGTCGGTTGAATAAGCTTGTCCTCTACATAAGCTTCAAAAACCTCATTAATAATTTCTCCCCGCGAATAGCCTTCTTCAACCTTAATCGCCATATCTTTTACAGCCTTATAAGCCTCTTCATCAGAATTAATCTCATTAAAATCAAGTCCTGTATATTCCTTAATCGCATCCAACATCGTAATTCTGCGCCAAGGAGGAGCAAAGTCTATTTCTACCCCTTCAAATTCACCCTTAGTGCTGCCATTAACCTTAAGCATAACCGTAGAAATTAAATCCTCCATCAATTCCATCATAACTTCATAATCAGCATAAGCTTGGTATAACTCTAACATAGTAAATTCAGGGTTATGCCTAGTAGATATACCTTCATTCCTAAAGTTTCTGTTAATTTCATAGACCTTCTCCAAGCCGCCTACAATCAACCTTTTTAAATATAATTCAGGGGCAATACGCAAAAAGAGATCCATATCAAGTGCATTATGGTAAGTAACAAAAGGTCTAGCAGCAGCCCCACCCGCAATAGGTTGCATCATAGGGGTCTCCACCTCTAAAAACCCTTTATTATCTAGGTAAGCACGCATTTCCTTGATAATCTGGCTTCTTTTGATAAATGTTTCTTTAACCTCAGGATTAACAATCAGATCCACATAACGCTGACGGTATCTTAATTCCACATCTTTTAAGCCATGCCATTTTTCAGGTAAAGGGTTTAAAGACTTAGATAAATAAGTAAGTTTAGCGACATGAATACTAATTTCTCCTTTTTGAGTTCTAAAAACTTGGCCCTCAATGCCTAAAATATCCCCTATATCAAGCTTCTTAAAGAGTTCATAATTCTCATCTCCGATATCATCCTTACGCACATATAATTGAATAATACCCGAATAGTCTTGTAAGTTAGCAAATCCCGCCTTGCCATGCCGCCTTTTGGACATAATCCTGCCTGCGACCATAACCTTAGTATCAACTAAGCGGTCAAAATTATCTATAATATCTTGTGCCATAGTATCGCGGTCAAATCTAGTGCCAAAGGGATCAATTTCCAAATCCCTTAACTCTTGCAATTTTTCTAAGCGCACTTTTCTTAATTCATTAATTTCCTTTAAATCTTGGTCTGACATTAACACACATCCCTTAATATAGAACCATCAACTACCTATCAACTTTCATAATTTTATATTTTATAAGACCAGCTGGTGCTTCAACTTCTACTTCATCTTTAACCTTTTTCCCCATAATAGCCTTCCCGACTGGGGATTCATCGGATATTTTGCCATCCCTTAACTTCGATTCTACTGAAGCTACTATAGTAACCGTTACCTCACGACCCGAACCCAACTCCTTTAAGGTAACCTTAGAGCCTAGGGATACCTCATCAGTACGAATATCATGGTCTTCCATTAAGCGAGCATTTTTTAGGGTTTTTTCTAAACTAGATATCCGTCCTTCAATAAATGCTTGCTCATTTTTCGCATCTTCATATTCCGAGTTTTCCGAAATATCCCCAAAAGCAATCGCCTGTTTAATCCGTTCCGCCACTTCCTGCCTTTTAATAGATTTTAAATGCTCAAGCTCAGCCTCTAACTTAGTTAGCCCTTCCTTAGTTAATAAAACTTCTTTAACTACCGCCATAAAATCGCTCCTATCATTAAAACTTATAAAGGCAAGGAACACCCTGCCTATCTAGTTTAGTAGCCTAAAAAAATAAGAAAAATAGGTCATAACCAGTATTTCCTATACCTTCTTATTATGTCTTTAAGGTATTATATAGACCTCATATTCCATTGTCAAGAAAATTACCCCATAAGCCTAATTTATCGCCGATTGCTTGTAAGTGCAAAAAATCCTTGCCCTTTAATGGCACTGTCGCCTTTCCTTTTTCTCCATTATGCATAGAAAACCCTCTTTTACTTAATAAACAAGTTTCCATAATTGGGGCTAGACTATTAATGCCTATGGAAATATGATTAGCCAACATTTTATTTTTAAAACTTTCTTTAATATCAACTCTTTTATTAGTAAACTCCATGTAAGCTAATTCAGGCATTATAATACTAAGACCATCAATAAGCTTATTAAAATATAAAACCAAATGACCCTTATCCCAGTCATCTGGGCAAATATAACTATTACTAATAGCAGAGCCATTTTCATATAACATACGATGGACTAAAAGTTCGTATTGACTAGGATTATAGTTTTGTATAGCCATAGGTAAACCATAACTAGCTATAACCTCTAAAAACTCGTAAAAATCAAGAGGCTCACCGATGACAATAATCTTTTTCATAGGATGCTTTTCCAGAAGATTCTGAATTAGCACATTAGCCAGTGCCTTAATAAAATTATCCCCGAAAACTAATTTTTCAGGGGCTTCTAATAAATAAGGTTTTAAATTTCTATCAACTGCCATATAGTCTATGTCGTATTTACCAATAATATTTAAGGATTTATCAATAACATTCTTAAAAGTATTAAAACTTAAGATATCCAAATGATTAATGGCTATAGGAAACAATATATTGCAGCCTTTAGACTCTAGTTCCCTTAAGTCAATCAAACTTTCCAGACGAGGTCTAAAAAAAATAGGAGTTAATAATTCCAACCAAAATTTTTTAGGAATTAACCCCTTTTTTTCATTATCTATTAAATTAAAGTAAGCAAAATCAAGCTCTAACATTAAACCTCACTTAAATCAATTACCCCAGGGTTCAAATCTAATTCTTTTAGCATACTGTAATAATCTTCGGGGGCTATCTTATCTAGCGGTTTTTTCATAATACTTACTATCAAAGCTTCAATAACATTAGTCCCAAAAGAGCGTCCACCCATATCTGGGGTAGTTGTAATTACTTTACTAATACCCCTGCTTTTTAAGAGAGCGATATCCTCTGTCGTAGTAGTATTAGTAATGATAACCTGCCCTGCTAGATTCTCTGGCAAATAGCGGCGAATATAATTAAAATCGCCAGCTAGAATATCTGCATTATAATAATATTTGGAATGCTTAGGGATTATGTCATTTTGTTGATCACCAGTAGGGTATAATTTATCAAAAGGCATTTTAACTATAAAAGGAGCCGCCATTCTACCTAATACCTTTAGAGCTTGTAAAGATTTTAAGGGCAGGGGAACTCCAACTGTGTATATAAAGTCACCCAAGGTTAAGTTAGCTCCTACTTCTTCAAAAGCTTCCGCCATACCAAAGCGATCTACAGCACATACCATAAGTACCTTCTTACCCCTTAGGTCTAATACCCCCGTATTTTGAATATCCATAATACATTTGCGTTCTAAGGTGTTCTTTAGTCCACTTCCATCAACAATCGGACTTTTTTTAGCATGTACTATTAATCTTTTAGCATCTTCAATAATGAATCTTTTCCCAGCTACATTTATGTATAAATCGATACCACCCATGCCAAAAGCATCTACTTTGCCGTCATTTGTCTTGATTAAATCTATAGCTTTATCCCAATCCCCATCAGTACCTATACGCTCAATCCTAAACTTTTCACCAGCAAAATCAGTTTCAAAAGCGTGGTCTCTTTTGGAAGAACCTAGACTAACACTAAGTATATGTTTCAATATTATGCCTCCTCATGCCTAATTAATAATCCCTTTCTCCCTCATTAAATCCGTTTGGGCGAGCCCCAGCCCTTACCTGGCATACTTAATATTACGAAGTATCTGCTTAAGAATAGCAGGGTCCAACCATTTATCTTCTGTAATAGGTGAGGAACCTATTTCTATAGAAATTACCTGCCCATCTAAAATATTCTCTACTAATTTAATTCTTTCATCAGAACCTATTAGAATTACAACATCATAGGCCTTAAACTGTGCGGTTAAATCCATAAGTTCATTTAACAACTCCTTGCCAGAACGCTTATTAACAAAATCTAGCCTTTCCTCCTCAGTCATTAATAGAATTAAATCCACACCTTCTTTTTCTAATATATTTTTAATTTCATCCTTATTTAAAATAGGGAAACCCAAACAGGCAATAGACTGCCCCTTGCGTAATTCCCCTATCCCTTCTAAACGAGAGATAAAAGTCCTATCAATATTAAGGCGATCAGCTACCTCTTGCTGTGAAAAACCTTTAGCCCTCATATTCAGGGCTTTATGTAAAGTTTTCTCTACCCTTTCCCAGCTAATGATCTTATCTTGAATTCTATAAAAATCCATAACAACAACTCCTGAGCACAAAATTGGGCACAAAGATATTTTTATTATTTTACCACCCTCATCCCCTCAGATGCAAGCAAATTATAAATACCTTCATTTATTTAATTATTTATTTTTTCCCCCGAGCTAATAATAGTCTTTCTAAACCCTCGCCCTATATCATCCTGAACAAAGTGAAGGATCTTTCCCTCTAAGTTCAGTAGCGGAGAATTCATTCTCCACCTTATTACACTTTTAAGATTCTTTCACTCTATCGAGTGTCAGAATGACACAGCAGAAGCTTTGCTTAAATTACATATATAGATATTGCAGTAAGCGATTGACAGTTCGCTTTACTACTGCTAATCTAATTGAGAAAAATCATCAATAGGAGTCCTAAAAAATGAGATTAACGACTTATGAATTAGTATTAGCCGCCATGTTTACGGCCTTAATCTGTATAGTTACCATGTTAGTAAGAATATTTCAGCCTGTAGTTGTAATACCTTTTAGCCTGCAACCCTTTATAATGCTCCTAGCAGCATCGGTACTATCGCCTCGGGCGGCCTCCCTAAGTATGCTCGCCTATTTAGTTTTAGGCTTAATAGGTATGCCTGTTTTTGCAGCCCCACCTTATGGTGGATTTGCCTATGTATTATTACCTAGTTTTGGATTTATCCTAGGTTTTCCCCCAGCAGCTTATATCCAAGCCAAATTAATTAAAAAGCCTCGCCTAAGCAATTTTATAATGGCGGGAATAATAGGTGTCCTAGTTTATTATTTAGTAGGGCTTCCATACATGTACCTAATTTTAAATTTTTACTTAGGAAATGCAATTAATGTCATAACTTTATTAAAAATCGGTTTTATCCCCTTTATAATCTTTGATTTAATAAAAGTTGCTATTTCTGCTTATTTAGCAGTACAATTAACCAAAAGACTAGATTTGCCTAGGAATTATAATTACTAATTGTGATTCTGACTATATTTTTATACGGAGGGAAAATCCATGATTTTGGTATTTGATGTAGGCAATACGAATATGGTTATCGGTGTTTTTGCTGAAGGTGTCTTACTTACAGATTGGCGAATTAGAACTGATAACCTAAGAACCTGTGATGAATACGGCATGATAATTAATGCCCTATTTGCCTATAATAAATTAAAAACTGAAAATGTAAAAGCTGTAGTAATATCTTCCGTAGTACCTAGTTTAATGATGGAATTAGAAGAATTGAGTAATAAATACTTCCTTTGCAAACCATTAATCGTTGGGCCAGGGATTAAGACTGGTCTAGCCATTAAGTATGATAACCCTCGCGAGGTAGGAGCCGATCGGGTGGTCAATGCAGTTGGTGCTTTTGCAAAATACGGTGGTCCCTTAATCATAATAGATTTCGGAACGGCTACGACCTTTTGTGTAGTAAATGAAAAAGGCGAATACCTCGGGGGAGCTATTGCCCCAGGAGTTAGAACTTCTACCGAAGCATTAGTGGCCAGAGCAGCTAAATTACCTAGAGTGGAATTAATAAAACCAAAGTCTTTAATTGGGAAAAATACCATAGCAAGTATGCAAGCAGGAATAATATATGGTTTTGCAGGACAAGTTGAAGGTATAGTCAATCGTCTAAAAAAGGAAATCGATAAAGAGGTTACCGTTATCGCTACAGGTGGGTTAGCAAACATTATGGCTAAGGAAACAGATGTCATAGATGTAGTAGATGATTTACTCACCTTAAATGGCTTACGCTTAATATATGAAATAAATCGAGGACAAGATGTTTAAAATCGGCAACCTAAATATTAAAAACCGCATTATAGCCGCCCCAATGGCTGGGGTTACAGATAAGGCCTTTCGCATAATAGCCAAAGAATTTGGCTGTGGCTTAGTCTATACCGAAATGGTTAGTGATAAAGGACTTATATATGAACAGGCTCGCACCGAAGCCATTGCCAATATAAATGAGGAAGAGCCACCCGTTACTGTGCAAATATTCGGCTCAGATGTCGAATCCTTAGTATTAGCAGCTCGCAAAATAGAAAAACTCGGAGCCCCCATTATTGATATTAATATGGGTTGCCCCACCCCTAAAATCATAAAAAACGGTGATGGAGCAGCCCTTATGCTCGATTTGCCCAAGGCTAGGCAAATAATTAGGGAAGTAGTTAAAGCCGTAACAGTCCCTGTAACCGTTAAATTCCGTAAAGGCTTTAGCCCTGATAATGTTAATGCTCTTGAATTAGCAGGCATAGCAGAGACCGAAGGTGCTAGTGCTGTAGCTATACATGGTCGAACTAGAGAACAGTATTATTCTGGTAAGGCAGACTGGGATATAATAAAGCTAATAAAACAAAACCTTACCATACCCGTCATAGGTAATGGAGATATATGGACAGCCGAAGCTGCCTTAAAGATGATAGAATATACAAATTGTGATGCGATTATGATAGGAAGGGCTTCCTTAGGAAACCCTTTCATTTTCCAAGAAGCAGTAGAATTAGTCGAAAACGGATTTAGGATAGAACCACCCACTATAGAAGAACGCATTAATACCGCTATTTACCATCTAGAATTAGCCAGCAAATACAAAGGCGAAGCCTTGGCTACCCGAGAAATGAGAAAACACCTAGCCTGGTATTCCAAAGGTATAAAAGGAGCCGCTAAAATAAGGGTAGCCATAAATCAAACCAGTAACCAAGCAGAAATGATAGACCTAATTAAAAGCTTAGCTACAATAAGTACTGAATAATATTTTCGCTAGTTCAGTAGGAAGCTTATATCTAGAGCAACCGCGGAATGGGTGATACTGCCAACCGAGATAAGGTCTATGCCCGTTTTAGCAATCTGTAAAATACTCTCTTCGTTTATGCCCCCTGATGCTTCTAATATGGCTCTTCCCTTAGTAATCTTTACTGCCTCAGCCATAGTCGTAACATCCATATTATCTAACATTATAATATCAGCCTTAACTGCTAAGGCTTCTTGTAATTGTGCTAAATTCTCCACTTCAACTTCTATTTTAATAGTATGGGGAATTTTACCTCTAATAGTTGTCACCGCATTAGTAATACCACCTGCCGCCTTAATATGGTTATCCTTAACCATCACCCCATCATAAAGGCCAAAACGGTGATTATTAGCCCCCCCTACTCGGACAGCATACTTTTCTAATACCCTTAATCCTGGAGTAGTTTTTCTCGTATCAACAATTATCGCCTTCTCATCCTTAATAAGCTCAGCCATATTATTCGTTTTAGTAGCTATCCCCGATAATCTTTGCAAAAAATTAAGGGCTAACCTTTCCCCAGTAAGTAGGGTGCGGGTACTAGCAATAACAGTAGCTATTAATTCCCCTTTTAATACCCTTTCTCCATCAGATTTATGAGCCTTAAAAAGAATGTCATCTTCCAAGTAACTAAATACCCGTTCCGCAATTTCTAAGCCTGCTATGACCCCTACGGCTTTAGCATAAAATGAACCTTCGGCCCTAGCAGTAGGTAAAACCAAATTGTTAGTAGTAATATCACCATGTCCTACATCCTCTAGCAAAGCCCTTATTATTAAGTCATCTAATCCTAAAAAAGTCACTCTAACCCAGCCTCCTATTTAGCAATTAATAAAATCCATACGGCTTAACCATCTTACATCATCTCTTTCAGGATAATCACTGCGGTAGTGTCCCCCTCGACTTTCCTTACGCCACAAGGCAGCTTGTACTATTACCTTAGCAACAGTTAACATATTATTTACTTCATAATAATCTATCTCAGATTCAGCATTAGCTAAGCCCTTGTATAGCCTTTCTATAGTAAAATTAGCTATTTTCAAGCCAGCTTCCTGCCTAATTATGCCTACATTATCCCACATAACATTTTGCAAGATTTCCTTAGCTTCCGAAGGTGCTATATTACCCCGATTAGGCTTATGTACCCATTCCAAAACAAAGGAGGAAAAAATTTCATCTATATTAATATTTCTGCGATATAATATTTCCTCAGCATTGTCGACTATTCTTTGTCCGAACACTATGCCATCTAATAAGGAATTACTAGCCAGACGATTAGCCCCATGAACTCCAGTAGAAGCAGTTTCTCCACAGGCATATAAGCCGTAAATATTCGTTTCACCCCTAGTATTAGTAGTAATGCCCCCCATAGTATAATGGGCCGCAGGTGAAACTGGTACATAATCTTGGTATATATTAATCCCCCGCTTTTGGCAGGTCAGAAATATATTAGGAAACCTTTTTTCCACATTATCTATAATGCTCATATCCAGATAAACATAATCGTTTTTATGTTTCACACATTCATTAACAATGGCACGGGAAACTACATCCCGAGGAGCTAATTCTGCTAAAGGATGATATTCAAGCATAAACCTTTCTAAGGCATAATTATATAATAAAGCCCCTTCCCCCCTGACGGCTTCCGATATTAAGAAGCGTTCCCTATCTCTGCTGAACAATACGGTAGGATGAAACTGAATAAATTCCATATCAGTTAAGCTACAGCCCGCCCTATAGGCCGCTGCCATACCATCTGCTGTAGCTACATCAGGGTTAGTTGTATATTTATATATTTGACCAGTACCGCCAGTAGCGATAATAGTAGCCTTAGCTATATAGGCCTTTTTGCTTGAGCTATTCTTATCATAGACTAAAGCCCCATAACATTCTTTTTTGCTATTGTGGGTCAAGACATCGATTAAAAATTGATTTTCGATAACAGTTATATCTGGTGTGTTAAGGCATTTTTCCTCTAATGCCCGCCTTATTTCTTCACCTGTAGCATCAGCAGCATGTAAAATCCTCGCTTTACTGTGGGCTCCTTCCCTAGCTAGGGAAACATGCCCATCCTTCATATCAAAAGTAACCCCAAGCTCCATTAATTCCCTTACTCTCATAGGACCTTCCCTGACTAGGACATCTACTGCTTCTATATTACATAAGCCAGCCCCAGCCTCTAGGGTATCTTCCAAGTGCAAAAAGGGGGAATCCTCCTCATGCATAGCAGCAGCAATTCCCCCTTGGGCTAACTTGGTATTAGACTCGTTAATACTTTTTTTAATTAGAATCGTTACACTTCCATAATTGGCAGCTTTTAAGGCCGTAAATAAACCCGCAATACCTCCACCAATAATTAGGAAATCACTATATAGAATCGGTGTACCCCGTTCTAATACCCCTATATATCTATCTATATTCATTTGTTCACCTTATTCTAATAAAAATCAGCCTAAGTTATCTTAAGCATACGATCTAGCGAATCATAAGCTTTTTTACGAATATCCTCGGGAACTTCAATCTGATGTTCTAGCTTGTCCAAGGCATTGGCAAGCCTTTCCAAAGTAATTACCTTCATATCTTGACAGGTAAATTCAGGTCTAGCAATATAAAAAGTTTTGTCAGGACAATGCTGGCTTAAAGTATATAAAAAGCCTACTTCAGTACCAATAATAAACTCCTTATCGGAGCTATTTTTCACATAATCTAGAATACCCGAAGTGGAGCTAACTACATCTGCTATATGAGCAACGCTTTCTGGCACCTCTGGGTGTACTACTATTTTGGCTTCTGGATGTAAGCGTTTTTGTTCCATAACTTCATCTACGGTAAGATTATTATGAATGGGACAATACCCTTCCCACATAATCATTTTTCGTCCCGTCTGATTTTCGATATATGAACCTAAATTTTGATCAGGAACGAATATGATTTCCTTATCCAGAGGAATAGATTTTACAATACTAACCGCATTAGAAGAAGTACAGCAAATATCAGTTTCGGCTTTTACTTCCGCACTAGTATTTACATAGGAAACTACTACCGAATTGGGATGTTCAGCCTTTTTAGCCCTCAAAGCCTCCCCAGTAGCCATATCCGCCATAGGACATCCTGCATTGACTTCTGGTAGTAATATGGTTTTGTTAGGACTTAGTATTTTAGCACTTTCCGCCATAAAATGGACACCGCAATATACTACAACTTGTGCATCCGTTTCGGCTGCCTGTCTGGCTAATTGCAAAGAGTCACCCACAAAATCTGCAACCTCTTGGATTTCTGGTAACTGATAAAAATGGGATACAACAAGAGCGTTAAGTTCATTTTTACGCCTAGTAATAAATTCTATTAACTCTTTGGTCAACAAACCTTCCTCCTATTCATAAGTCCCTTGACATATTTTCTGTATTTCATTATTCTCATCTACAAAGACTAATTTGGGCTGATGATTAGTACATTCAGCATCCTCGAGCAAGGTGTAAGTTAAAATAATTACTACATCACCCT
>JAAYRQ010000050.1 GCA_012518685.1 Syntrophomonadaceae bacterium | reverse complement strand
CAAAAAGGAGCTGTAATTATGAAAATAGTAATTATCGGTGGAGCTGGAGAAATGGGCTCAGTTGCAGTAGAATATCTAGCCACAAAATCAGAATGTCAAGAGATTGTAATCGCCGACTATGATTATGATGCCGCCGTCAAGCTTAAAAAAAAGCTCGCTAATTCAAAAATTTCTGCAGTCTATGTAGATGTCACTAATAAGCCAGTTTTAATGGAAGTGATTAAAGATGCTAGTGTAGTGATGAATTTTGCTGGACCTTTTTACCGACTGGCTCATTATGTTGTAGAAGCAGTTATAGAAGCTAAGGTAAATTATGTTGATGTATGTGATGATTATGATGCAACCCGCAAACTTTTAGAATATGATGAAGCTGCTAAAGAAGCTGGGGTTACAGCACTTATAGGCATGGGAGCTTCCCCTGGTATTACTAACCTTTTTGCCCGTATAGGCTCTGATTGGCTAGACGAGGTAGATGTAATTCATACAGCTTGGGCTACAGGTGATACAGGAGATGGAGCGGGTGCAGGTGCAGAAGAAGGAGCCGCTGTCTTATTGCATTTACTTCACGCCTGTGCTGGAACTGTCCCCTCTTATATTGATTCCGAATTTAGGGAAGTTAAGCCTATGAATGATGCTGGTGCACTTACAGTAACATTCCCAGAACCATTAGGTGAAGTAACATTTTATGATATTGGTCACCCTGAGCCTATGTCAATTCCATTCTTTATCGATGGAGTAAAAACCGTAACTAATAAGGGATCAGTTTTATCTTATACTAAACTAGTTAAGAATTTAGTTGATTTAGAATTATGGCGTGAAGAGCCTGTCAAAGTAGGTGATGTTGAAGTAAAACCTGCAGATTTTATAGTATCCTTTTTAATCCAGAATCCTCATCTAATGCAATCGGGTCCTACTATAGGAGCAGGCGGCATGTATGTTTCCGTCGAGGGTAAAAAAAATGGTGTCAATAGAAAGTTTGAATTAATGCGTATTAGTTCACAATCCATGGGTGAGTCCACCGCTATACCAACTGCAGCAGGTGCACTCTTATTAGGTTCAGGCCAAGTAACCCAAACAGGGGTTATTGCACCCGAATGCATTGAACCAGAGTTATTTATTACTGAATTAGCCCAAAGAAAAGATCCTGAGGCACAATATAACAGCGGCTTAATTGTAAGAGAAATATTAGAAACTGGGGAAATTAAAGTTATTAGCCCTGGGAAACCCATGGTTGAACTTTTAGATTTAGTTAAATCTAGAGATTTATAATTAGTTTATACAAGGAAAAAGCAGGGTAAGGTTACACTTAAACCTTATCCTGCTTTTAATAAAATTTTTACTTATGATATGTACTTAGTACGAATTATTTTTTAACCGCATATGGGTATTATCTAAATCCACTACAATAACTTCCCGACCAATTTTCATTATGGCTTCCCAAGGGATAACCAATTTTTGTCTATCAGTCCAAAAGTTAAAAGCATTACCCCGATTAGGTAAGATAATAGAAATAATCTGACCTGTTTTTTCATCTATTAACATATCTGAATCACCAACCGTCCCCATCCTCAAACCATCATAAATATTAACCATTTCCTTGCCTACCAATTCATTAAGTCTTATGAAAAATCCCTCCTATATGCCCGTATGTCCAAAACCTCCAGCTCCCCTGTTAGTATCATCTAAATCATCTACTATAATTAAATTAGCTTGTTCTATTTTGGTAAATACCATTTGGGCAATTCTTTCTCCCCTATTTAAAATATACTCATCACTTCCTAAATTTATAACAATAACCTTAATTTCCCCGCGATAATCTGCATCAATAGTTCCAGGGGTATTAAGTACGGTAATACCGTATTTGATAGCCAAACCGCTCCGAGGTCTAATTTGTGCCTCATATCCCACAGGAATAGCTATAGCAATCCCCGTAGGAATTAAGGTAAATTTTCCTACGCCTATAGTTAAGGGAGCTTCTATGGCTGCATATAGGTCTAAGCCTGATGAGCCTTTAGTCATATATTGTGGTAAGGGTAAATCGTTAGCATGTAAGCGTTTAATTTTAATCTGCAAAAATCCATCCCCTTTCTTCTCTTATCCTTATAAATAGCGTTGAATCAATTTGGCTTTCTTTATATTAATGAATATTTTTAATCATAATACCATTTGTCTATTTATCTAAAATATCTAGTAAACTCTTGCTCAACTTCAGATAATATTTCTTCTGAACCAATAGCCGCTAAGGATATTTTGCTATGATCTAGTAAGGTGTTAGCTAGACTGCCTACTTCATCCAGAGT
>JAAYRQ010000049.1 GCA_012518685.1 Syntrophomonadaceae bacterium | reverse complement strand
TGCTATGATATGCTAGATAATATGAGGATTTTAGAAAACCAAGCTGATGAAGTTTTAGTTAATATAATAATTACACAAGACCAAAGGGCTGGATTTACTATGGAATGTAACAAAGCTCTGATAAAAGAAAATGGCAAGTGGCTAGTAGAATATAAAGGTTCTTAGTAAAAAAGGCCACCCTCTATAAAAGAAGGTGGTCTTTTTATGAATTATTCTAACCAGTATTGCCAAAAGCCAAACATCTGTATCCCTTTATCAAGCTACTATAGTCCATCACCATAATTGTGATATTTTAAATATTATTTTTTTAAAATACATGGTGCAAATAAACTAGGTGGAAAGAATTTTGGAAAAGGGTAGCTGTGATCCAGTAATTGTAGAAGTATTTGAAATTCCCTTATGCTTTTTAATAAGTAACCACGAGGAGTGTGTCCCCGTGGTTAGCATGTCATCTATTCTGTTTTGACCTGCATTAAGGCACCATTTGGCTTGGCTATTTCATCAGTTGTAAAATTATTCATTTTACAAAAATGTTCAAAAAAGTCCCGGGTCCGCTTTTGCCCTAAGGGTTCATCTGTTAGAGCAAGGATATCTCGTAATATTTGTGCGATTAAAATATTATCAAAATAGCGTTGCCGCCCTGTATTCCAGCTTATCTTATCTGGAGATTTTTCATTAATATAATAATTCCAAAAAAGTATTTTTTCCGTCACTTGTTCGGGAAGCTGCAATCTATATCGTGAATGAGCTCTAATGTATCCATCCCTATTTCCTTTTAAATTTGAAAGTTGATTTATCATAAAAAGGCCTAGGATGCGTCTAGCTGCTTCTGGTTCATCTGGTTCCCTAGCGGTTAAAAGACAGGCACTATTTTGATCTAATCTAGCTAGATTTCGGGGTTGTCCTTTACGGCTACCACTTTGTATGGTACCAGTAGAGATTTCCCAATTAATGAAGATGCGGCTTTCTTCTTCGGGTGTACACCAAAATACTGATTGGGAAGCAGGATGAACTCTACGAGCTATAGCTTGTCTAGCTCGCTGCTCCTGTTTTAACCGTAGCTGTAATTTTTTATGTCTTAATTCCTTTTCAGCCTGCTCTCTTTTCCTGCGTTGGTTTTTTATTTTACTAATTAAATCAGTAGTTTTTTGTTCAACAGGTTTAAGGTGTATTCCTAGGGCATCAGGAAAGATAAATTTTTTAACTCCAGTAGGCTGGGATGAAAAACTTATTTCAATGTACGAATCGTTAAGGTTGGTAATTATTCCTTGCCCATAAACATCGTGGGTTACTTTTTGATTAATGAGACTCATATATTTTTATTTCCCCCTTATATTTATAAACAACAAAATTTACGAAACTTCTTATAGCTTGCTCTAGTAATAAGCATGCTTTTGTAAATTAGTATCTAAACTAACTATTATATGTGCTTATTTTTGCACTTTGCAAAACAGGATTAATATATGGCTAATTATGAATAATTGCATTAGGGTTTTAAGATGT
The DNA here is from genome assembly GCA_012518685.1 of Syntrophomonadaceae bacterium. Taxonomy (GTDB): domain Bacteria; phylum Bacillota; class Syntrophomonadia; order Syntrophomonadales; family Syntrophomonadaceae; genus JAAYRQ01. The sequence goes on along the minus strand of JAAYRQ010000049.1, from coordinate 9,186 downwards.
CATCCAGGCAGGCTTATAATATATTATAACACAACATTATAACATAAACTAATCAAATTCATAAATTGTTATTATTATAGCTAGAAGCATAAAATATATACCGAAAGGTCAAGCTATAGCTATAATTAAAGAAGATTTATATATTTCGGCTGGAAGGGGTGGTTGTAATGCTAGCTAAGGCGACTATGGCAGGAGGCTGTTTCTGGTGTTTGGTGGAGCCTTTTATGAGCAAGGAAGGGGTTAGTGAAGTAATAGCGGGCTATATTGGTGGGAATATGGAAAACCCTACTTATGAGGATGTATCTAGTGGCGAAACTGGGCACATAGAAGCTGTGCAAATCTTATTTGACCCTACTAAAGTGGGCTATGCTCAGCTATTAGATATATTTTTCAGGCAAATTGACCCTACTGATGAGGGCGGACAGTTTGGGGATAGAGGTAGTCAGTATCTTACGGCTATTTTTTATCATAATGAAGAACAAAAAAAGCAAGCTATACTAGCGAAGGAAAGATTAGAAGATTCTGGGGTTTTTAAAGAGCCCATTGTTACGAAAATCCTGCCTTATACTCAATTCTATAATGCGGAAGATTATCATCAAGATTTTTATCTTAAAAATCCAGTTCATTATAACCGCTATAAAAATCATTCAGGAAGAAGTAAGTTTTTAGAAAGGATATGGGGTAAGCATAATCTATCTGAATTAACTCCCCTACAGTATCGAGTTACTCAAGAGGATGCTACTGAACCTCCTTTTAATAATGAATACTGGGATAATGAAGAGGAAGGCCTATATGTTGACATCGTTTCTGGTGAGGTCTTGTTTAGTTCGCTGGATAAGTATGATGCTGGCTGTGGCTGGCCTAGCTTTTCTAAGCCCTTGAATGAGGATAAGGTTTTTTATAAGGAAGACAGGAGTTTATTTATGAAAAGGGTTGAGGTCAGAAGTAAAAAGGCTAATTCCCATTTAGGGCATGTATTTGAGGATGGTCCCGAACCTATGGGTTTAAGATATTGTATTAATTCGGCAGCTTTAAGATTTATTCCAAAAGAGAACTTAAAAAAGGCAGGTTATGGGGAATATCTTAAGCTATTTAAATAACACAGGGGGCACAAAAGCAGCTTCCCCTTGTGTTATTTTATCTATCTAGGGGTAAAAAACCTTCCCCCAAGACTTCATGGGTGTCTTGGACACTTATAAAAGCATTTTTATCTATGGTAAAGATATAGTTACGCAGTTTTATAAATTCTAGTCTTTTTATGATGGTTACAATCACTTCTTTTTTCTCTTTTGTAAAGGCTCCCTTAGCTGTATAGACGGTGGCTCCCCTCCCTAATTCTTCTACGATGAATTTGGCGACTAGGTCGGGCTCTTGTGTAATAATCGTAACTTTTTTACTTACGGTTAAGCCTTCTATAGCATAATCTATGACAAAGCCATATATGATGATTCCCAAAAGGGCATACATGCCTTTTTCTAAGCCGAAAACAAGCATAGCAAAAATAGTAATGAGAAAATCTATCATTAACAAGCCTTTGCCTATATCAATACGGTAGAATTTATGTAATATACGGGCTACTATATCGGTGCCTCCGCTGGAGGCATTTTGATTAAATAGGATGGCTAGACCGAAACCCGAAATAAATACACCAAAGAATAGTTGGATTAGAGTATCATTAGTTAAGGGTGCACTTAAGGGTATAAAGTATTCAAATGCCCATATCAAAAGGGGAATGGTTATACTACAATATACCGTTTTTAGCCCAAAGCTAGCTCCGATTAATATAAATCCAGTAATGAGCAGGATTATACTGAATATAAGTACAATTAATCCTAAAGGGAGCTGGGGGAAAAAGGTGTTAAGGACTAAGGATAAGCCCGTTATTCCACCTGCGGCTATTTCGTTAGGGGCTAGGAAGAAGTAAAAGCCTGCCGCATCCATTACAGCACCTAGGGTAAGTAGTAAAAAGTTTTTTAGTTTAGTTTTCATAGTTTGGCTATTCCTTTGAGTAATTTTTATTATTATACCCGATTTAGGTAGCTTTTAGGAAAAGGCGAGGGAATATGTACTTTTTTATTTGATATTTTAACTTATTTTGGGTTATCTTATTATAAGAAATGATGACGGGGTTTATTATTTAAGGAGGAGAAGTTATTGGCTAATGATGACTATAAGTTAGAAGATATAACTAATGAAGCTGGAAGAAGCCTAGCTAGTAATTTTATTCAAAATATTATTACAGAAGATATTAAAAATGGTAAAAATGATAGCCGTGTTCATACTCGCTTCCCTCCTGAACCTAATGGATATTTACATATTGGACATGCTAAGTCGATATGTCTTAATTTTGGTTTGGCTAATAATAATGGGGGTATATGTAATCTGCGCTTTGATGATACTAACCCTGCCAAAGAGGAAATCGAATATGTGGATTCTATTCAAGAGGATGTAAGATGGTTGGGATTTGACTGGGAAGATAGGCTATATTATGCGGCAGATTATTTTGATAAGTTATATGAATTTGCGATAGACTTAATTAAGCAAGGTGATGCTTATGTGTGTGATTTAAGCCCAGAGGAAATGAAAGAATTTAGGGGGACTTTGACGGAGGCGGGTAAGGAGAGTCCTTATCGTAATCGAACTGTGGAGGAAAACCTAGACTTATTTGACAGAATGAAAAATGGGGAGTTTCCGGATGGGGCTAGGGTCTTGCGGGCAAAAATTGACATGGCAGCTGGTAATATTAATTTAAGGGATCCAGTGATTTATCGAATTCAGAGGGGCACACATCATAGGACTGGTGATAAGTGGCTAATTTATCCCATGTACGATTATGCCCATCCTATATCTGATGCCTTGGAAGGTATTACCCATTCTATATGTACTATGGAATTTGAAGACCATCGGCCATTGTATGATTGGTTTTTAGATAAGATAGCTTATGGGGTGGAGAAGTATGGCAGACCTCAGCAGATTGAGTTTGCCCGTTTGAATTTGACTTATACGGTTATGAGTAAGAGGAAGTTACGCTTATTAGTGGAGAATGGTTTAGTAGCAGGTTGGGATGATCCGCGTATGCCTACTATCTCTGGCTTACGCAGGCGGGGTTATACCCCTTACGCTATAAGGGGTTTTTGTGAGCGGATTGGGGTGGCCAAAAGGAATAGCAGGGTTGATATTGCCTTATTAGAACATTGTATAAGGGAAGAACTTAACAGCGAGGCAACTAGGGCTATGGCGGTTTTAAATCCGCTAAAGTTAGTTATTACTAATTATCCTGCTGATCAAGTAGAATGGCTCGAAACGGAAAATAATCCTGAAAAGCCTGAAAGGGGAACTAGGCTGATTCCTTTTACTAGGGAGATTTATATTGAAGCAGATGATTTTATGGAAAACCCTGTGAAAAAGTTTTTTAGATTATCCCCTGATAAGGAAGTCAGGCTGAAAAGTGCTTATATTATTAAGTGTGAGGAAGTTATTAGGGATGAGGAGTCTGGAGAAATTATAGAGATTAGGTGTACCTATGACCCTGAAACTAAAAGTGGCGGACCTAAGGCTGGTAAAAAGGTAAAAGGTACCTTGCACTGGCTGTCGGTAAGGCATGCTCTTCCTGCTGAGCTTAGATTATATGAGCATTTGTTTAAGGAGGAAAATCCTGATGAAGATGAGGAAGCTGATTTTACTAACATGCTTAATCCTAATTCATTAATGATTTTGGATAAGGCTCGAGTAGAGCCCATGTTACAAGAGGCAGGCAAGGAGGAACGCTTCCAGTTTATGCGGCAGGGTTATTTTGTAGCTGATCTTGAATCTAAGCCTGACAAGTTAGTATTTAACCGCATTGTTTCTTTACGGGATACTTGGGGTAAGTTAAGGGCTCAGAAGGAATAAGAGGAGATTTAAGGAGTATTTTTAATGCAAGTTCACATTTTAGCTAGTGGTAGCAGTGGTAATGCTATATTTTTTCAGATGGGGTCCACGAAAGTTTTAATTGATGCGGGAATTAGTGCTAAAAGGATTGAATTGGGCTTAGCGTCTGTAGGGGTTAGGGCCGAGGAGCTGGATGCTATTTTAATTACCCATGAACATTCTGACCATGTAAAAGGTATAGATGTCTTGGTTAGGCGGCATCAGATTCCTGTCTTTGCTAGACCTAAGACTTGGGAGCAGATAAGTTGTCAGGAGAAGTTGCCTAGTGCCTGTGTAAAATATCTGGAAGATGACTTAGAACTTAATAATCTATATATTAAGCCTTTTCCCATATCTCACGATGCCGTTGACCCAGTAGGTTTTACCCTTTTTAGTGGTAATTTTAAGGGGGTAGTGGCTACGGACTTGGGGCTAGTAGATGAAGCTGTTAGTGATGCCTTAGAAATGGCGGATATAGCTATATTAGAAGCCAACCACGATGTGCAGATGTTAAGAAATGGTGCTTATCCTACTTTTTTAAAGGAGCGGATTTTGGGTAACAGGGGGCACTTATCGAATATAGAGGCTGGTAAATTATTAGCTAATATTAAGAAAAAGCCTAATATGCAAGTGTTTTTAGCTCATCTTAGTCGTGAGAACAACCTGCCTAGCCTAGCCTATAATACGGTGACTGATATTTTAACTCAGGCTGGGTATGAGCTAGGGACCGATATAGAGCTTAGATGTGCTTCTTCCTATAAGGTGTGTAGTTATATAGCCTAAATTATTTACAGTAATAAGCCTAAAGAAGATGACAAATGTCTTTTTTTCGTGTACAATTTATTAACTCAAACTAAATATGTAATTTCTTATCAAGAGTGGTGGAGGGACTGGCCCGATGATGCCCAGCAACAGCTAGTTAGCTTATAACTAGAAATGTGCCAAATCCTGCAGGTCTTTATACCTGAAAGATGAGAAGAGGTCTAGGTGATTTTTAGCCCCTTCTTATGTCAGTGTGTAGAAGGGGTTTATTTATTATTTTAGGAGGTTTTATTAATGTACGACAAGAACTGGGGCTTTGCTACTAAGGCCATTCAAGCTGGTTATAATCCTAAGCCTGGTGATGCGAGGATTTTACCTATTTATCAAAGTACTACTTACTATTATGATGATGCTGATCATGTAGCTGGCTTATTCGACTTGGAAGTGCCTGGACATATGTATAGTAGAATTAGCAATCCTACGGTAGAGGCTTTTGAACATAAGGTGGCGGCTTTAGAAGGAGGGGTAGGTGCTTTAGCTACTTCTTCGGGACAAGCTGCAGCTACTATAGCTATTCTAAACATTTGCTCTGCTGGTGAGCATTTTGTAGCCTTAAGTACCCTTTATGGGGGAACTTATACCTTGTTTTCGGTAACCCTAAAAAAAATAGGCATAGAGGTTACCTTTATTAATCCAGAGGCTGATGAAGCGGATATTAAGGCTGCATTCAGACCCAATACTAAGGCCTTGTATGCCGAAACTATAGGCAATCCAGGCATTAATGTCTTTGATTTTGAGAAGTTTGGTAAAATTGCCAGGGAATACGGGGTACCCCTAATTGTGGATAACACCTTTCCCACGCCTTATTTATGCCGCCCTTTTGAGCATGGGGCTAACATAGTGGTTCATTCTACGACTAAGTATATAGATGGACAGGCTCGTACTTTAGGCGGAGTAATAGTGGATGCGGGTAATTTTGACTGGAGTAATGGTAATTTTCCAGGACTTACAGAGCCTGATCCTGCATATCATGGCTTAAGGTATGTAGAGGCTTTCGGAGAAGTTGCCTATATTACTAAAGCTAGGGTGCAATTTATGCGGGATTTAGGGGCGGTTATGAATGCTGAAGTAGCCTTTACCCTGCATATGAGTTTAGAAACTTTAGCCTTAAGAATGGTGAGACATTCTGAAAATGCCCTCGCCCTAGCTAAGTATTTACAAAATAATGATAAGGTAGCTTGGGTTAATTATCCCGCCCTAGAAGGTAATCCTAGTTACTCTTTAAGCCAAAAGTATCTACCTTTAGGTAGTAGTGGTATGCTGACCTTTGCTTTAAAAGGAGGAGCTAAAAAAGCCAAGGAATTTATTAATAGGGTTAAGTTAGCGGCTTTAGTGGTGCATATGGGTGATACGAGGACTTCTATCTTACATCCTGCTAGTATGACACATCGTCAACTTAGCGAGGCAGAGCAAATATCTTCAGGTGTTAAGCCTGATTTAATTAGGGTGTCAGTAGGCATTGAAGATATTAACGACATTATTAATGATATTGAACAAGCTATTAATGCAGTAAGCTAGGGCATATTTTTTTAAAATTATAGATATTATTAACGATACAATTCATAAGTAGTTTATGCTTATTATTTACTATATAAAGGGGGCGAAGTATGTGCCGATAATTGTGCCTCAAAATTTACCTGCACAGGATGTATTAGAAAAAGAGAAGATTTTTGTTATGAATGAGAGTAGGGCTATTCATCAGGATATTAGGCCCTTACGCATAGCCATTATTAATTTAATGCCTAACAAGGATTTAACTGAAACTCAACTACTTCGTATGTTGTCTAATTTTCCTTTGCAGATTGAAATAGACTTAATTTATACGGAAACTTATAAGAGTAAGAATACACCTGAAGAACATTTACAGGCTTTTTATAAAACTTTTAGTGAGATTAAGGACTCGAAATATGATGGGATGATTATAACTGGTGCACCAGTAGAAAAAATGCGGTTCGGGGATGTAGCTTATTGGGAAGAATTAAAGATGATTATGGATTTTTCTAAGACTAATGTTACTTCTACTTACCATATTTGCTGGGCTGCTCAAGCAGCCTTATATCATCACTATCGAGTGCATAACTATATCCTAGAGGAAAAGCTTTTTGGTGTTTTTAAGCATAGGGTTAATAATAAGCATGCTGAATTGCTAAGGGGCTATGATGATGAATTTTGGGTACCCCACTCCCGTCATACTGAAGTGTATAGGGAGGAGATTGAGGCCATCCCTGAATTAGAAATATTGGCTGAATCTGAGGAAGCGGGCATTTATTTAGTAGCGACCAAAGACGGTAAGCAAATATTTTCTATGGGACATTCAGAATATGATGTATATACGCTAAGGGATGAATATATAAGAGATGTAGAAAAAGGCGAAAATATTCAGTTACCTAAATATTACTTTCCTGAGGATAACCCTCATAAGGAACCCCTAGTTAAGTGGAAAAGCCATGGCAGCCTGCTTTTTGCTAATTGGCTTAATTATTATGTATATCAGATTACCCCTTATGATTTATATGCCTAAGAAAAAGCCCTAGAGGACTTTCCCCTAGGGCTTTTTTTAAAGGCTATTCCTTTTCTATCTCATAAACTACCTTATCAATATAATAGATATTTACCCATTCGTATTCTTTAAGATTATTGAAGCTATAAGTTTGATTACCTTTATGGATATAGATGGAATTAGCTATATCATAGACTATATAAGTAGCACCCTGATTACGGGTTATATATAGCTTCGTATCATTCTGTGCGGCTTCAGCATATTGAGTTCGTAGTTTTTCCATTATATCTATATAGGTCGTATTACTAGAAGTTTCTTTTACCCTTACTCTATCACCAATATTTATGATACTTAATTTATTATAGGTTTTCCCGTCTTTGGTTATGGTAACATTATTAGCTATCTTAACATTAGTTACTCTACCGTCAAATCCAGCTATACTCATATTGTTGCTAGTCCAGTTTATGGATAAAACTTCACCAGCTACTGCAGGGATGAGTTCGACTTTTTCTACGGCAAAGCCTAAGTAAGTAACTTTTACTATATCACCAGTTTTAAAATCTTGCATTGTAGGTCTATATACATTAGGAATTATAATATCTGGTTTATCATCATTTTCTATATACTTGCTTTTATCCTTTTCATCTTTTACCCTTATATAGTCACTGCCTGAGCTAGTAACTTCATATATATAAGTTTGCTCAACATATATTTCTATAATGACATCATCCTTACTAGTTTTGACTTCTACGATATCACCCCTATCTAGGTCTTTTAACTTAGCCCTAGAGTTGTTCTCCATTTGCACATCAACATTTTTATCAACTTGATAAGTTACAGAACCATCATCAGTAGTTAAGGAAAGTAGGTTGCGGTCAATGTTGATAGCTACAATAGTACCCGCAGTAGTGTTTTTAGTAGTTAAGTATATTACCTTATTATCTAAAAGTTCTATTTCTACTTTGAGCCCCTTACTAATATTGCCCTTATTCCTGCCTTCCCCAATATCGTAATCAAAATATCTAGCAATCTTAAAGGTGTGTAACTTGCCATCCTTAGTTTCTACTACTAAGGTGTCATCGTCTTTCGCTACAAGAGTACCTTGTAGTTTATTTTCATAGGAACGGTTAGTTACCTTAATAGTCACGATAAGCCCATCCTGTACCTCTATAGTCACATTATCATCTATTAAGACATCAGCTATGCTAGGGAGGTCTAAGCCCGAAATCTCCAACTTAGGATTAAGAGAGATTTTAAAGGTTTCAAATAAACCGTCATCTTTTTTAAGCACTAAGACTTCTTTATCATTCATAACTACCGTACCAGATACAGTTAATTCTTGTTTGGATTTTAGGAGGGTAATCTTAGTGACTATATTATTATCTGTCTCCAGCTTAACTTCATCACCTGCTTGCAAATCATCTATATTTGCAAACCGCAGTTTTTCTATGATTACTTCTACTAAATCGCTATATTGGAAGGTGGAAAAATTATCGCCACTTTTTAAAATTATCAAGTTATTGCTAGAATCAATTTCATATATTATCCCTGTATCTTTAATGTAGCCAGAAGTAGTTTGGAGAACAAAGGAATTGACAAAGCCTTGGGCATCAAGGGAAATGGCTACCTCAATGTTAAGGGGAACCTCTGCTAAAGGATATACTTTATTATTAGTATCCGTACACTGTACTCCTGTAGCGATATGTTTGGTAAGGATGTTACCATCCTCATCTTTGACAATAATAACACTTTGTTCGGCCAATACTTTTATTAGAGTACCTTTTATAGTAGCTACTGAGACAGGAGCATTACCAGCTGATAAGACTTCTATGTATTTGGCATTGTAATTAGGTGCTACTAATAATACTTGAGTGCCTACGGTGATACTATTTATAGAAGTAGGTTCATTATTAGCATATACGAGTACATCATTAGTTACAGCATAGTTATTAATG
>JAAYRQ010000048.1 GCA_012518685.1 Syntrophomonadaceae bacterium | reverse complement strand
TAGATGAATTAAAAAAGGCTGGTAAGAAGGTATTTATACTAGACCTTGATAACACTATCACTGAATGGAATAGTAATGATATTACCCCAGAAATAAAAAAATGGTTTGCCCATATTAAAAGCGAAGGAATTAAGGCCTGTATTCTTTCCAACAATGGTCAAGAACGAGTATATAATGTAGCCGAGCAGCTAGATATACCTTACATACATAGGGCTCAAAAGCCACGCCGTATAGGCTTTACTAAAGCCTTAGATAGCCTAGGGGTTAAGGCTGAGGAAACGGTAGTCATAGGTGATCAGATATTTACAGATATACTAGGTGGTAATCGGGCTAAGCTTTTTACTATCTTAGTAATCCCTATTGACAAAAAAGAATTTGCAGGGACTAAAATCTCCAGAGCATTTGAATATTTTGTCTTAAAACAACTGAGAAAAGAGCTGGGTATTAGGGAATATTAAGTTGAAAATTAAAACTATAAATGTGATAATTTGTAAAGGCGAATGCTATAGCGTTCGCCCTATATCATAATAGAGATTTTTAATGGAGATTTTTTCTATGATTAATAGTAAAACTAAATTAATAGGAATATTAGGTTATCCCTTAGATCATAGCCTATCACCCTTAATGCATAACCAGGTCTTAGCGAAAATGGGGCTTAACTATGTCTATCTACCTCTCGAAGTTAGACCAGATGACATAGCTAAAGCTGTAGAGGCGGTAAGAGTTTTTGACATGCTGGGGGTAAATGTGACCATACCCCATAAGGAAAGGGTCACTAAATATTTAGATGATATAAGCCCCGAAGCTAAGGCTTGTGGAGCGGTAAACTTAATTAAGCATACCAAAGGCCGTTTAGTGGGTCATAATACAGATGGGGATGGCTTTATCGCTGGACTAAGGGAAGATAATATTGATTATAAGGGTGACATATTATTATTAGGTGCAGGAGGTGCTGCTAAGGCGGTAGGTTATGCACTAGCAAGAGCAGGAGCTAAAAGCCTTACCTTTCTTAATAATGATGAAATTCAAGCAGCCAAATTAGCTGACTACATAAGTGAACAGACTAAGGTTAACTGCCGCTCATTGCTGCTTAACCAAGCGAATTTTAATGATATAGCTATTGATATAGATATGCTTATTAATTGTACACCAGTAGGCATGTATCCTAACATAGATGCTGGACCTATGGCTGATTTAGCTAGGCTTAAGTCTCATGTTATAGTATGTGACTTAATTTATAATCCCTTAAAAACTAAGTTCTTGACCCTAGCCGAAGCAAATAGTTTGAGAATAGTAAATGGCTTACCTATGTTTATACATCAAGGGGCCTTAACTTTTGAAATACTAACTGAGCTAAGCCCACCTATTAATTATATGAAAGAAGTTGTTTTAAATCACTTGGTCCTGTAGCTATCCTAAAGCTAAATTAGATAGGGGTTTTACACTTTTAGAGATAATAACGGTATTGGCCTTAATGATGATTATATCTGCTATAGCTATACCCGTAGTTAATGGAGTTTTAGACAATTATAAGCTTAATTCTGAAGCCCGACAGTTAGCTGAAGTTTTAAAAGTGGCCAGAAATGAGGCCATATATTATGGACAAACTGTTACTATAGTATTTTACCCTAATGATAATAGCTATATGACTAGATATGTTAATATCTCTGGAAAGAAAAACACTTATCATAAGTTAAGTAATGGCATAAGATATGTAGGCAAAACTACTTTTATCCCTAGCGGTATAGAAAGAAATCCTTACTGTGCTTTTAATTCCGCAGGAACCCCTGTTACTGCAGGGACTGTTACTTTGGCCAATAAAAAGGGTGTAAAAAAGTATATTATTGTTAATCCTGTAGCAGGGCGGGTAAGAATTTCGGATAATCCGCCCCAAAATTGGAATTAAGGAGAAGATATAATGATATTAGAACTCTTATTTATATTTTTTGCTAGGATTATAGATGTTTCTTTAGGCACTATTCGTATGATTTTAGTAATTAGGGGAGATAGGCTACCTGCAGCTATCATAGGATTTTTTGAAATATTAGTTTACACCATAGCCTTAGGGCTAGTGGTAGGCTCACTAAACGATCCTGTTAAGTTAATCGTATTTTGTACGGGTTTTGCCTTAGGAGTATATTTTGGGGCTTTAATTGAAGAACGCTTAGCTTTAGGTTATCGAGGCTTACAGGTTACTATCGAAAGGGAACATTCCTTTATAGTTAATGAACTTAGGGAAGAGGGTTTTCCAGTTACTTGTTGGGAGGCTACAGGAAAAATAGGTCCCAAACTAGTATTAAATATAATAGTGAAAAGGAATATGGCCAAACTTGTAGCAGATAGAATCTATGAAAAAGATCCACAAGCATTTGTCGTATTAATGGAACCTAAGCAATTTAGTGGAGGCTATATTAAGAAAAAATAGGGGGCTAAGTAGATATGTTAAGATTTACTACTTCAGGAGAATCACATGGTAAGGGCTTAGTAGGCATTATTGAAAACTTCCCTGCAGGTGTAACTATTAAAACAACCTTAATTGATGAGGATTTAGCCAGACGACAAAAGGGATACGGGCGTGGTGGCCGTATGTTAATAGAAAATGACCAAGTAGAAATCATAGGCGGTGTAAGAAATGAGCTTACACTAGGCAGTCCGATAAGCTTTTTTATTGCTAATAATGATTATAAAAACTGGGATACTATTATGAATCCAGAAACCTGCATAGATATTGAGGAAAAAATAGTTTCTAGACCTAGACCAGGTCATGCCGATTTGCCAGCAGGAATTAAGTATAATCATAGAGATTTAAGGAATGTACTAGAAAGGGCTAGTGCTAGGGAAACTGCAGCTAGGGTTGCCGCAGGTTCATTTTTTAAGCAATTTTTAGGTAGCTTAGGCATATATATTTATAGTCAGGTCTTAGGCATAGGACAGATTAAGGCAACTCCTGGTGATATACAAGGTTTAGGGTATAAAGATTTTATAAAAGAAATAGAAAAATCCCCAGTTCGTTGTATAGATAAAATTGCGGAAGAACAAATGCTAGCAGAAATTAAACGAGCTAAGCAAAATGGGGAATCACTAGGTGGTTTTTTTGAAGTTGGGGCCATCGGTGTACCTCCAGGTTTAGGTAGCCACATTTCTTATAGCAGCAGACTAGATGCTAAGTTAAGCTATTTATTAATGAGTATTCCAGCTATAAAAGCGGTAGAGATTGGGGAAGGAATTCTAAGTTCTGAATCCTACGGTTCTACTGTACATGATGAAATATATTTTGATGAGAAAGTAGGCGTCTATCGTAGTAGCAATCAAGCTGGAGGAATTGAAGGTGGCGTAACAAATGGGGAAACAGTATGGGCTAGGGCTTATATGAAGCCTATTCCTACCCTATACAAACCACTACAAAGTGTTAATATTAAAAGCTGGGAAACGGAAACTGCGAATATCGAAAGATCTGATATATGTGCTGTGCCTGCCGCAGCTGTAGTAGGCGAAGCTATGTTAGCTTATGGACTAGCGGAAGTGTTACTCGAAAAATTCGGGAAAGATACTTTGTCTGAGATATTAGAAAACTATAATAATTATAGGAATTATATGAAAAGAGTGTGGAAATGGGAAAAAATATTGTATTAATTGGTTTTATGGGTACAGGCAAGAGTACCGTAGGTTTAAAATTAGCGGAAAAATTAAGAAGAGAATTTATAGATATGGATAAAGAAATAGAAAAAGTAACAGGGATGGCGATTAATGATTTATTTAGAAAACATGGAGAAATAAGATTTCGTTCCGAAGAAAAATTAATGGCTAAAAAGCTAAGTGCCCAGGAAAATGTGGTCATAGCTACTGGTGGGGGAATAGTCCTACAAGGGGAGAATATTGCCGCACTTAGAGAAAACGGGATACTAATATGCTTAGATGCGGAGCCAGAAGACATATATGAAAGAGTTAACCGCAAAAAGGGTACTAGGCCCTTGCTCAAGAAGAATTTGCAAGTAGCAGACGTCGCAGAAATGCTAAAAAACAGAGAGCCTTATTATGCTTGTGCAGATTATCGGGTTAATACTAGTAACAAAAGCCTAGATGAAGTAGTTAATAATATAATTAAATATATAAGAAATAAACAACGGTAGGTAAAGGTATGCAAAAATTAAAAGTAGATTTAGGGGAGAATTCATACGATATTCTAATAGGTGCGGACTTATTAGCTGATACAGGGTACCTTTTAAAAAATACACTGAAAAATAAAAAAGTCTTGATAGTAAGCAACCCTACTATATTTCCTTTATATGGGGATATAGTGGTAAAGTCGTTAAATAATGCGGGATTTATTGTAATTACCCACCTAATACCTGATGGGGAAATATATAAGAACCTAGATGAAGCCAATAAAATTATAGATACTTGTGTAAATCATAGATTAGAAAGAACTAGTAGTATAATAGCCTTAGGTGGAGGTGTAGTAGGTGATATAGCGGGTTTTGTAGCCGCAATTTATCAAAGAGGCATTAACTATATCCAGATTCCTACTACTTTATTAGCCCAAGTTGATAGTAGTGTAGGCGGAAAAGTAGCGGTTAATCACCCCTTAAGTAAAAATATGATTGGGGCTTTTCATCAGCCTAAGCTGGTTATAGCAGATACTAATACCTTAACTACGATAGAAAAACGCGATTATATTAGCGGTCTAGGAGAAATCTGTAAATACGGTATAATATATGATCTAGATTTTTTTAATTTATTAACAGATAATATACAAGCAATCAGAGAAAAATCACCCCAAATCTTGGGTCAAATAATTTATCATTCTTGTAGGATTAAAAGTACCATAGTTGCAGATGACGAAAAAGAAACAGGCATAAGGGCTATTCTTAACCTAGGTCATACTTTTGGACATGCTATTGAAAGCCTTACTAATTATGTAACATATCGCCATGGTGAAGCTGTTATTATGGGAACTGTGGCGGCTTGCTATTTAGCCCTAGAATTAGATTTAATTAATGAGCAGGATTTTAATAAAATTATTAAGCTCTACGGTGACTTAGGTATTTTGTTGCCATTTCCTACCTTATCTCTTGCAGCAGTCTATGATGCTATGCTAACTGATAAAAAAATAGCCAACGATCAAATGACCTTCATATTACCGCACCATATAGGAAATTATGCCATTCGTAATGATATTGAAAAAGAATTAGTCTTAAAAGCTATCCATAAGGCACAGCAAATATAAGTAAGCTAAGTCGTATAACTTGCCTGCCTATTTATTCCAGATAATCAAGAATTAACGACTTTTATTTAAAAAAATTATAATAATATTCATTTTTAAGCAGGGAAAATAACTGTAATAGCGAATATTGTTTATATCTGAGGAATATCCATAATGTAACAATTTACAACATAAATCCCAAATTATTTTTAGTCCTAGAAAAGTCGGGACTAAAAATAAAAAAATTCTGGGTTTTTTAATAAAACATAAATCATATAAATACATATAGCAAGAATTATGATTATAACTTATTATTTTAAGGAGTATTTTTATGGCTAAAAACCGCAAAATGTTAGGAGACATATTAGTAGAAAATAAAATTATTACTAATGAACAACTAGAACGGGCATTAGAAGAACAGAAAACTAGCAAAGAGAAGTTAGGCAAACTTTTAGTAAGGCAAGGATATCTAACAGATGAACAGTTACTTGAAGTTTTAGAATTTTCCCTAGGGATTCCTAGGGTACAGATAGGACTAATGGATATTAATCCTGAAATAGTAAAATTACTGCCTACCACCTTGATAAGTAAACATCAAGTCTTACCTTTATCGGTTAACCAAGGTCGCTTAACTTTAATAATGGCTGACCCGCTTAATTATCAAGCGGTCGATGATGTGCGTATATCTACAGGCTTAGATGTAGTCCCAGTTATGGCATCGGAAAGGGAGTTAGAGGCAGCCATTCAACAATATACCGCCTTACAAGTTGATAGTAAGATGGAAAAATTACTGGGGGAACTGAACCAATATAATTATGGGGCCATAATAGAAAATGAATTTACAGGCTTAGAAATTACCGATGATGCCCCTGTAATAAGAATGGTTAATTCTCTGCTCAAGCAAGCTGTACAGGGGGGAGCTTCTGATATTCATATCGAACCACTAGAAAAGGATGTCAGGGTTCGCTTCCGTATTGATGGTGAATTGTGGGAAGTGCTAACCTTGCCTAAGAAGTCTTTTCCAGCAATTGTTTCACGGATAAAAATAATGGGTAATCTCGATATTTCAGAAAAAAGAATCCCTCAAGATGGGCGAACCCGCTTAATGATTGAAGGTCGGGAAATAGATTTTAGAATTTCTACCCTACCCTCTATCCACGGGGAAAAAATAGTAATGCGAATTCTCGATCGTAGTAATGCAATTATATCTCTAGCTAGGTTGGGATTTAGCCTAACTAATGAAGAGAGAATAAAATCCCTTATAACTAGACCTCATGGCATGATAATCGTTACAGGGCCTACGGGTTCAGGAAAAACTACCACTTTATATAGTGTATTAACTGAATTGAATAACCCTAATCGTAATATTGTCACCTTAGAGGACCCAGTTGAATATAGCTTAATAGGTATTAATCAAGTACAGATTAATAATAAAGCTGGACTTAATTTCCCAGCGGGACTTCGTTCTATCCTGCGCCAAGACCCTGATATTATAATGGTGGGGGAAATGCGTGATAGTGAGACTGCAGGACTAGGAGTAAGGGCTGCCTTAACAGGGCACTTGTTTTTTTCTACTTTACATACTAATAGTGCTGCTGGCTCTATTGCCCGTATGGTTAATATGGGTGTTGAGAACTATCTATTATCATCTTCCCTAGCAGGCATAGTATCACAAAGGTTAATTAGACGACTATGTAAGAATTGTTGTCAGCCCTATGAACTAGAAGCAGAAACAGCTACTCAGCTTAATATGACAGAATATATAGGTAAAGATTTTTATGCCCCTGTAGGCTGTAACATGTGCCGTAATTCAGGATATGTAGGTCGCATGGCCTTACATGAGGTATTAGTAGTAGGGCCAGGAATGCGTAAAGCCATTACTAATATGATTCAATCTGAAGATGAATTAGAGAAAATAGCTATAAGTGAAGGCATGATAACTATGAGGGAAGATGGTATAAATAAAGCATACACAGGCCTAACTTCCCTACAGGAAGTAATGAAAGGGGTACTGTTAGGTGGCTAATTTTGAAGTATTAAGTGTAACAGACTTAGTAAAAATAGGTGCGGAAAAAGGAGCTTCTGATATTCATTTAACCGTTATGCGACCTCCTACCTTACGGATAAATGGTAAATTAGTGGCTCTTGAGGATTATCCTAATCTAGCACCATCAGATACTTATAAATTCGGTAGAGAATTGATGACCGATGAAAAACTTTTACGACAAATAGATGAACAAGGCCATGCCGACTTTTCTCTATCCTTGACTGGGATAGGCAGGGTAAGGGTAAATATATACTTACAGCGAGGTTCTTATGCTATTGCTATTCGTTTAATACCTATGGAAGTTCCCCATATAGACAGCTTAGGATTACCTGATGTATGTAGAGAACTACCCTTAAAAGGCAATGGGCTTATTCTAGTAACAGGTCCTACAGGTAGTGGTAAATCAACCTCCCTAGCAGCTATGATTAACCTGATTAATCAAACTGTTAGTGGGAATATCATTACCCTAGAAGATCCTATTGAATACTTACATAAACACGGTACCTGCATAGTAAATCAACGGGAAATAGGTACAGACTGTCCTAACTTTTCTCAGGGCTTACGCTCTGCCTTGCGACAAGATCCAGATGTAATATTAGTCGGGGAAATGCGGGATTTGGATACTATATCTATAGCTATGACAGCTGCGGAAACGGGGCATCTTGTTATGGCGACTCTTCATGCTGCTAATGCTATACAAACTGTAGAAAGAGTCGTGGATGTATTTCCACCCCATCAACAGCAGCAAATCAGAATACAGTTAGCTAATACCCTATTAGGTATCGTTTCGCAACAATTAATTCCACGAGTGGATGGCAAAGGGCGGGTATTAGCCTGTGAAGTATTAGTAGCCAATCCTGCAGTTAGAAACTTAATTAGGGATAACAAAGCTTTCCAACTACATACAGTAATGCAAACTGGAACTAATCAAGGTATGGTGACTATGGAAAAATCACTAAAACACTTCCTCGATAGGGGCATGATTAGTGCAGAAGAAGTGAGAAAAAGAACCCTAAATCCTAATCAATAATTAGGGTAGTAATCAAGGGAGGGGAGAACATGATATTTTCCTATCGGGCTCTAGAGGCTAGCGGAAAAAAGACAAAAGGTACCATAGAAGCAGAAAGCCGTAACCAAGTTATCGAAGCACTGTTTGCTAGAAAATACACCATTATAGAAATCAAGGAAGACTACAATAAGGAAGTAGAAAAGAATTCGGCTATTAATATCACTTTATTTGAAAGTGTGAAGGTTAATGACCTATCACTTTTTACCCGCCAGCTTGCCACCATGGTCAATGCAGGTCTGCCCATTATTAGGAGTTTTAAGATTTTAGAAGAACAGACGAAAAATTCCATGTTACAGCGGGCGGTAGCAGATATAACTGTGAACCTAGAAGGCGGTATCGCCTTAAATGAATGTATGGCTATGCATCCTAAGATATTTTCCCCTATGTATGTCAGCATGGTTAAAGCAGGCGAAACAGGGGGTGCTTTAGACACTATACTTAATCGCTTAGCAGATACCCTAGAAAGGGATAGGGAAATTAACTCTAAAATTAAGTCAGCCTCCATATATCCGATTATGATATTGTCAGTAGCTCTTTTGGTAGTAATATTCATACTGACCTTTGTAATGCCTGTATTTGTCGAACAGTTTACTGCTTCAGGGGCAGAATTACCAGCCTTTACGGCCTTTTTCATGGGCATAAGCTACTTTATTAAGGATAATGGACTAATTCTTTTAATCCTTCTTATCCTCATAATTGCAGGCTTGAAATGGTTAGGAACTAAGCCCCAAGGCAGACTCTTTTTCGATAGACTTTATCTAAAAATGCCCATCGTTGGTAAGGCTATTAACCGTATTGCCGTATCCCGTTTTACTCGTATTCTAGGTGCACTTATAAAATCAGGAGTTCCCATCCTAGAAGCCTTAGAAGTATTAAAAGGAGTCGTGGGTAATCAAGTAATCGCCAATGCTATCGGTGAGGCTAAGGAAAGTATTCGTGAAGGACAGTCCATCGCCGCACCCCTAGCAGCGACAGGGGTATTCGAGCCTATGGTAACCCAGATGATAGCCGTCGGGGAGGAAACAGGTAGCATTGATGATATGCTAGAACGAATGGCAGTCTTCTATGATAATGAAGTAACCTTTGCCATTGATGCCCTCTTAAAATCCTTAGAACCGATAATGATTATCTTCGTAGCAGGAATAATCGGGGCTATTATAGTGGCAACTTATCTGCCCGTATTCAATATTATTACAACTATAAGTTAAAGACAGTAACGCACATGGCGTGCTGTAGATAGATAAGCTGTAGTTAATTTACCCAAGAATATTAAAGGAGGGGATGCATGAACAAAAAGGTTGGTAAAAGAACACAGCTGAAATTTTAGGGAATTAGAAAAGGAGGGTTTTATTTAATGTTAATGAAATTACGCAGTAAAATGCAAAGGGCAAATAACCAGAAAGGTTTTACCCTAGTAGAGTTAATGGTAGTAGTAGTAATAATCGGTATTCTAATCGCTATAGCGGTGCCAGTGTATAAGAATGTTACAGACAAG
>JAAYRQ010000047.1 GCA_012518685.1 Syntrophomonadaceae bacterium | reverse complement strand
TATGCCTTAGTAGGTCATTCGGAAAGACGACATATTATTGGGGAAAAAGATGAAGCTATCAATAAAAAGGTAAAGGCTGTTTTAGCTCATGATATTATACCTATTCTATGTGTAGGGGAAACTTTAGCAGAACGGGAAGACCATAAGGCTAAGGAAGTTGTTAAAAAGCAACTAGAAAAGGCTATGAATGAAATAGTTCTTGATAATAATGCCCTTGTAATTGCTTATGAACCTGTATGGGCTATCGGTACGGGTATTAATGCCAGTGCAGATGATGCGGAAGAAATGTCTTTTTTTATTAGGGAACACTTAGCTAAGCTGTATAGTAACAGCATAGCTGAAAAGACTATTATATTATATGGTGGTAGTGTCAAGACTGATAATATCGGGGATTTTCTAAGTAGGGACAATGTAGATGGAGCTTTAGTAGGTGGTGCTAGTCTAGATGCTAGTTCATTTGCAAATCTTATAAGGATTGGTGAAAATGTCTAATACTCCTATAGTATTAATGATTTTAGATGGCTTTGGCTATAGAATAGAAAAGGATAATAATGCTATTTTCTTAGCTAATCCCGAAAATTTTTATAAGTTATGGGAGACTTATCCCCATACTTTACTTAAATGTTCGGGAATGGAGGTCGGTTTACCTAGTGGTCAGATGGGCAACTCAGAAGTAGGACACCTTAACATAGGTTCAGGTAGGGTAGTTTATCAGGAAATAACTAGAATCAGTAAGGCTATTGCTGACAAGTCTTTTTTTTGTAATGAGGAGCTCTTAAAAGCTATTAGTAATGTGAAAAACAATGGTGGTAACCTTCATCTTATGGGATTGTTATCTGATGGGGGTGTACATAGCCATATAGAACATTTATTAGCTTTACTAAGACTAGCTAAGGCACAAGGCCTTAGTAATGTGTATGTGCATGCTTTTTTAGATGGCAGAGATGTAGCACCGAAAAGTGCCCTAACTTATATTACTATATTAGAAGAAGAATTTAAGCATCTAGGCATAGGTCAGATAGCAACTCTGTCAGGTAGGTATTATGGCATGGATAGGGATAATAATTGGGAACGGGTGGAATTGTCCTATCGGGCTATAACCGAAGGGGCAGGTGAAATGGCTCCTAATCCTTATGCTGCTATTAATAATAGCTACGATGCTAGGGTTACTGATGAATTTATTTTGCCAACGGTAATTATTGATGAACAAGCTTTACCTGTAGCTAAGGTTAATGACGGAGATAGTCTAATATTTTTTAACTTTAGGGCTGATAGGGCCAGAGAAATTACTAGAGCCTTTACTGATGATGAATTTAGCCATTTTTCTAGGGAAAGAATTTCTGGACTTAGTTTTGTATGTATGACCCAGTATGATATTAATATTAAGGCACCTATCGCTTTTTTACCCCAAAATCTTAACCGTACTTTGGGCGAAGTATTAGCCGATCATAATCTTAGGCAGTTAAGAATAGCTGAAACGGAAAAATATGCCCATGTAACTTTCTTCTTTAATGGGGGAGTCGAGGAGCCTAATGCAGGGGAAAGCCGGATTTTAATTCCTTCTCCCCAAGTTGCTACTTATAATTTACAGCCTGAAATGAGTGCTTATGAAGTAACAGCTAAGTTAAAAGACGAATTAGCTAAGGAAAAATATGAGGTTATTATTTTAAATTATGCTAATGCTGATATGGTAGGTCATACTGGGGTCTTAGAAGCCGCAGTTAAAGCGGTTAAGGTAGTTGATGAATGTTTAAAGGAGATTGTCGATATAGTTCTGGCTAAAAGGGGTACAGTATTAATAACTGCAGATCATGGGAATTGTGAATTGATGGTCTGCCCCATTTCGGGAGATCCCCATACGGCTCATACTTTAGGCAGAGTACCTTTTATTTTGGTAAATGATGATTATATCGGTACATCTTTAAGTGAGGGGGCCTCCTTGCAGGATATTGCACCAACTATCTTACATCTTTTAAGTATAGAAATACCATCGGAAATGACGGGCAAACCTTTGCTTAAGAATTAGAATAAAGAAGGGGATTTTTTTATGAGTATTATTGTGGATGTATTTGCTAGGGAAGTACTAGATTCCCGTAGCAACCCCACCGTTGAGGTGGAAGTAATCCTAGAAGATGGTTCGATGGGTCGTGCCATAGTTCCTTCGGGGGCTTCTACTGGTGCCCATGAGGCTGTGGAGTTAAGGGATAATGACCCGAACCGCTACAATGGTAAGGGCGTTTTAAAAGCGGTGGATAATGTAAACGAAATTATAGCCCCTGAGATAATTGGGATGGATGCATTAGGTCAACTAGATGTAGATGCTTTGATGATAGACTTAGATGGTACCCCTAACAAGGGTAAATTAGGTGCTAATGCTATTTTAGGGGTATCCTTAGCTACGGCTAGGGCGGCGGCCAACCACCTCGGAATGCCTTTGTATCAATATATTGGGGGTGTTAATGCCAAGGAATTACCCGTCCCCATGTTAAATATCTTAAATGGGGGAGAACATGCGGATAATAATGTTGACATCCAAGAATTTATGATAGTTCCGACTGGTGCTAGAACTTTTGCCCATAGTTTACAAATGGGTGTGGAAATATACCAGGCCTTAAAAAAGGTCTTAATGGCTCGGGGTTTAGCCACCTCTGTGGGTGATGAAGGTGGTTTTGCTCCCAATTTACCCTCTAATGAAGCCGCCCTAGATGTTATTATGGAGGCTATAAATAGGACAAGCTATGTGGCGGGTAAAGATGTCAACTTGGCCCTAGATGTAGCTGCTACGGAATTGCATAAGGATGGTAAGTATCATTTGACTAGCACTAATCAAGTATTGTCTTCAGCAGAAATGGTGGATTTCTATGTTAAGCTAGTAGAAAAATACCCTATAATCTCTATCGAAGATGGTCTAGCTGAAGATGATTGGGCTGGCTGGAAGCAGCTAACAAATGTCTTAGGCAGTAAAATCCAATTAGTGGGTGATGATTTATTTGTTACTAATACTACTAGACTAGCTAGGGGTATTAAGGAAGGGGTATGTAATAGCATTTTAGTAAAAGTTAATCAAATTGGTACTCTAACCGAAACCCTGGATACGATAGAAATGGCAAAAAGAGCTGGATATACTTGCATAATTTCCCACCGCTCAGGTGAAACTGAAGATACTACGATTACTGATATTGCAGTAGCAACTAATGTCGGGCAAATTAAAACAGGAGCTCCAGCCCGTACAGATAGGATAGCAAAGTACAATCAGTTATTAAGAATAGAGGAAGAATTAGATATATTTGCTAAATATAACGGCTTAAAGGCTTTTTATAATATTTATAAATAGTTTTTAAGGAAATATTGTTTTTTTAGATATTATTATGCTAAAATATAGTTTGGTTCTCGGAGAAGTGGAACGGAGGTGAAATTTTGGCTAAGACCATAGTACTTGTATTCCAAATTATTTTTGCTATCGGGCTTATTACAGTAATACTTTTGCAATCTGGTAAAAGTGCAGGGTTATCTGGCAGCATAGCTGGGGGAAGCGAAGCTTTGTTCGGAAGTAAAAGTAAAGGAGTCGATGCACTGCTTTCCAAAATTACCGGATATGTTGCTGCTGTTTTTTTATTGCTTACTTTAGCATTAGCCCTACTATAGAGATAGATAATTAGTAGGCGAAAAATTTTTTTATTAATTCGAGGAGATGAAAATTTACATGGAAAACTTAGTTTTATATGCTCCTGCAGGGGGGGCGTTAGCTCTTTTATTTGCCTTGTTTTTAACATCTAAGGTAAAAAAAGCTGACCCAGGTACAGAAAGAATGGTGGAAATCTCTGGTTACATTCACGAGGGTGCTATGGCATTCTTGACTAGACAATATACTGCCATAGCTGTATTTGTCGTAGCCGTATTCCTTGTAGTAGGATTTTTTATTGGCTGGCAGACTGCTATATGTTTCCTAGTAGGTGGTATCTGTTCAGCTTCGGCTGGATTTATAGGTATGAATGTGGCTACTAAAGCCAATGTCAGAACTGCTAATGCAGCCCGTACTTCCCAAAACGCTGCCTTAGGAATTGCTTTTTCTGGTGGAGCAGTTATGGGTATGGCTGTTACTGGTCTAGGTCTTTTAGGTCTAGGAATTCTATATATAATATTTAGGGATCCTACTATTGTTAATGGTTTTGCCCTAGGTGCAAGTTCTATAGCTTTATTCGGTCGTGTAGGCGGCGGTATTTACACAAAAGCTGCTGATGTTGGTGCTGACCTAGTTGGTAAAGTAGAGGCTGGTATTCCCGAAGACGATCCTAGAAACCCTGCAACCATCGCGGATAATGTTGGCGATAATGTTGGTGATGTGGCAGGAATGGGTGCTGACCTTTTTGAATCTTATGTTGGTTCAATCATAGCCGCTATGACATTAGGAATGGTTGGGATTGCTACTCTAGGTATTGGTGGCATATTACTACCTATGGTAATTTCTGCAGGTGGGGTTGTGGCTTCTATCATTGGTACTTTCTTTGTTAGAACGGATGATAATTCTAATCCTTTGAAAGCTCTTAATGCGGGTACTTTTGGTTCCGCAGCCATTTTATTAGTAATTGCATTCTTTGCGGTTAAATATATACTTCCAGCCGAAGCCTTCAATGTATTTTGGGCTATAGTAGCTGGTTTGATTGCTGGTACTTTAATCGGCTTAATTACTGAATATTACACTTCTGATGAATACAAACCTGTGCAAGGCATAGCACAAGCCTGTCAAACAGGTCCTGCGACCACGATTATTTCTGGTCTAGGTGTAGGTATGTTATCAACTCTTTTTCCCATTATAGTAATTTCTATTGCAATTATGGTTGCTTTCTTAACTGGTGGAATATATGGTATTGCTATGGCTGCAGTAGGTATGCTAGCTACTACGGGTATGGTGGTTGCAGTTGACGCTTATGGTCCTATTGCTGATAATGCTGGTGGTATAGCGGAAATGGCTGAATTACCCCATAATGTTAGGGAAACTACTGATAGGCTTGACTCTGTAGGTAATACTACCGCTGCTATCGGTAAGGGTTTTGCGATAGGTTCTGCTGCACTTACAGCCTTAGCATTATTAACTGCTTTTGCTCAAGTTGCAGGCTTAACTTCTATTGATTTACTTGATCCTAGAGTTATTGTAGGATTATTAGTTGGTGCTATGTTACCATTCTTCTTCTGTGCCTTAACTATGGGTGCAGTTGGTAGAGCCGCTGCAGAAATGGTTGATGAAGTTAGAAGGCAATTCAGAGAGATTCCTGGCATAATGGAAGGTACAGGTAAACCTGATTATGCTAAATGTGTTGACATTAGTACTTCATCTGCTATTAAAGAAATGATTTTCCCTGGTATTTTGGCAGTTGTAGCTCCTTTTGCTATGGGCTTATGGGATGTTAATGCTCTAGCGGGTATGTTAGCTGGTGCCCTAGCATCTGGTGTATGTCTAGCGATTATGTTAGCTAATGCTGGTGGTGCTTGGGATAATGCTAAGAAATATATCGAAGCTGGTAATTTCGGAGGTAAAGGTAGTGAAGCACACGCAGCTGGTGTAGTAGGGGATACCGTTGGTGACCCTTGTAAAGATACCGCTGGTCCTTCTTTAAACATACTAATCAAATTAATGACTATAGTTTCATTAGTATTTATTCCTTTATTCTTGTAAAAACCAAATATTATAAGTATATTAAAGAGCAGGTGGTATTAAAAACCACCTGCTCTTTTAGTTTTTCTTAAGGGGAGTAATCATGTGATTCAAATATATCCTGGGGCAGAACCTTTTTATTTTACTGGAAATAGTGAGATAGCTATACTGTTTATTCATGGCTTTACTGCTTCACCATCGGAAATTTATCAAGTAGGGAGAATGGTACATGAAAAAACTAATGCGACTGTAAGTGGCATCTTGTTACCTGGGCATGGTTCGCATCCCCGCTTTCTTAATCGTACTGACTGGCAAGAATGGTATGCTTCAGTGGCAGATGAAACAGCCTACTTGTTAAAAAATTATGAAGAGGTATATATCGCTGGCTTATCATTAGGTGGCTTACTGGCTATAAATGCAGGGCTTAATTTTAATAATCTTAGGGGAGTAATAGCTATAAATCCTCCTTTAAAGTTAAAATTTCCTATCGCACAGATGTTAGCACCTTTATTAAAAGGCATGATTCCTTATGTTCCTAAGCCGAAAGGGGAGCATAATAAGCTATGGGGCTTAGGCAGGTTTGCTTATGATAAAATTCCCTTACGGGCTTTCTGTAGCTTAATGCAGTTACAGGATAAGATATTGCAAGATTTAGAAAATCTAGACAGCCCTTTATTATTAATACAATCGTTAGCAGATGAGACGGTTAATTATAAGGGCATTTACGAGGTTAAGAGTAGGATGAAAACTCCAGTTAGCTTAGTAGAACTAGAAGACCTGTCCCATGTAGTAACTATAGGAAATTCTGCTAGCCTAGTGGCAGGACATATTTTAGATTTTATTAGAAATGGGGATAATATAGAAAAGGAGGATTTTGATGAATAGGGAAGATGCTTACAAGTTATTAAAAAAACACTTAAAAAATGATAACTTAATCAAACATTCTTTGGCGGTAGAGGCTATAATGATAGGATTAGCTGAAAGGCTGGGTGAAGATGTGGACAAGTTTGCTCTAGCAGGCTTGCTACATGACATAGATTATGACACTACAGGTGATGATTGGGAAAGACATTCCTTAATAGGTGCACAAATCCTAGCGGAAAACGGTATTGATGAGGAGGTTGTGTATGCGGTTAAAGCACATAATGGCATACATGGCTTAGAGCTTAAGAGTAACTTAGATAAAGCCTTGTATGCGGCTGATCCAACTAGTGGTTTTATTACTGCGGCTGCCTTGGTAAGACCAGATAAAAAGTTAGCCGAAGTGCAGTTAAAATCCCTTAAGAAAAGATATAAGGAAAAAGCCTTTGCCAAAGGAGCTAGTAGGGAACAAATGGCTAGTTGTACTGACCTAGGCTTAGACTTAGAGGAGTTTTTGCTTATCAGCTTGGAGAGCCTGAAAAAAAGGGCTGATTTATTAGGTTTATAGAGTATTGTAATAGTAGCTGGTAATAATAAGAGTAAACTTATTTTACCTGAGGGGGATATATAATGATAACAGCAGATAATCTAAAGGAATATATGCAACAAGCAGCTTACCGCCCACTTAGTTATAATGAATTATTAGATGTTTTTGAAATATATGATTATAAGGAAGAACTGGAATTTAGCAAGATATTAGGGAAACTAGAAAAGGAAGGCGAGGTTGTAAAAACTCGCAAAAATAAGTATGGTTTACCCGAAATGATGAACCTAATTAAGGGTATAATCCGCATAAGTGCAAGGGGTTATGGGATTTTCGTACCCGATGAAGCTAGTCAGCCAGAAGTTTTTATATATAGTAGGAACCTTAATGGTGCTATGCATAATGATAGGGTCATGGTTAAAAAATTATCCGAGGGTGGTAAAGCTGAGCGTCCTGAAGGTGAAATAGCCAGAATTATTAACCGAGCAAATCGTGAATTAGTAGGTACTTTTGAAAGAGGCCGCCATACATTTCAGGTAATACCCGATGATGATAGGCAGATATACCCTATATATGTTAAGCCTCATAAAAAGCTAGCTGTTAAAAGCGGCGATAAAGTCTTAGTTAGCATTACCTCTTGGCCTACTAAAGATAGAAACCCTGAAGGGGAAATTCTCGAAGTTTTCGGAAAGAAGGGCCAACCAGGCTTAGATGTTAAAGTCATTATTAAAAAGCATGGTCTAAGGGAGCTATTTCCAGAAGCAATTATAGAGGAGGCCAATGAAGTTGTCAAGCCCATAGAGGAGGCGGAAATCCTCAAAAGGCGGGATTTAAGAGACCTTCGTATTGTTACTATAGATGGTGAGGATGCGAAAGACTTAGATGACGGTGTTTCCATAGAAAAGATAGCCCAAGGTTATAGGCTAGGGGTACATATAGCAGATGTTTCCTACTATGTTAAGGAAGGGAGTAAACTGGATGGAGAAGCCTTGGCTAGGGGTACTAGTGTTTACTTAATAGATAAGGTATTACCTATGTTGCCTAAGGAATTATCTAATAATATATGTAGCTTGAATGCTAATGCGGATAGACTGGCAATTAGCTGTATTATGGATATTGACGAAAAGGGCAAGGTATATAATTATGATTTATGTAAATCAGTAATTAAGGTTAAAAGGCGTATGACCTATACTGATGTAAATAAAATAATTGTCGATAAAGATGAAGCAAGCAAGTTAAAATATGCTGACTTAGTGGAAGATTTACATTTAATGCAGGAGCTTGCCCAGATGATTAGGCGAGAAAGGCAGACCCGAGGTGCTCTAGATTTTGATTTTCCCGAATCTAAAGTAATCGTGGATGAAAATAGTTTCCCCATAGAAATTCAAAAGCTTATAAGAGGAGCAGGGGAAATGCTCATCGAGGATTTTATGATAAAGGCAAATGAAACAGTAGCTGAGCATATGTATTGGCAGGAAATACCCCTATTATATCGTGTCCATGAAAAACCAGAAGAGGATGCCTTAGTGAAGGCTAATAATGTTTTAGGGGTTTTTGGCTATAAGGTAGCTGGTGATAAAGTTGAACCTAGGACTTATCAGCAGATATTAGCTAATGTAAAAGGGAAGCCCGAAGAACAGTTAATTTCCCTAATATTATTACGCTCTATGAAGCATGCCCGCTATCTACCCCAAGCTTTAGGGCATTTTGGCTTGGCCTCTAAGTATTATTGTCATTTTACCAGTCCGATTAGGAGATACCCTGATCTAATAGTACATCGGGTCTTAAGTCTTTTATTAGACAATAAGCTGACAACTGACAAAAGAGAGGCTCTTAGTAAAAAGATGACAGCTATCGGTGAACAGGCTAGCCAGTGTGAAATAAGAGCCGAAGAAGCTGAAAGGGAATTAGTCGAAATCAAAAAAGCCCAGTATATGTCACAGTTTATAGGGGAAGAATTTACGGGTAGAATATCATCAGTGCAATCCTTTGGCTTGTTTGTAGAATTAGATAATACCGTAGAGGGTTTAGTCCATATTTCTAGTATTGCCGATGATTATTATGATTTTAATGAACGAAACTATACCTTAGTCGGTTCCCATGGGGGGCGGAAATTCTCCATAGGTGACGAAGTTAAGGTTTTATTAGTTAGGGTGGATGTGGATGATGCTAAAATAGATTTTGAATTGTGTTAGGATTAAAGCTTGAATCTAAGGATGGCTTGACGATATATGAAAAACTAGGTATAATGATAGTCGTAGCATTGATATAAAGACCCTGGCCTGCAGTAACTTAGGTTGTCGAAGGCGAGGGTTTTATTTTCTCTTTATTTATGAGGTGTATGATGGCTAAAAACAAAGGAATTAAATCTGTAGTAGATAATCGCAGGGCTAGGTATAATTACCACATCAAAGATGTGTATGAAGCTGGTCTAGTCTTAACTGGTACAGAAGTCAAGTCTTTGAGAATGGGCAGGGGTAATCTACAGGATGCCTATGCCGTAGTCAGGGATGGCGAAGTATGGCTTAATAATTTTCATATTAGCCCTTACGAAAAAGGCAATCGTTATAATCATGAGCCCTTAAGACCTAAAAAGCTATTATTACATCGTCGGGAAATTAACCGCTTAATTGGCTTACAACAGGAAAAAGGTTATACTTTAATACCACTTAAAATATATTTTAAAAATGGTTTAGCCAAAACTGAGTTAGCCGTAGCGGTAGGGAAGAAACTATATGATAAAAGAGAAGATATTGCTAAAAGGGATGCTCAAAGGGATATCGAAAGAGCCTTTAAGGATAAATCCTTAATATAACAGTGACAAATTCTATTTCCCATACTACTATCTAGTATGCAGTTATTATAATATATGGGGGCGTACTGGTTTCGACGGGGGAAAAGATGGGTTGAGTAGCGAGCCGAGTTGTCGCCAGCTCGTTAAAAAGGTGAAAACTTTAAACTAACTGCAGAAGATAATTTTGCACTAGCAGCTTAAGGCTGCTCGTCCGACTAAGTAACCTTGCGGCTTAGTGCAGGGCGTCACATAGCGAGGGTACCCTGAAACCTTCTTTCTCGAGGGGTTTTAAGGGGAAATTAATCGGGGATAGCTCTAAGCAGCCTGTTCGTGGGCGGTGGATGGGCGAAGCTTAATACACGGACTGCGCTCGGAGAGACTCTGCTGGTCTTTCTTTCGGACGGGGGTTCGATCCCCCCCGCCTCCACCATCAGTAAGCAAACAAATTTTAAATATAATTTCAAATTCATCATCGTAAACTATTACCTTTTCTATAAACTCCTCAATTAAAGCCTTTGCGGATATGGGGTCAAAGGCTTTTAAGCCACTATAACGCTCCTGAAGGAAGCTATATATCATTTTCTTATCAAAGATAGTAGCTTGCGATTTTCGTTCAACCTCATTCATCCTAGACACCAATATAGTCTTTTCATTTTCTCTTTGGGTTAATCTTTTGGTTAATTCTACTGAACCAGCACCATCTTCAATTAAACTAAGCATATTATTGATTTTAAGCTGAATTTTAGTTAATTCAGCTTTTAAATAAATTAATTCCTTTTCTGCCTCATTTCCCATTGAGTTAACCTCATGATATATTTTATCTACTAAGTCAGGAAAAAGCTTGGGATTAAGTATTTGTTTCTCTAATTGTTCTAGGACTTGCATTTCTAGTAAATCTTTTCTAATCATTTTGGTGTTGCATTCATAAGTACGGTCACGCTTATTACATAAATAATAGTCATATCTTACCTTTTTACCATTAGTGCCCGACTTCCCGATCATTGCAAAACCACAAGAACCGCAAAATATTTTACCTGAAAGTAAGTATTGACGGGTAGCACGATTTCTAGCTCGTTCCCCAGGCTTTCTACTTCTAGTTTGAATTTTTGTTTGTACCTTGTCCCATAAATCTTTATCTATTATCTGGGGCATTCCCCCAGGAATTCTAATAATTTGGTCTTCTGGTTTATTAACACGGTGGTTTCTATTACCTTTAACCTTGCGTAAAGTACGATTATATATGTATATTCCCAAATACTTCTCATTACGGAGTATATCGGAAATTGAGTTTCTAGAAAAAACTCCACCAGTTTTTGTTTTAAGTCCTTTTTCATTAAGGTGGCGGACTATGGAGTTATAACTTGAACCTTCAGCATACATTTCAAAAATAAGTTTAACTGCCCTTGCCTCGTGTTCATTAAGTAAATAGGTTTTAGTAACAGGATCTACATCGTAACCTAAAGGTGGACGACCTCCATTATGCTTACATTCCCTTGCATTAGCATTATGCCCCTTCATCACTTCCCTGCCTAAATTAAGCGAATAATAATGGTCTAGGCTTTCAAAAATACCTTCCATCAATACCGCTTCGGGTGTATCTTCAGATAACATAGGTTGCATAACATAAATTAGCTTTACATCATTATCGTGTAAAGCTTTTTTATATATAGCAGCATCCCATTTATTACGGGCAAAGCGGTCAGACTTATGTACTAATACAGTATTAAAATCACCATTTTTAGAGTCCGCTATCATTTCTAAAAATCCTTCTCTATCATCATTAGTACCAGTTTCAGCTTCATCCGTATATGTCCGAACTATAGTATAATTATTAGTATCAGCCCACTCTTTAATATCGTGTAATTGAGCTTCAATACTTTCAAATCTCTGATTATCGCTAGAATAACGGGCGTATGCAACTGCCTTTTTTATTTTGCTATCCACAATATCAGCTCCTTACTCATAATGTGTCCACATTCGTAAAATTCTTACATACCGTTTATCTTTATCAATAGAATAAACTAAGCGGTGCTTAATATTAATGCGTCTTGAATAAGCACCGCTTAAATCTCCAACTAATTTTTCATAGGGTGGAGGATTTTGATAAGGATTTACTTTTAAAATTTCAACCAGCCCTTTTACCGAGCTAGTTAAGCTAGCTTGTTTTATTTTCTCTAAATCTTTTACAGCCTGTTTGGTATATTCAACTTTCCACATTACCACTCAATCTCCGTATCTTTAATACATTCCCCAGATGGGACTTTCATTCCTTCAATAATTGATTCCCTCATTCCTGGAATACCTAATAAATATAAAGACTCCTGGATTGCCTCATAGTCTTGCTCAGATAAGATTACTACATTCCCTTGTTTAGCTGTAACTGTGATAGGCTCATGGTGGTCTATGGCCTTTTCTATTAATTTAAAGAAATTCTGTCTTGCAGCAGAAGCATTAATAAGCATTAATAACCCTCCTTATATTTTTATCCTTGTACATTATATTGTACTACGGTTACTTATCTTTTTCTACTTCTAGGGGATAATTATTTTCAATCCATTCTATTATTTCCGTTGGTTTAATATTATATTTTTCTGCCAAAGTGATTACCGATTCCCATTTGTGTTGTGCTTCCCATTTCATTTGTTTTTCTATTATTTGTAATGATTGAAGGCT
>JAAYRQ010000046.1 GCA_012518685.1 Syntrophomonadaceae bacterium | reverse complement strand
TTTAGCTATAGTAATGATTGTTATGCGGATAGTAATGATTGTTATTTTCTTAAATATGTCTCCTGCCCAAAATGAAGTTGAACTAATATGGCAGAATTGAATTATAATTCACCACTCGGTTTGCCCTGTGTTACTGATAATTATAGGTGTTATATCCTATAAATTAAAAGGAGAAGAAAGAACTCCACTTCTTGCCATTATAGTGCAATATGCTATGGTGATTATGATCTTTTTTTCTTTTATAAATTAATTATTAATGGCATATATAAGAAATAGTATTTTAACTATAGGGGGATTTTTATTGTTGTGCGGAAAAGTTTGGTTTTTTCCTAAGCGTAAAAGTACTATGGTTTCTATAGGCTTCTTATTAGTTGTTTTGGTTTTTTTTATAATTATTTATGCTAATAAGCCTGTGCCTGTAGTTTCTTATATGGCTGTGAATAAGATTATAGTAGTTGATGCAGGGCATGGTGGTACTGATTCAGGAGCCGTTCGGGATAATATCATAGAAAAGGATATTACCCTAAGTATTAGTAAGAAGTTGGCTAAGAAATTAAGTGATGCTGGGGCAGCAGTAGTGATGATTCGCTCTACAGATACGGATCTGGTTAAGGATGGGGAAAAGTATAGTAAAAGGGCAGATTTGTCTAATCGGGTTAAAAAAGCTAATGAGAGTAAGGCTGACTTATACATTAGTATTCATACTAATGCGGAAACTAATCCGAGCTGGCAAGGTGCTCAGACTTTTTACAATGCTCAAAGTGAGGAAGGTAAGCTATTAGCAGTAGCTATTCAAGATGAATTTATTAAGGGATTAAAGACTAAGCGTCAGGCTTTGACAGGAGATTATTTTGTCTTAAAAAATACTGAAATGCCTGCGGTAATTGTCGAGGTAGGTTTTATATCTAATCATAAGGAAGGGGCTTTGTTAGTAGATGATAGTTATCAGGATAAGGTGGCGGAGGCGATTTTTCAGGGGCTTATAAGGTATATGAGCGAGGGGTAAGCAGTTATTTCAACATTCAAATATAGAAAAACTATTAATGTAAGTTAGCAAATCCAAAGCTAATAGATACCTTTCTAAAAAAGTGAGGGGAGAAGGCGAAATAAGCAAGGGCATTAGACAGGTTTAGCATAAAAATGTCTTCGATACTATAAATGCCGAATGAATTAACTTAAGACTAGCCCGAACGGCTTTAGAAAGAGTATTATTCGCTCGGGAGAAAAAATTAAATAAATGAAGGTAGGAAAGCTTCCTCTTGTCATTCTGACACTCGAAGAGTGGAAGAATCTTAAAAACCCTCGCTAAATTAACATCAAACAAAGAACCTTCCCCGCGTTTGAATTAAAAATGGGAAGGGTTATTTATAACCCTTCCCATCTATATATGAAAGCTTTTGGTAATTACCTAAAAAGCTCATCAAGTAGAGTATGCCCACAATATGACTAATGAATACTTGTTTTACTTGGATTTTTTGGCAGTTTCTTGTTAAGAATTTTTTATTTATTGATATATAATGAAGTATAAGAATTAATAGGAGGTATTTTTATGACTTTTAAGAATCTTTTGTTAGAAAAAGCTGATGGTGTTGCAACTCTTATTATTAATCGGCCTAAGGCTATGAATTCCTTGAATGATGAAGTTTTACAGGAGTTAAGTCTGGTAATAAATGAAATTGCGGTTGATGATGATGTTAAAGCTGTAATTATTACAGGTAGTGGTGATAGGGCTTTTGTGGCAGGAGCAGATATTAGCTATATGCAACCACTTAATCCTATAGAGGGTAGGCTATTTGCTAAGTTAGGGCAAGAGGTCTTCTTAGCTATCGAGAACTTAGAAAAGCCTGTTATTGCGGCAGTTAATGGTTTTGCCTTGGGCGGAGGCTGTGAATTGGCCATGTGTGCCGATATTCGTTTGGCCTCTGATAATGCTAAGTTTGGTCAGCCCGAGGTCGGTTTAGGTGTTAGCCCAGGTTTTGGAGGCACCCAAAGGTTACCCCGTCTAGTTGGGACAGGTATTGCTAAGGAGATTATTTTTACTGCTACTACTATTAATGCTGAAGAAGCCTATCGTATAGGGCTAGTTAATCGCATATATCCTTTGGATTCTTTGTTGGCAGAGGCTAAAAACTTAGCTAAAAAGATAGCAGAAAATGCACCGATGGCGGTGAAGTTTTCCAAAGTGGCTATTAATAAGGGCTTACAAACTGATATTAATACGGCTATGGATATTGAAGCAGATTTGTTTGGCTTATGTTTTGCTACTGAGGATCAAAAGGATGGTATGAATGCATTTGTTAATAAGGAGAAGACTACTTTTAAGGGGAAATAATCTTAGTAAGGAGGTAGGGTATTAATGCCTAAGACTATCTTTTATTGTGTGACTTCTTGAAGCACTTGCAAAAAGGCTAAGGACTGGCTGACGGAAGAGGGAGTTGCCCATGATTTTTATGATTTTCTTAAAGTGCCTATTGATGGGAAAACCCTTAATAGTATTGCTGAAAAGGCAGGTTTACCTAGTGTGCAGCTTATTAACACAAGAAGCCAAGTTTTTAAGAAACTAGGCTTAGATATTAATAATATGAGTGAGGCCGAAGCTCTAGCTTTAATGGTGGAATATCCTCGTATTATTATAAGACCGATTGTCATTAGTAATAATATGGTCATATTTAGATTTGTAGAGCAGGAGTATAGGGAGCATTTGCTTAGTTAGCTTTTAGGTGGTGAGGGATGGTGGATATTACTCTGCTTACTTTGGGTATTACTAATTGCTATCTGATTAAAGGTAGGAATGGCTACATACTTGTAGATGCAGGTAGCCTTTATAAGGGTAAGAAGTTTTTAAAAAAACTTAGGATGTTAGATATTAATCCTCAGGATATTAGTTTAATCATTATTACCCATGGACATTATGATCATGTGGGAAGCCTAGCTAGTATTAAAAGGGCTACTCAGGCTAAGGTGGCTATGACACCTTTTGAAAATAAGATTGTGGCACAGGGGAAGGTAGTTATTCCTAAAGGGACTAATGTTATGGGACAAATAGTTAGCATTCTAGGGAAGGTTTTTTCTTTTTTATTCAAATTCGAGCAAGTGGCTGCCGACTATCTAATAACCGAAGAATTCCCCTTAGATGATTTTAACATAGAGGGGAAAATAGTCTTAACTCCTGGTCATACGGAGGGTTCTTTGTCGGTTATATTGGATGATGGTAGGGCTATGGTAGGTGACTTGGCTATGAATAAGCCGATTGGCAATATATTTCCTCTGTTTGCCGATTTTCCTAATCAGATATACAGTAGTTGGGATAAGTTAATAGAATGGGGAGTAGAGAAGGTATATCCTGCCCATGGGGCGGTTTTTTCTATTGATTTGATTAAGGAAGGGTTGGATAGGAGAAAATAGCTTAGAAGCAAGCTATGTATAAATATTAAGGTTTTTTATAGATGTTAAAGGGGGTAGGCCAGCGAGATTGCTAGCCTGCCTCCTTTTTTAGTGCTTTATTAAAGGAGGTTGGAATGAATATTTATGCAGTGCCCGTAAGGTTATAAGGGGCATTGGACAGGCTTGCGAGTAGAAATTAATTTAATTGTTGAAATATTATTCAAGAAGATGTATAATTATTAATCATTATGGTTTTTAAAAGTGAGGTATTTTTCTATGTATAAGATTGGTATTGTAGGTGATGGCTATACGGCTGCAGATTTGCTTAGGATTTTGGCTAGACAT
>JAAYRQ010000045.1 GCA_012518685.1 Syntrophomonadaceae bacterium | reverse complement strand
GCCGATATAGATTTACTACTTAAACAGGATTTAAGTTATCCAATTTATATGGGAAAATATAAAACACATGAAGTATATGCTCTAAAGATAGTTAATGATGTTAAATTAGCTTATAAAATAATTAATCAGTTTTTAAAGCTCTTTAATTTTTCGGAAGATGCCATCTTAGTTATTCCGATTTATTACAACTATTATTTATTTAGTAGGCTCTTATCTTACTTGATATCCATACTTAATAATACTTTAATAGGGAAATATGCTCTAGGGTTAAATGTTAGCTTACAATTAAAAAATCTGAATTATCAAATAACCCTTGTTAAAGCTAGGATTAATCAGTTAGATGAAACTTGCAGTTAGGAAAATAATAGTAGATAATAAGCAAGATAATATCTTTTTATATCGGGGGAATATTTAATGGCCAAACCAGTAGTAGCTATCGTCGGCAGACCTAATGTAGGAAAATCAACCTTGTTTAACAGGCTTGTGGGTAGGCGAAAAGCTATAGTTGAAGATATCCCAGGAATAACTAGAGATAGGATTTATGACAATTCGGACTGGTCGGGACGGGATTTTGTTGTCATTGATACAGGTGGTATTCGTTTTCAAGATGAGGATATATTTGCTAAGGAAATTAAATGGCAAGCCCAGTTAGCTATAGATGAAGCTGATGTTATTATTTTTGTTTTGGATGTTAAACAAGGTATTACTACTGAGGATGCTCAAGTTGCAGCTATTTTAAGAAAATCTAATAAACCTGTAGTATTAGCGGCTAATAAAGTAGAGAATTTTGATAAACAACTAGAATATTATGAGTTTTATAATTTAGGATTAGGAGACCCCATCCCCATATCTGCTATGCACGGGCTGAATATTAATGATTTATTAGATCTTGTTATTACTCATTT
This sequence comes from Syntrophomonadaceae bacterium, assembly GCA_012518685.1. Taxonomy (GTDB): domain Bacteria; phylum Bacillota; class Syntrophomonadia; order Syntrophomonadales; family Syntrophomonadaceae; genus JAAYRQ01. Next base: position 25,226 of record JAAYRQ010000045.1, on the reverse strand, counting down.
TCCCCCTGTAAAAGAGGATGTGGATGATGAAGATAAAATAAAAATAGCTATAGTGGGTAAGCCTAATGTCGGTAAATCATCGTTAGTTAATGCCTTTTTAGGTGAAGAAAGAGTCATTGTAAGTGATATTCCTGGTACTACTAGGGATGCGATAGATTCTCCTTTTACTTATGATAAAAAAGAATATACTTTAATAGATACGGCAGGTATAAGAAGAAAAGCTAGAATTAAAGAAACCACTGAAAGATATAGTGTTATTAGGGCTTTTAAGAGTATTGATCGTTCTGATGTGTGCTTAATTATGCTAGATGCTACAGAAAAAGTGTCGGAGCAAGACCAAAGGATAGCGGGCTATGTTCATGAACAGTCCAAGCCCAGTATAATAGTAGTTAATAAGTGGGATTTAGTAGAAAAAGACGGTCAGACTATGCAAAAGTACAATCAGGATATACGGGAAGACTTAAAATTCTTAGCCTATGCTCCGATTATTTATGTATCTGCCTTGACTAAAAGAAGAATATTTAAGATTTTAGAATTAGTTGATTTTGTATTGGAAGAACATTATCGCCGTATATCTACTTCAGAACTTAATCGGATAATAAATGAGGCTATGATGATTAATCCCTTACCAGGTGGGGGGAGTAAAAGTATTAAAATATTTTATTCTACTCAGGTTAAAACTGCTCCACCTACCTTTGTTTTTTTTAGCAACCAACCCAATAATATACATTTCTCATATCTTAGGTATCTAGAAAATGTTTTAAGACAAAACTTCGGTTTTGAAGGTACCCCAATTAGGTTATTAGTGAGAGAAAATAAAGATAGGACATAAAAGGAGGGAATTATATGGCTATATTTCTAATTATTCTAGCTATTATAGCTGCTTATTTATTAGGTTCTATTCCTTTTTCTCTTTTAGTAGCAAGATTAATGGCAGGTGTGGATATTAGGAGTCAAGGCAGTGGTAATGTAGGGGCTACTAATGTCTTGCGGACCCTAGGTACTAAAGGGGCAGTATTTGCTTTATTAGGTGATATGTTAAAAGGGGTGGCTGCCGTTCTACTAGGCCTATTAATTAGTGGAGAAGGATTGGCAGCGGTTTGCGGGGTATTAGCTATTATCGGTCATTGTTACCCTGTTTTTTTAGGTTTTAAAGGTGGTAAAGGTGTAGCAACCTCAGCAGGTATTATATTGTTTTTGATGCCAAAAATAGTAATTATATTGTTAATAGTTTTTTTAATTATTGTATTTTTAAGTAGATATGTTTCCTTAGCTTCGATTACGATAGCCATTTTATTTCCTGTGTTAGCTATTTCTTATGGTTACAATAATGCCTATATTTTAATGAGTCTTATTATGGCTATTATTGTAGTTTTTAAACATAGGGAAAATATTAAAAGATTAAGGGATGGTAACGAAAATAAGGTGGGGCAAAGAGTATAGTCTTATTAGGAGGGTATAATGTCTAAAATAACTGTAGTTGGTGCTGGTTCTTGGGGAACAGCACAGGCTATTTTACTGGCTAATAATGGGCATGAGGTTTTTTTGTGGGGCAGAATAGAAGATAATATCTTAGAAATGGAAAAGGAAAGGGAAAATAAAAGGTTTTTACCTGGCATAATTTTACCTGATAAGCTAAATATTACAGCAGATTTGACGAAGGCTACTGAAGCAACTAATATGATAGTTTTGGCTGTACCTGCCCAAGCCATTCGGGAAACTATTATTAAGTTAAAGCCCGTTTTGCAAAAGGTAATTATAGTAAACACTGCCAAAGGTATAGAAATCAGTACAGGTATGAGGATGAGTGAAGTAGTAATGGATGTTCTGGGTGAAGAAACCTTACAGCAGTATGCAGTATTATCTGGACCTAGCCATGCAGAAGAAGTAGCTCGATTGGTACCGACTGTGGTAACTGTAGGAGCCTTTTATAAGGATATAGCTTTTCAAGTGCAGGATACTTTTATGTCTAACTATTTTAGGGTATATACTAATCCTGATGTAGCTGGGGTAGAACTAGGAGGAGCTTTAAAAAACATAATCGCTTTAGCGACTGGAATTGTAGCGGGCTTAGCTTATGGTGATAATACTAAGGCAGCTTTAATAACTAGGGGGCTTACAGAAATGACTAGGATGGGTGTAGCTATGGGGGGGGATGCTCGTACATTTTCTGGTATTAGTGGAATTGGGGATCTAATGGTAACTTGCAATAGCCAACTTTCGCGTAACCGTTTGGCAGGGGAGATGTTAGGGCAAGGTTATTCGCTAGAAGACACCTTAAAGAAAGTAGGCATGGTAGTAGAAGGGGTGCATACCACTAGGATAGTACATAATTTAGCTCAGAGAATGAATATAGATATGCCTATTACTAAAGCTTGTTATAATATACTATATAATAAAGAATCCCCTGAATCAGAGTTAGAAAAAATGATGCAAAGGGATAAAAAACACGAAATAGAGGAAATAGTCAGCAACCTAGAAGGATGGCTAGATAAAAATTAGCTATTATTATTATCTTAAAATGTTTTGTTTAAGGAGAAATAAAAACACACACCTTCGCTTGTATTTTTAATTCCATAAGTACTATTATGGAATGTTAAAATATTCTGGGTGATAGCAAGACCTAATCCTGTTCCGCCGTATTCTTTGTTGCGTGATTTTTCAGTACGGTAGAAAGGGAGCCATATTTTTTGTAAATCTTCATCTTCTATAGGTTGACCTTCATTTTCAATAAGACAAAAGATTTTATTTTCATTTTCTATAAGTTTAATAAATATTCTCTTGTTTGCAGGGGTTTGTTGGATGGCATTAGTTAAAAGATTAGCTAGACAGATTGTAATCCTATCTTTATCGCCTACTACAACTGCTTCTTCTAGCTTGTTCTCGATAATGATTTGTAGATTTTTTTGTTCTATTAATGACATGTAGCGTAGTATAACCTTATCAACTAATGAATAAAGTTCAAATTCTTGTAAGTTAAATTTTATATAGCCATTTTCTAGTTGGGATAAGTCTAGCATATTGGTAATTAAGTTGCTCATATGTTCAACTTCATCAATAATAGTATCCATATATTGTTCTTGCTTATCAGGTTTAACCCCATCTTTAACAGCCTCCGCATAGCCTTGTACTATACCTAAGGGGGATTTTGATTCATGAGAAACGGCAGCGATAAACTCCTTTAACACTCTTTCAAGTTGACGCTCTTTCTCTATATCTCGTAATAAACTATCATTGGCAGACTTTAATTCTGTAGATAGTTGTAATAGTTGCTTTGCTGCATGTGTGCCAATCGAAGCGGCTAAACCTACCCAAAGATAATTAAGATACCTAATGCTTTGATTAAAATAAGGGTCTCCAGAGGGAAGGGATTGGGGATAATATAATAATAAAACATAATCACCGATTATACATAAGCCTGTGGTAAATAAGACTAATTTATAGTCAAAATAAAAAACTGCCAATATTATTGCTAAATATAATATGGAATGGGTTTCTACAGCACCATGAGCAATAGTACGATAGCTCATAAATATCGAAAAAACAGCCACCATTATTGCCCATTTTGTCCAGTACTTTTTCCCGTAATTTTTAATTATTATATAGGCAATTATTATTATTATGCTACTAAATAAGGTAACAGCTATAATTCCAAACATAGTTAAATAAGAGGAGGCTAGCCCACGAATCTTCAAAAAGGCTGTAACAGGTATTATAAGGACTATTAATATTATCATAGCATTAATAACCCTGTAGTTATTATGTAATAGATTATCTTCTAATAATTTATCCATTATGTTATTAGTCACAGTTTATGCCCCATTCATAAAGGTTTTTTCATATTACTAAATATCATTAAACTTATATCCAAATCCCCTGATGGTTTGTATATAAGAAGCATAATTACCCAATTTATCCCTTAAACGGTTTACATGAGTATCGACCGTTCTTAAATTCCCATAGTGAGAGTATCCCCATACACCTTGAAGTAATTGTTCCCTAGATAATACTATGCCAATATTATTTATAAGATATAATAATAATTCATATTCTTTGGGAGATAAATAAATAGGGCTATCATTTATGGTGACTTCATGGGAAAATCGTTCAATTTTCATTGTGCCTATTTGTAAGACATCTGTGGAATCATGATTTTGGCTACTTCTTTTTAATAATACCTTTGCCCTTGCTACTAGCTCCCTAGGGCTAAAAGGTTTAGTTACATAATCATCAGCTCCTAGTTCAAATCCTAATAGGCGATCCTCTTCCTGTGCTCTAGCAGTTAAAATAATAATGGGTATATTAGATACAGCTCTGACAGTCCTACAAACTGTCCAACCGTCAATGCGTGGTAACATAATATCAAGGATTAAAAGGTCTATTTTTTTTGATTTAATAATATCTAAAGCAATTTCTCCATTGTTAGCTGATAATATATTAAAGCCTTCTGATTCAAAATAATCTAAAATTAGCTCTTGCATTTTTTTATCATCTTCAACCAACAAAATAGTTTCATTCATATTTCTCACCTGCTTTTTAGGATGTAGCCTTAAGGTATTTTAACATTGTTTTTAATAATAATTAAGGAGAAAACACTAGTTATGATTATTAACTAGCGTTTTCTGCCAAAGTTTAAAATTATATCTTATTTATTAGCTTCGATAATCTCTTGATAAGCTTTTAGATCGCTATGAATTGGTTGCTTAAATGGGTTTTGTTTGTCTTTAAATATTTTATAGTAAGTATAGACAAATACCCCGATATTGGCTGCTAAAGCTAAAATACTTACTGTCATAAATGCGGTAGGGTTATAAGAGGCATGTGCAGCAAAAATTGATTGTCCAGCAAATGTAGGAAAAGCCATGGTAAACATCATCCATATAGCTAATGTTTGTGCTCTTGCTTGTAAATAAGTTCCCTTCTTTATAAACAAAGCGGGTATGGTTGCTGAAATGAGTAATGCAGCACCAGCATAATATGAATGATTAGGTACACAGTTATAAACATAGGCAAAGTTCCATATATCATAAGCAATCACCCAGAACCATAACATATCAGGCCAAATCATATCTTTTTTCTTATCTTTTCCTATTACGATGCCCATCCAGCCTGTAATAGTAATAATACTTAAAATTCCTGCTATTCCATTAATAATATTCCAAGGACCACCCATAATTATCATACCATCAACAAAGCCATTAAAACTATAACATTGAAAATCTCGTATAACAGCTTCTGAAATATTAAGGGCTAAAATGAAAGGGGGAAACATTAAAGCATATTTATTGCTACTAAGGCCAGGGATAAATCTTATAGCTAAAAATCCCAAACAACCTGCTAAAGCAGAATATACCTTAACCCAATGAAACCATGTGCCGACAGGGCTTCCTGAACCAGCTGTATGTGGCCATACAAAAATAGTAAGAGTAATTGGCACAAGTAAAAATAATACCAGAGAAAACCATTTACTTAACCGTGCCAATTCGTTAAAAAATATTAGTCCTCCCAACACAATGAACCACATTATTCCCGAATACCAAGTAAGCGATTCAAATAAGAACATACTATATCCTCCTTAATGTAATTATATAGTTATCTAATTGTTTTAATCTTAATAACTTTTTATAACAATTTTATTAAAATTATTTAACAAAACTGTTATATTTAATTACCAGGTGTTTTTGAAAATCGGAGGACTTTAGAAATGATTGGGATGGATGTGGGTGATCAGGCAAAGGGATAAAAAACACGAAATAGAAGAAATAGTTATTAAGCTAGAAGGATGACTAAATAAAAATTAGACAAGGGGATAGACCCCTTGTCTGTTTTTTAAACTAATCCCACATTTATTACGACCATGGCAGCATAAAACAAATATCTTCCAATTACTTGCCCAAACAACAATGCGACACCTGCTGTATAAAAGGCATTGACATTTGCTTTTTTAGAACTTTGATTAGCAGAAAGTAGGATTAAAGCAAGACCCGCTCCGCCCAAAATTAAAAGCCATTTTGCCCATACTAGTACAGTGAAGTTGTTTAAAATATGAACACTGTTTTGAGCGGCCAAGCCCATTTCATTTAAACCTAGTATATGGGGCATAGAGGAAGCAGCTTGAAGCACAACTGCGGCTAGAATAGAATAAAGGAAGATTTTCTTATCAATCTCTTTTAATTGTTTAATACTGCTTGCCAAGAAAAATAAGGCACCTAAAACTACTGTAGTGGCATAAAAGTCAACAAATGTATTGACCCCCTGCCATATTGAAACAGATGTGGTAGTATAAACCTTTGCCATGGAGAATATAACTATAAGACCTAGAAATCCCCCGATTCCACTTAAGGCTAGGCTGAGGTTTTTGTTTTCAGATTTCAGGTAAAGCACTAAGGCATACAAAATAACTATGCCTGCAAATATTCCAGATAAGACTGCCTCGGTACTTAACCAGGAATTTCCAAACCTAGATAAGACATTAATAGCTGACAAAGGATGTCCTAGATGCATTAAGGAGGCAATAATTCCAATGGCTCCTAGGATGGCCGCAGCTAAGGCTGCTGTCTTAAATTTCTGGTCTTTATAAAGCATTTCCCCTATAAAAGCAAATATCATAATACCAACTGCAGCTTGTATAGAAATGCTAAAAATTAATAAACTAGTTTCTCCCATTATTTACACCACCTTTTCTCTGTAATCATTGCTTTTAGCAACATTTTTAGGTTTAATCAATAATGAAGGATTGGTCATGGTGGAAGAAGGTAAAATGGGCAAATCATTAATTAAGTCTTCCTTAGCATGCTTCTTCCTTAATTCATCTATATCGCCCCATTCTAAAGCCCTCATTATGCAGGCATCTACACAAACGGGGTTTTCACCTTTGTCCCTTAAGTCTTTACAGCCATCACATTTACCTACCTTGCCAAGCTCTGGTAAGAATTGGGGAACACCATAAGGGCAATTCCAGATACAATAACGACAACCAATACATATATCTGCATCATGTTGGACTGTGCCATCTGAGGCTATATACATAGCACCAGTAGGACAACCTTCTACACATTTAGGATTAGAACAATGGTTACAAGTACCTGAAAAATGATAGTTACCAGGATGGGGATAAAAGCCTACTTCAAAAGAAGTTATTTTTCTAAAAAGTATTCCTATATCCAAATTGTTCTTATCTTTGCAGGCAACTTGACAAGTTTTGCAGCCAATGCAGCTATCCATATCAAAATAAAAGCCTTGTTTACTCATTTATTTTTTTCCCCCTTCCTATAAAACTATTCTTTGAGGTTTTTCAACATCAGCTACTATTGCTTTACCTGCGTATTTTTCAATATTGCAGATAGCAGTATTCCATCCCGAAGTTCCTTGACCAGTAGCTATAGCACCACAAAGCATATTATCTGCTCCACCTGTATCAATACCTGTTTTTTCATCTATATCAACCCAAGAACCATGTGGTAGGGCAATTACCCCTGGCATCAATCTTTGGGTTAGGCTGGCTAGACGGAGAGTTTTTCCGTGAGGACTGGACATCAAGACAGTATCTCCATCTGTGATTCCATGTTTTTTTGCATCATCTTCATTTATAAATACAGGATTAGGCCAAGCTTCTCTAAGCCAAGGTACATTATCTAATACTGTATGAGATCTACGAAGATAATGTGGATTAATTACTTGGAAGGGGTATTCACCTTTTATTTGCTTATCCCAATCGGCAAAAGTCTTTTCATATCCATCTTCTGGCTCGATATAAGTAGGGATAGCCCTAATTTTACTAAAGCCAAAGTTGTTAATGGTTTCTTCTAACTGTTGGGAATGAATTAGAATCTTACTTTCTTCTAAGAATTTATCAGTTGGGGCATCCTTAAAGGCGATATATCTATGATTATCACCAGGTTTTCTTTCAACATGGTAAATTCCTTGTTTTTGTAATTCTTTTAAGCCTATAACACCTTCTTGCGGTGTGCCTTGAACTCCCCATTCTTTAATATCCTTTTCTGTTATAGTAACTAGGGTCCTCATACCTTTGCCATTTTCATTTACTACTTTAGAACCCACAATTTTATTGAAAAATTGCTGTTTAGCATCGAATGGGAATGCTTCTTTATAATCAATGCCTAAGCGTTTGGCTAATTCTATAGCTATCCATTGATCGTCTTTGGCTTCGTATAGGGGTTCAGCTACCTGGGAATACATAACCATCATTTCCCTAGGATTTGCAGAAAAACCACCAATTCTTTCCCATTCAGTAGTTATAGGCAAAATAAGATCTGAATATTTGGCTTGGGTATTTAAGCTAAAGGCATGGGTAACTACGAAATCTACTTTACGATGGGCCTCAATTCCTAACTGCATCCCATCCCTAGATTGTAAAATAGCACCTATGCTGCCGTGGTAGAGCAAGCGGATGTCAATATCCCTTATTTCACTAGGGAGATGGACACCTAAGTCAAAGTTTCCTACATAATTATATTTCTCATTTAAAATTGCGGGCCATAATTCTGGATCCCTTATGCAGTCCTCTACAGGGTTAGTAATAGGTGGTAAACCATCCGTTCCAGGTGTAACAAGTAAAGGTCCTGCTCCAAAACCTAGGTTTGCCGAGGCAACACCAGTACAATGACCTGATTTACCCATATGTCCCCCCATAGCACCTAAAGTCATAAATAGCTGAGGTAGATTATCCACATTTTTATTCCTAGCAGAACTATAGGCTATTATTAAAGCAACTTTTTTATCTTTTCTCATTTCTCCAGCTAAATAGCGAATCTTATTAGGTTCAACACCACATATCTTACTGGCCCATTCAGGTGATTTAGGTATTCCATCATAAGTACCTAAAACATAATCTTTAAAGTTCTCTTTGGGATCGACACCTTCTGGCATACTATCAGCATCAAATCCTAGCGTATTTTCCTTTAAAAATTCCCAGTCTATGATGGGATTGCTTACAGGATCATCCAGGGTAATCATAGCATGGGCAATTGCCAGCATTAAGGCAGTGTCGGTTACAGGCCTAGTTGGAACCCATTCCGCATCAAGAAATGAGGCACTATCATTGTAAAATGGATCTATAGAAATAAACTTAGCTCCTGCCTCTTTAATCCGCTTGGTATAATAAACACTAGCAGGGGAATTCCAAGCTGGATTACAGCCCCATAGAATTACAGTTTCACTATTTAATAAATCAAATCTATCATTCATGAGCAAGCCTGCCATAGATTCGGGAAGTTTGCCTATAAGTGAAGGTGTAAGCTTCCAAGTTCCCCAGGATTTTGTACCTGTATGGGTAGTACATCCACCAAATAATGAAAGAACCTTACCAATATCATGTGGACCTAGGGGTGAACCATTAACATTACTGTTTTGGCTACAGGACATAATAGCTCTATTTCCATAGTTTTCTTTAATCCTTTTAAGTTCACTGGCTACTATATCTAAGGCTTCATCCCAGGAAATTCTTACCCATTCATCCTGACCTCTAAGTTCTTTCTTACCTCCACCAGGTTCCCAATGTTTTCTTTTCATAGGGTATTTCAAGCGATCAGCACCAAAGATTTGTTGCCTTTGTGCTCGTCCCCTTACACAGGCCCTTTGTTGGGGATAATTAAGACTGTCTGTATGTGTATCATCAGTTTTTTGACGAACTACTACACCATCAACTACTAAGGCTTTGTTTAGACAACGACCGCCGCAGTTATGCCAGCAGGCAGCGGTGATCCATTCCCCACCTTCTTCAATGGCATTACTAGGACCACTTGTTTTTATTAGTGAATTTCCACAGCCAGCTAAAGAAACGCCAGCAGTAGCAACAGCACTTGCCTTTATGAAGTTTCTCCTACTTATACTTAACTTGTTAACTTTTTCAAGTAAATTAGCCATTAAGGTAATATCCTCCTTTAACCATAATAATAACGAAAGCTTAACAAAAACTAACAGTTAATTTATCAATTACCTCCTTTTTATCTTTGTTATAATAAATTGCACAGGGTTAAAAAAACTAATAGCAGTTTTAAAAAATTCTAGCACAAAGATATTAAGCAAAAACTTACTAAATATTAACGAATTATTAATCTAGTATTAAATATTGTGAAAGCTTTCTTAAATAGGTTAATCATCGTAAATATTAGGCAAGAGGCTAGGTTTAAGGTTACTAATTTATGAGAAATATTTAACTAGATGGAGGGACATTATGAGGGATAATTTAATATTTCGCTTTATGTTTGCTATTATATTTATAATACTGTTAGTTATGGGAGCTAAATTTATCTGGGATTTAAATAAGATGACAAATAGGGCAGGTGATAATCTAATAGAAAAGGCCCAGATAATAACGGAACAACAAAAAGCTATATGGGAATTCATGGTGAGAAATCAAAATAAAATAAATTACGATACTGAGGGTAATTTTGAATATAAACATCTAAGCTGTTCTACAACTGCGATGGGGGTAGGTGCAATATTAGCTTCAAGAACGGACTATATGATTAAGCCTACTAATATAGAGTGTCGTAATGTTTTAAATATGCCAGATGAGTTTGAAATTGGGGGAATTAACTGGTTTAAGGAAAACCAGAATGAAAAAGAGTATTGGGTTTCTACCGACTTGGATGGGAAAAAGGTCTTTCGTTATATGGCGCCTTTATGGGTCGAGGAAAGTTGTTTGGAATGTCATGGTTTTCCTATAGGGGAGGTGGATATGGCAGGTTATCCTAAGGAGGGCTGGCAACTAGGCGAGTTTGCAGGGGCTTTTAGCTTAACTATGCCTATGGATATTTATTATGAAGACATTAGGCAGAATTTATTTAGTAATGCTTTTTTCTCCTTAGTTCTAATTTTGCTATCTGTAATTAGCATTTATTTTTTAATGAGAAAAATGGTTACTAACTCTTTAGGCAAGCTAGAAGTGGCTGTTGCTCAAATCGGTGAAGGGGATTGGGATGTTAAACTAGGGGATATTAAGGCAGAAGGGGAAATTAAAAGATTAGTATGCCATTTTGAGAATATGACGGAACAATTAGCTGATTTATATTCTAATTTGGAATCTAAGGTGGAAGAACGGACTATTGAATTAGAAAAGGCTAATTTAGTATTAAAAAAACATCAAGCAGATTTGGAACAGATGAACTTAAGGTTGCAAGAAACCAATGCTTATAAGTCTGAATTTTTAGCGATTATGAGCCACGAGCTTAGAACTCCACTAACTTCCATTATGGCCTTTGCGGAATTAATTTTATATGACCCTTCCTTGGAAAGTGAGGAAGAAGAACATTATTTGAAGGAAATACTTCTTAATAGCCAGAATTTATTAAGATTAATAAATAATATTTTAGATTTAGCTAAAATCGAGGCTAGCAAAGACCAGCTAGTGCTTGAAGTGGTTGACATGGCTGATATTATATCCTCGGTGGAAAGCGTAATGCTACCTTTAGCTAAAAATAAGGGCTTGGATTTTCAAATTAAGATTATTTCAGATCTTCCTTTGACTATGGCAGATCCAGAAAAAATCAGAAGGGTGGTAGAAAACCTAGCTGGAAATGCTATTAAGTTTACTCAAGAAGGTGGCTGGATTAAAATTTATATGGATTGGGATAAAGAGGCAGATGAGATTTTAATCGAAGTTAGTGATAATGGCATAGGAATTAAGGAAGAACAGCATCGATATATATTTGAGAAATTTACTCAAGCAGATAGTTCTGCTTCTAGAAAATATGGTGGTTCTGGACTGGGCTTATCCTTAGCCAAAGAATTAATAGAATTACATGAAGGATGGATTAGGGTGGAAAGCAGTTTTGGCGGTGGAAGTACCTTTATTGTTGGTTTGCCCATAAAAAGCATAGATTAATAAAAAGTGAGGTCATTATATGGATGAGCAATTAAGGATTTTGCTGGTAGACGACGATGATAATGTAAGAAAGATTATAGAAAGACTTGCCAAAAAAGAAGCTTATGCTTTCTCCTATGTAGCTAGTGGTGATGAGGTATTAGATAAAATAGCCCAAGAAAGTCCAGACTTAGTTATTCTAGATGTTATGTTACCTGAGATAGATGGTTTTGAAATCTGTCGCAGTATTAGAAAAACAAGTGCTATTCCTATTATTATGCTATCAGCCAAAGGGGATATTGTGGATAAAAGTGTGGGCTTTAATGCAGGGGCTGATGATTATGTTACTAAGCCTTTTAGTCCAGTGGAATTGGCTTTGCGTATAAAGGCAATTATTCGTAGAATGTCTGCCCTAGAAAGCGGAGGACAGCTTTCCGAAGCAGAAGGAATAGTTACCTTCGGAGATTTGACTATTGATCCTATGGGTTTTGAAGTTTATGTTAATGGTAAGAATGCTGAATTAACTTCTAGGGAATTTGAATTATTATGGTTTATGGCCAGTCATCCAGGGCAAGTTTTTACTAGAGAACAGCTTTTCGATAATGCGTGGGGAGAAAAGTTTTTAGGGGATTCTGGAACTATTACAGTATTTATTAGAAAGATAAGAGAAAAGATTGAAAAAAATCCCTCGCGTCCAGAATATTTATTAACTGTGTGGGGAGTAGGCTATAAGTTTAGTAATGTAGAAAAACAAAACCCTTAAGGAGAAAGGGTGTATAAAATATCTGCTTGTATGTTCGCAAAAAAAGTGTGGTAATAATCACACTTTTTTTATTTTTTAGGTATATTACGGAAAATTGGTAATATATTTATACTGTTATAGGCAAATTGTGCTTAAAGGGTATCCATTTTCGGAGGGAGGGTGCCTTTTAAAGTCTTATTCCAAGGGAGGGAAATGAAAAAGTGGAAGGAAATAATATTTTAAATGATATCGCCGAAAGGACTGGTGGCGATATTTATCTTGGGGTAGTAGGACCAGTTAGAACGGGTAAATCAACATTTATTAAAAGATTTATGGAGCTTATGGTCATGCCTAATATAAGAGATGTTCATGAAAGAGAAAGATCCCGTGACGAGCTCCCCCAAAGTGGGGCAGGTAAGACTATTACTACTACTGAGCCTAAGTTTGTGCCTAATGAGGCGGTAGAGATCACGACTAATAACGGTATCAATCTTAAGGTAAGATTAGTCGATTGTGTAGGTTATGCCGTTATGGGTGCTTTAGGTTATGAAGAAGATGATGAACCCCGTATGGTAAAGACTCCCTGGTTTGACTATGAGGTTCCCTTCGAAGAAGCGGCCGAAATAGGAACCAGGAAAGTTATAGCTGATCATTCGACTATAGGTTTTGTCATTACAACTGATGGTAGTATTAGTGATATTGCACGGGAAAATTATGTTGAACCCGAAGAAAGAGTAATATTTGAATTAAAAGAACTTAATAAGCCTTTTATTATGTTATTAAATTCAGTACATCCGCATGATACAGAAACCCTAGAATTAGCAGATGAATTAACTGAAAAATATGGAGTTAGTGTAATACCTGTAGATGTTGCCCAGATATCAACCGATCAAATTTACGGTATTTTAGAAGAAGTATTATACGAATTCCCAGTGCAAGAAGTTAATATTAAGCTGCCCAAATGGGTCGATGAGCTAGCCGAAGATTTTTGGCTAAGAGATAGCTTAGAAACAGCTATAAGGGAAATATTAGGTGATATTCAAAAAGTAAGGGATATCGATAAAGCCATTGAAAATTTATCTGATGTGGAACATATTAGCTATGTAAGTCTAAAGGAAATGAGTCTAGGCACAGGCGTAGCTGCTATTGATGTAACTGTACCAGAGGAGTTGTATTTTAGGGCTTTAAGTGATGTTAGTGGTTTTGAAATTGAAGGAACCCACGACATTATTCGGTTAATGCAAGATTTGAGTGTGGCTAAGAAGGAATTTGACAAAGTGGCTTCAGCCTTAGAAGAAGTAAAGACTTCTGGTTATGGGGTAGTAACTCCTAGATTAGAAGAAATGTTTTTAGAAGAACCTGAATTAATTAGGCAGGGCAGCCGTTTTGGAGTCAAGTTAAAAGCTAAGGCCCCATCCCTCCATATAATTCGTGCAGATATTACTACGGAAATAACACCGATTATAGGAACGGAAAAACAGTGTGAAGAATTAGTCCGTTATATGTTAGAAGAATTTGAAGAAGATCCCGCAAAAATCTGGCAGTCTAATATATTTGGTAAATCATTACACGATTTAGTCAGAGAGGGCATACAAAATAAAATCCATCGTATGCCCGAAAATGCTCAAGTTAGGTTACAAGATACCTTACAAAGGATTGTTAACGAAGGCAGTGGTGGATTAATCTGCATTATTATCTAAAGTAAAATGTAATAGGCAAAAATTCAAAAAGATGGAACTGGAATACTCCCTTTATGAAAGGCAGCTTAAATAGCGGCTCTTATCATGTAGGGAGTATTATTTATGTAAGATAATATATAGATTTAGCTAAAATAATTAATAGATAGGGGAAAAAAGTCCTGCAAATGTAAGTAAAGACTTATTAACTCAGGTCTAATACTATATTAAGTCGATAAATAGCGATACTTTCTGTTAAAATACAAGTAATATAGATGAGTGATTTTGCAATTAAATTAAAAAGAGTGGTGTAGATTATTTTATGAAAATCGGGGCTCGGACATTTAAGACAGGCCTAGTGGTTGCTATAACTATATTCCTAGTTAATATCTTAGAAGCAAAAACTAATACTATAGAATATAATGTCGCAGGAATGGCGGCTTTTACGGCTATAATAGCCATGCAACCTTCAATTAAAGGCAGTTTGAAGACTTTTAAAAACAGGGTTATCGCTACCTTTATCGGCACCCTTATCGCATTTGTTTTAGCCTTTACTTTGGGTTTGAATGCTTTTTATCTTGGTTTAGGTAGTATAGCGATTATACTAATATGCTTAAAATTAGGCTTAGATGAAAGCATTTCTTTTGCTTTAATAACTTTGGTAGCTATCGGTACTTATCATAATGATTTTAATATTATGGGGGTTATATGTAGGGTTTCTGGGGTATTAATCGGTCTGCTAGTTTCTACGGGGCTAAATATATTGTTTATACCTCCTGATTATAGCGATGACTTAAAAGAAAAGATTAACGACTTGCGGTTAAAATTTGAAGGTTTGTTTGCAGATATCATGGGCGATATTTTAAGGGAGGCAAAAGTAGAAAAAGAAACCGTCAAGGATAAAAGGCAAATTATAAGGGATGAGTTAGATGACAGCAGAGATATTTATTCTCTTTTGGTTGGTGATGTTTTGCCTAAAAACGAAAAACCATTAAAAAAGTATCGCCGTTCCATAAATGCTATTCAGTCTAATTTGGAAAGGTTGACAGCTATTCATCGAAGTATTATTTTTATGCCTAGTGATTCTGCATACATGCAGTTGCGTAAAGATTTATACGAGTATCTAGAATATTTGTTGCTTTTACATAGACAAATCTATGAATATATAGCCTTGGATAATGAATATATGGAAATAGCAAAAAATATCAATGAGGAGGAAATACAAACAAAAATAGTAAAAATTATCAAAGTAGATAATAACGAAGATGTTTTTGAATTTTACAATGTGTTTTTTGAGGCCTCACGAATAAACGACAAGCTTGAACAATTAAAAAGCGAATTTGGTCTGAGTTTTTAAGTTATTTAGTGCTTATTTTAGGAAAATTTCCTTAGCTATTGTCTTATCTAATATGAAGATGTTATAATGTTTCGTGTCCGCGTGTTGGAGAAGTGTTTCCGCAATAGATGGACAAAAGGGTGATGAGATAATGCCAGAATACAAGTTCTATATGGTTAGGGAAGATATCTTGCCTGATTCCATATATAAAACTGCCTTAGCCAAAGAGATGTTAGCGAAGGGTGAGGCTAAGAATATTTTAGAAGCGGTTGATAAAACAGGTATAGCTCGTAGCACTTATTATAAATATAAGGATGGGGTATTTGCATTTTTTAATGCGGAAAATATGGAGATTATTAATATTTCACTAATGCTTAGCCATATATCGGGGATACTTTCTGGGGTGCTAAATTGTCTAGCTACCTTGGGGGCTAATGTGCTTACTATTAATCAAAATCTTCCACTACATGGGGTAGCCTATGTTACCCTATCTTTAAACATCCAAGACATAAATGTTTCGATTGAAACATTATTAAAAGAGCTGGCTGAACTTAAAGGGGTTCAGGATGTGCAATTAGTTGGAAAAAGTTAAGGAGGATATATAATATGATACAAGTTGGACTCTTAGGCTGTGGTACTGTCGGTTCGGGCGTAGTAGAGCTACTTAGAGATAACGAGGGGACAATTGCCAAAAGGACGGGAAAGCAAGTAAAACTTAAAAAGGTTCTAGATAAAGATACGGAAAAATGTCTTGCTTTAGGGCTTGATAAAAATATGATAGCCAAGGATTTTAATGAATTAGTTAATGATGAGGAAATAGATATCATAGTAGAATTAATTGGTGGAATTGAGCCTGCTTTTGGCTTTATTATCGAAGCTATGGAAAAGGGTAAGCACATAGTCACCGCTAATAAAGATTTAATAGCGGTTAAAGGGCAGGAGATATTTGCAGTTGCGGAAAAGAATCAGGTGGATTTTTATTTTGAGGCCAGTGTGGCTGGTGGTATTCCTATCATATATCCCTTAAAACAATCTTTGGCTGCCAATGATATTATAGAAGTGATTGGCATACTAAATGGTACTACTAATTATATTCTTACTAAAATGACTAAGGAAGGCTTAGATTTTGCAGATGTCTTAAAAGAAGCCCAAGAATTAGGCTATGCAGAGGCTGATCCTACTGCTGATGTAGAAGGGCTTGATGCAGCTCGTAAAATTGCGATATTATCGTCTATTGCTTTTAATAGTAGGGTAACCTTAGATGATGTCTATGTAGAAGGGATTACGGCCATTACAGCGGCGGATATTAAATATGCCCAAGAATTAGGCTATGTTATCAAGCTTTTAGCCATAGCAAAGCAAGAAAATCATGTAATTCAGACTAAAGTTCATCCAGCCTTTATCCCTACTAACCATCCCTTGGCAGTAGTAGATGATGTCTTTAATGCTGTATTTGTTAAGGGAGATGCTGTAGATGAAGTGATGCATTATGGCCGCGGTGCAGGTAAAATGCCGACGGCAAGTGCTGTAGTAGGTGATATAATAGATATTGGCCGCAATATCATAATAGGGGCTAATGGGCGAATCGGCTGCACTTGTTATGAAGAGAAAAAAGTGCTAAATATTAACGAAATGTCAGCCCAATTCTATTTGCGAATGATGGTTAAAGATCGCCCAGGGGTACTAGCCTCTATCGCTGGGGTATTTGGCAACAATAATGTTAGCTTGGCAACTGTATTACAGAAGGAAGCTACTGACGATATGGCAGAATTGATATTGATTACTCATGAGGTTAATGAACAAGACCTAAAAGATTCCTTAGCTATACTAAAAGATATGAGTATAGTGGGTGGTATAGATAATGTTATTAGGTTAGAAGGTATTAATAGATAGCTTAACAAAGGAGGCAATATGTTTACAGTTCGTGTCCCAGCTACTAGTGCTAACTTAGGGCCGGGTTTCGATACCCTAGGTCTAGCCTTAGACTTGTATTTAACAGTGGAAGTTAAAAAAGCTAATTGTGATATAACTGTATATTATAAGGAAAATGGCGAACAAAGTGTAAATATTAACCCTACAGATAACTTAATAATTATGGCTATAGAAAAAGTGTTTACAAAGGCAGGACAAACTATTTCTCCCCTTACTTTAATGGTTGATAATAAGATACCTATAAGTAGAGGACTGGGTAGTAGTGCTGCGGCAATAGTGGCAGGGATTTTTGCTGGAAATGAGTTAATAGGTAGGAAATATTCAACTAAACAATTAATGCAGTGGGCAGTTGACCTTGAAGGACACGCTGATAACATTGTTCCTGCTATAGTGGGTGGATTTACTACTGCTATGATTTATGAAAATGAAATATACTATCAAAAGCTATTAACATCTCACGATTTTAAGGCTATTGTAGTAGTACCAGATATTAGCCTGCCGACGAAACAATCTAGGGCAGTTTTGCCTGAAAAAGTAGCCTTACAAGATACAGTTTATAACTTACAAAGGGCTTGTTTTCTGCTGGCAAGTTTGTATAATGGCGATATTAGACATCTTAACCTAGCTATGGATGACATGATATACCAGCCTCTAAGAAAACAATTTATACCAGGGTTTGACGAGGTCTTTAAGTCTGCTTATGATAATGGTGCTTTAGGTGTAGCCATGAGTGGTGCTGGGCCTTCTATTATTGCCTTTGTCAATGATAATATAGAGAATATAGGCTTAGCTATGCAAGAAGCCTTTTTAAATAATAGCTTAACTTCTAAAATATATCATTTAAGACCAAATGAAACAGGAGTAAGCATATATTAATCAATAGTTTTTTTATGTATAAGGGAGTGGAAATATTGGCCTTATTAGTTACAAAGTTTGGTGGTAGTTCAGTCGCATCAATAGATAAAATAAAATTAATAGCTAAAAAAATTAAGCATTTACAAGAAGAAGGGAACAATGTGGTGGTAGTGGTATCAGCAATGGGTGATACCACAGACGAATTAATCAGATTAGCCTGTATGACAGGGGGAAACCTTAGTAATCGGGAAATGGATATGTTGCTAGCTACTGGTGAGCAACAATCAGCAGCCCTTTTAGCTCTTACATTACAAGGCTTAGGGGCTAAAGCTATATCCCTTACAGGTTGGCAAGCAGGTATCAGTAGTGATGCCAACTATAGTAAAGCAAGAATATATGAAATAAAAGCTAAAAGAATTAAAACCGAGCTAGCAGCAGGGAATATAGTGGTTGTAGCTGGTTTTCAAGGATTATCCCCAGATGGAGACATTACTACCCTAGGTCGGGGTGGTTCAGACACCTCAGCGGTTGCGATTGCCGCCTCCTTAGCTGCAGACAAATGCTTAATATTTACTGATGTTGATGGGGTATATACTGCTGATCCTCGAATGGTAGAAAAGGCTAAGAAACTATCCTACATAGGGTATGAAGAAATGTTAGAATTGGCTAGTTTAGGAGCAGGCATACTGCAACCACGAGCTGTAGAATTTGCTATGTTATATAGGGTAGATGTAGAAGTATTATGTAGTTTTAATAATAATTCTGGAACATTAGTAACGGAGGTAAATAGTGTGGAAAAACAAAGAGTAGTAAGTGGAATTGCAGATGATAGGAACTGTGCTAAGATAGCTTTATTTGATGTACCAGATAAACCAGGGGTAGCTATGATATTATTCAAAACCCTAGCTAAACATGCGATTAATGTAGATATGGTTATTCAAAGTGCTATGCGTAATGAAAGAAATGATATAGCTTTTACTATAGAAAACAATGATCTAGAAAAGGCCCTGCCAGTTGTAGAAAAACTAGTTAAAGAAATAGGGGCCTCAGGGATGGCTTATGGGGAAAATGTCGCCAAAGTATCTATAGTCGGGGCAGGTATGCAAAGCAATCCGGGAGTGGCGGCTGATATGTTTGAAGCCTTGGCAGATGCTAATATAAATATTCACATGATAAGCACATCCGAAATCAAGGTATCTTGCATAATAGACGAAGATAAAATCCAAGCAGCTGTCCAAGTCCTACATAAAAAATTTGAACTAGATAAGGTGGAATAATAGACTTATCATAGACATCTTGACTAATAAGGTCTTGTGTTATAAAATAATCTGTGCGTCGGGGTGTAGCTCAGCTTGGTATGAGCGCTTCGTTGGGGACGAAGAGGCCGCTGGTTCGAATCCAGTCACTCCGACCATCTTAAACGCCGATTAGACGGGAACTTAGGTTTCTGTCTTTTTGTTATTTATTATTTTTTAATGTTTTTTTACGCTGTCGAATATACCTCACTATACCATAGAAGATAGCAATTACAGCTAAATTAGGTGCGGCTCTGATAAGATTATTACTGGAATATTAGCTAGGTTAATTAAAGAATTCAGGCTCGTAATTAATGCACTAACTGTTTTGCCCCAAGTACCTTGAGGAGTAGTTATTTCACCTGCGGCATATTGCCTTAAGTTAATGCTGACCTCGCTATAACTTGTAGCATTATTTAAGTAATCCGTACGGGCTTGCAATGATTCTCTATCACTCAACTCTTGTTCAATAGCTAGTAAACCTTGAATGTCGTAGGCTTCAGTAGTCATGAAGGACAAAAGTTGTTCTTCATGTTTTTTTTGTGTTTTGTTCAATTATGTCATAATCCCAGTATTCAATAAGCTGACGATTCAATGTAGAAACATCATTGGAAGATGAGTAGTTATCTGCAATTTCTTCTGAAGGAATAATATCCGGTGTATTGCTTGAACAGCCTAGCAAAACTGTAAATAATAAAACTAACAATATCATAGGAAGGGCATTATTTCTATTTAGCATATAATGTCCCCTTTCAGACTCTATAATCACACTCTAAATACCATAGCCTGCTAAAGCCTATTTTATCTTCAATGTTATTTCACTTACTACTGGCAAATGGTCAGATACATCACTATCAACAATGTAATAATTGAGTGGGGAAAGCTGTTTATTAATAAAGATATAATCAATTCTAGCGGTAGGATTATTAGCTGGGAAGCTATGGTCTATAAGACCTGAGTTTTTTGAAAAGGTATCGGTCAAAAGACTTTCTAGCATTTTAATTTCTGCTCTATTAGTAGGGGCATTAAAATCCCCAGCTAGTATAGTAGGATTATTATGACTTAATAATTCAGGTAAAATTATTTCCGCTAGGTCTTTATATCTTACAGGTTGGCTTAATCCTAGATGGGTATTAAATACAGTAATAATATTATTATGTGCTCTGATGTCGGCTTTTAGACAGCATCTGACATCAGATAGGTCTGTTAGGATAATATTCTTACTATTAAGTATCACATAACGGGAAAGGATAGCATTACCATAAGAACCTTTTGGGTATTTCCTAACTGGTTCATATACATAGCGAAAGCCTAAATTCTTCGCTAAATACAAGGCTTGATTAATTTTGTTAGTTTGGGGTCTTATCTTATCTACTTCTTGTAAGCAGATAAGGTCAGGATTAATACTTCTTAGAAGGGATAATATCCTATCTAAACTATCTTTATTATCTATATCAGTAGCATGGTGAATATTAAATGTGACTACTTTTATAAGCATATTTTCTGTCTCCAATTATTTATATTACTATATGCTAACAAAAGCTATTAGTGATTAGCTGTTATACTACCCCATATTTTTTTAAAAGTAAGGTTAACTCTGGATGTGTAGGTAAATTGCTATTATTAATAGATATTACGGTTAACCCTGCTTCTTCACTAGCTCTTTTATTAAAGGTATCACTTAATTGTTTGATACGATTATCCTGTGGGTTTTCACTAACTATAACTAGTTTAGGTTGTAAATCAGGCAAATTACAGATTAAAAAATCGGCACTCTTATCTTTTAAACGGAGTAAATATTCTTCAGCATTTTGCACATTAGGTGCAGAATGGATAATATCCTCTAATCGTACCTTCGGTAAAACTACATAATCATTATGATTGATTACATCATTTAATAATATGAATAAGGCTAAGTCGGCACGGGATAGTAGAGCACCCTTCTTTCTATATGGTAGATTATCCATATCTATCCAAGCTTCACTTAAATCAATTACTTGTCCTTTTTCTTTTTTCTTATTAGGCTTGGTTTGGTAATCCTTATATACATCCCATATTAATTTTAAAGCTAGAAGCGTAATACCTGCTAATATAAGTTGAGCCATTAATTAATTCCTCCATTATGCTAATTTACTTAATTATATATCTTATCATATATAGCTACTAGTATATAAGAAAACCTAGGTTTTAGCCTAGGTTTTTTCTTATAGATTATAGTTTTAGGCGAAAAACGCCTCTTCCATAATATCTAATGGAGAACTATCTGGTTCGCTTATTTTAGCTGTGACAGCTTCTATACCTGTGACTACATTTCTTAGATAGTATTTAGCTGCTTCCACTTTACCTTGATAAAATGGATAATCATAATGATCCTCAGGCAGATTTTCTAACTTATTATGAGCTATAATAGCTTGTTCTAAGATTAAGCGACCACATAATAGCTGGGCGGTTGCGTGTAATACCCTAGTAGCATATAAGCCTAAGAATTCAGCCTTACCTGCTTGTGGATAACTACTTAAAGTGTCTTTTAACTTTTTATAACTACTTAAGGCAGCAGTTAATATGTTAATTTCCCTAGAAAAATAGGGATGATTCTTTTCTTTTTCAATAAAATCTTCGATATGTTTAAGCCAATAAGCAAAGCCTTGACCTTTACCAATATTCCATTTACGACCGACTAAATCAATAGCTTGCACATAATTAGTCCCTTCCCATATAGAATGAATTTTCACATCCCTCATAAGTTGGGCTATAGGGTATTCTTCACTATAGCCATAGCCACCATATACTTGCATAGCATCTCCAGTTAATATCCAAGATACATCAGAATTATAGGCTTTAGCTATAGGTGTATTAATATCTAAAAGCATTTTATAGATTTTGCGTTCTTCATCATCTGTGGAGTTTTCTGCCACATCCATAATATAGTATATCCAAGCTACCAGAGCCCTCATAGCTTCAATATGAGCTTTTTGATGTAATAACATTCTCCTTATATCTTCGTGTTCGATAATAGCTACAAGTCCTTTTTTAGGATCAGTCATTTTACGCCCTTGAATTCTCTCTTTGGCATAATTGGCAGCATTATAGTAGGCTACTCCTGCAGCCGCCATGGAGCCTACTCCCATTTCTAGGCGAGCTCCATTCATCATATGAAACATTTGAGCCATACCTGCAGCCCGCCCATCTTCATCTGGAGGACTACCTAACAGCCAGCCATAACAGTCGTTATTTTCACCAAAATTCATTACACAGGTAGCAGAACCCTTCATACCTAACTTGTGTTCAACCCCTGCACAAGCCACATCATTAATGTCGCCTAAGGAACCATCTTCATTAACCCAGTATTTTGACACAGCAAATAAAGAAATACCAGATGTACCTGGTTTAGCTCCTTCTATACGGGCTAATAATAAGTGGACAATATTTTCCGTAAAATCTTGTTCGCCACCAGTAATAAAACACTTAGTACCTTTGATACGGTACTTGCCGGAGGTATCAGTGGGGTAAGCACGGCTAGCCATACTACCTACATCAGAACCAGCATTAGGTTCAGTTAAACACATAGTTCCAGACCATTTACCAGAAAACATTTTTTCCGCAAAAAGATTATTTAGGTGTTCATCACCAAACAACTGAATTAATTCAGTTGCACCTGAAGTAGCCATATAGTAACAGGCAAGTCCTTCATTTGCACCGAATATATATTCTAAGACCGCTTCATAAATAACACGAGGTAGGGCACCTTCGTAATTTTTATCTGAATTACAAGAACCCCAGCCATTATCTTGTATAAAATGATAAGCCTCTTTCATTTTGGGGGGGACCTTGACCTTTCCATTATCAAAAATAACCCCTATAGTGTCATTTTCATCATTACTTTCCGCTACTACTTCCTTGGCTGCCCTAAAAGATTCTGTTAAAATTGCATCTACATCATCAACTGTATATACATCCTTGAAGCGGTCGTAATTCAAGATCTTCTCCAGATCTAACCATTCCTTTAATATGAATTGGTGATCCCTTATTGAATACAAATAATTCGTAGCCATTACCTAACCTCCAGTAAATTAAATTTCGTTTTAAAATAATACGCGATAATAGTTTTCATTAATAGTATATCTTATATTTAGAATTTATCATATATTTATACTAAGTTAAATAATAAAAAGAGAAAGTGGCTTATCTAAGACTTTTAACTACGATTAATTAAGTATAGAATAATAAAAAGCCTTAATTAAGGAGGATTATATAAATTGCAATATATCAGTAGTAGGGGTAAGGTAATTCCAGTGGAAGCATCCAATGCTATTATAATGGGCATAGCACCTGATGGGGGCTTATTTGTTCCAAAAACTATACCATTTTTAGATGTGGAAACTATCCATAGAATGTATAAGTACAGCTATCAAGAAAGGGCAGCTTATATTTTAAGTCTATTTTTAACAGACTTTTTAGAAGAAGAAATTAACTATTGTGTTAATAGTGCATACAATTTAGAAAACTTTACTCATCCTGATGTGGCTCCTATGTATAAATTACAAGATAGGCTACATATCTTAGAGTTATGGCATGGTGTAACTAGTGCCTTTAAGGACATGGCTCTACAGATATTACCATACCTACTTACAACAAGTGCCAAAAAAATGGGGGAAGAAAGCGAAATCGTTATCTTAGTAGCTACTTCAGGTGATACGGGTAAAGCTGCATTAGCGGGTTTTAGTAATGTTGAAAAAACTAAAATAATCGTTTTTTATCCTCTTGATGGGGTTAGTGAAGTCCAAAAAAGGCAGATGATTACCCAAGAGGGCAATAATGTGTATGTGGCTGCTATTGAGGGTAATTTTGATGATGCTCAGGGTGGGGTAAAGCAAATATTTGCTAATCCCAAATTACTTCATTTACTAGAAGCTAATAAGATGAAATTATCTTCAGCTAATTCTATTAACTGGGGTAGGCTATTGCCCCAAATCGTTTATTATGTATCAGCCTATATCGATTTACTAGAAAGTGGCGAAATAAAGGAAGGCGAAAAAATAAATATAGTCGTTCCTACAGGGAATTTTGGTAATATACTAGCAGCTTATTATGCAAAAAGGATGGGTATTCCTATTAAGCGCCTAATATGTGCTGCCAACCAAAATAATGTATTAACTGATTTTATTAATACAGGGGTATATGATAAGAATCGAACTTTTGAAAAAACTATTTCTCCTTCAATGGATATCTTAATTTCCTCTAATTTGGAAAGGTTGCTTTTTGAAGTTACCCAGCATGATAGCGTTAAAGTTGCGGAATGGATGGCAGAACTAAACACAAGTGGCCAATATAAAGTAGATGATGATACTCATAAAGTGATAGAAGAATTATTCTGGTCGGATTTTTGTTCAGATACCGAAACTATTAATACTATTAATAAAACTTGGTATGAACATGGATATCTGCTCGATACCCATACAGCAGTAGCCTTAAATGTATATGAAAAATATCATAATACTAGTAAGGATGATACGGTAACCATTATTGCTTCTACAGCTAGTCCCTATAAATTCGGGGGAAGTGT
>JAAYRQ010000044.1 GCA_012518685.1 Syntrophomonadaceae bacterium | reverse complement strand
TCCAATCTATGTACCATTTTCATTTACTTGCCTTATTGCATTATTTATTATTTCTTGGACCTTACTCCAACTTGTAACTTTAGTTGGGTCGTATGAATGTATTATATAATCTGCCCGATTCTTACCTTCAGGTACAAAACAATGTTGTATGTCATACATATTTATACTCCGACCAGTATATGGGGTACTTAAATCTTCTATTATAACTTTATGCCCTACTATATCCCTACCTTCTACTGAATAGTTAAGTTTAGGGGTAGGTACTTCTAAATCATTAAACTTTGGTGATTGTATTACTTGTAGTACATCTCCCATGCTGTTTTGTAGTTTTAATTGGAAATGGGTGCTTGGTTTATGCTTACTGTCTAGTGAACCCCCTTTAAAATGGCGATAATCAATGGCGAACTTTGTTTTGTCCATATATCCATCCTGCCCATAACCACTTACTTTATCTACTTCACTTTGAGTTAAGCCAAGTGGTGTAGTAGCTAGTGCTAGGAGAGTACAGATAAAGATTAATAGTAAGGTTAATATAGCTAATAATCTTTTCATTTTTAATCCTCCTTTAAATTTGCATATAAAAAAGAGATGTATTTTAACATCTCTCTTATTTTTTAGTATCCTTTGGTATCTTATTGTGTTGACGAATATTTTTAACCGTGCTACCATATAATTAATAAAAGGAGTTGCCGCTTTTGATAGGGCGGCTAGTCCAAAACGACTGAAACCGCCTTACTTAAAGGCGGTTTTCCTATTTATGTTTAAAACATAAGGAAATAATACCAACAATCACTAGACAAAATGTAAATAACTCAATCCAGTTGACCATTGTATCACCTCCCTTCTAATGGGAAGTGACTAACCGCCAAACGGCAACCCCAAATCTTAGCCCTTTAGGACATATAATCAGTAGTACCCGCAGGGTGCAACCCAAAATCTTAGTCCGTTAGGACATATAACCAGTAGTGCCCATAGGGTGCAACTTTAAAGCTTATTTTACCATATTATTCTACAGAAAAGAAAGTAAATAGGCTTTATGTTCCCTTTACCTTCTTCTAGTTCTATATCAGTTTCCTGCCAATAAGGCTTATCCCAACCGCTACCATACCAAGTACAGCCAAAATCGGTTATGGCTTCACTTCCTACGTTGTGCAAGGTAATAGGGATGGTTATGGTTTCCCCTGCCTCACCCATGTAGGTTTTTGCGTTAGCTAAAAAGTGTTCCTGCCATTCGCTTTCTCCTTCGGGGGTGGAGAAGAAATCAGGGGCTTGGCCTATTTCCCATTCAATTAAAATGGGTAAGTAGTATCTATAGCCTTCAACAGTTTGGGATTGCCATTCTTTTGTTTCTACTTTACCAGTAGTTAAGGTTTCACCCGTTTCTGTATCAACCCTAGTAGGGGTTTTTAAAACAATTTTGTAGCCTACTTTTAGGGCATTGTTACTAAAAGTATAATCAATATCAGTTAGGCTGTTAGTGAAGAATTTACTGTATCTCTCATATTCTATCTCCCTATCTCCTAATTGCCAATCCTCAATATCTGGTGCGAACTTAACACTTTTTACTCCCGTTACTCCTGCTGGAGCAGGTATGGTAAGGGGTAGGATTTCTACGCTATCATTAGGCTTGTAAGCCTTGGTGTAATCAGGGGGGTCTGATGGTATCCACTCACCAGCAGAATTTTTCCATATATCAAAGCTACCTACATCAACTTGATAACTTATATCCCCTGCATAAGCAAAAGGACTACAGATAAAAAGAAGCCCTGCAAGCAGGGCAGTAAATATTATATTTCTCATTTTATTACCTCCTATTTAAAAGGGCTAGGAAACTCGTACAAACCATCTTTAGGAATAAATAGTTTTAGGGTATCGAATTGCTTGTAATTATTAATGTCTTTTACTCCAATTACGGATTCATACCCTCTAGGCACTTGGTAATAATCCTTACCGTTTATACCAGTAACAGCACCACCGCCAAAATCAGTATATAACTGCATCATTTCTACGGGGTTTTTAGTCATAACTATTTTAATATCACCATCTCGGTATTCTAATGCTACCACTTCAGTACCATTTTTACTGGTAAAAGGAATGGTAGTTGCATAGTTAGGGAAAGGGTATCCCTTTCCTTTGGCATCTGGTAAGCCAGTGGTAGGTAATAACTTTAAGTTACCATCCACTTTTTCACCCTTAATCTTAGCTATAATGGCACTTATATCTGGTCTTTCACCTTGATATACGATTACTAACTGGTTATCTGCATCCCAGTCCACGGTAAAGCCTAAGCCTTCAGCTACGAACCTTGCAGGTAACATGGTACGACTATTAGTAATCATGGGTGCTACATCAATAGGCTCAGTCTTGTCGTTTACTACAATAGCTTTTTTACCTATTACTAGGTCTAATTTGTTACTACCCTTTAAAGTAGCAGTTCTAGTAGTGTTATTCCATTCGATATTACTATCATCTACGCCCAAGGCATTACCTAAGAACCTTACTGGTACAAAAGTACGGTCTAGGTGAATAATAGGGGCAGTATCCATTTGCTTTACTGCTATATCCTCACTACCTATAGTTTGGGTATAGTAGTTTTTATCGTTAATCTTGAATACGATTAGTTGGTCGTTTACAGCTATGGTTTCATCATTAGCCTTTATATCAGCACTGGGATTAATTAGGCATAATAAGCCTAATACTAGGGCTATGGATATGGCTTTAAATAAGTTCTTCAATATGATTCCTCCTTATAATTATTGATTAATATTTTTCACTGTGCTAACATATACTTAATAAAAGGAGTTGCCGCTTTTGGTCGGCGGCTAGTCCTTAAACTTAGACTACCGCCTTAAATTAAGGCGGTTTACTTCTTATGTGTATTACATAAGGAGATTATTCCAATCACAACTAGGCAGAAAGTAAATATTTCCATCCAGTTATTCAATGGCATCACCCCCTTTATAGGGAAGTAACCAACCGCCAAACGGCAACTCCAAATCTTATTATAACATAATATTTTGGCAGAAAAACAAGATTATTACTTAGAGTTTGATCTTGTTTTTTGTACTGCAAAAGTAAGAATAAGGTGGTATCGCTTTAGCTCCCTGCCAGTATGCTTATTATTGTTATGTTTGTTTAGTGTTTTTTATGGTGGGTTTGCAGTTAGCTGGGTAGAACGGACCTAGTTTTTGGGTTTAACTAAGTTAGGTGCAACGCAAATACCACCCAGCTAGGTGCAGCGTAGTAAAACTTTGCCCACCACCAAGATTTATAAATATAACTAATATTCTATTGCAGTAAAAGGGGTACTTACTCAGCTTGCAGGTTTTAGTAATATTTCTTTTATCTAGTAAGATTTCAGGTTTCCCTATTACTGCCATAGCAATATAAGGGGGTATCTAGTTGGTATAGGCACTGCCATAAGCTAGTTTTCGGCTTTCTAGCCTACTAGCCCTACCCTTATATCAACATCGGTTTTCTCCCTATAAACATCGTTTCTTAGATTTACCCTGATAACTGTTGTATCGCTATTATTACTTAAATCTATATCCTCAGCATTTAGGGATTTTACTTCGTCAGTTATTAGATAAGTGTTGTTCGGAAAAACTGTGAATTTATAGGGTAGCTCTATATGCCCGTAATTCCACCAGTCAAAAAATGCTTCCTTCCCGATTTTGGAAGTTTGGTTAAAGTCCCTTGATACTAAGCCTTGTTATAAATACTCAAGATATGCTAATCTAATAAATGGTAACAAAATAAAAAGGTGGGGGATAAGATGGCTAAAGTAGGACGCAATGATTTATGTCCTTGCGGAAGCGGAAAAAAATATAAAAAATGTTGCCTAGTATTAGACAGTATAGCAGATCCACGCGATAGTGTATTTGACCAATATAACAACTTGTTAATATACTTAAAAACTAGGCTAGAG
The DNA here is from genome assembly GCA_012518685.1 of Syntrophomonadaceae bacterium. Lineage (GTDB taxonomy): Bacteria > Bacillota > Syntrophomonadia > Syntrophomonadales > Syntrophomonadaceae > JAAYRQ01. The sequence continues at coordinate 13,788 of JAAYRQ010000044.1, read as the reverse complement.
GAAGCTTATGCCCAAGACATCAGGAAAGTACGCACCGAGGCTAAACAAATATTTTTACAATACACTACTAATGACAACTTACCAGTAGAACAAGAAAGCATATTTTCCGACTGGCTATGGTTTGATAAAACAGACAGTGCAGGTGATACCTTAGGATTTTACTACCTCCAAAATTATGGGGTAAATATGGATCCAGCTTTAAGCTCTGCACTAACAGCCTTATCACTATCGTACTTATCCGTCTATGAAATATTAGATAGTCAAGATGAACACCTACTTATAAAAGATATATTTTCTAACCTAGAAGCCAAAGTATTAATCAAAGAACCCTACATTTCGACTGCTAATGAGCTTCTACTAGGCAGACTACTATTTTTGCCTGAAGTTAGCATTTTTTCTGGACAAGTATTAATAATGGAAAATACAGATGAAAGAAAAGAATATATAATCAACCATTACAATTATCTAAAGGAAACTATTAAGGACTCCGTAGCCAACCTATTTAAATTCCATGGCAATATGATACTAGGCTTATTCGACCATGCCTACCAAAAGCAAATGGTCAATCTTAATGATATTAGATATGCAGCAATCACCCCTGAAAAAAAGACTCAGCTAATAACTGCACTAGATAAAAACCCTGTCATAGCCCCCTTATATAATATAGCTGATTACCAATGGTATAAACTACTTAGCAGTGATAAAGGATATATAAGAATTGCAGTAAGTGAAGATAATATAATACTGTGTGCAGATATCCTGGAAGATATATACTACCTAAGCGACCTAATAAATGACATAATACCAGAATTAGAATTCACTATAGTCAGTAGTAATTTTGTCCCTAGTCCACCCACGACAGATAATCTACCTATATGGTTTACCGTAGTAAAAGACCAAGAAGCCGAAAAATGGCTAAAAACTCCCATGCAAGACTTACATAACCAAACACCTTTAGAGGCTATAGCCCAAGCAGAGGGCAAAAAAGAATTGCTGAAAATGTTACGGGCTTTAGAAGGTGAAGATAATACCACAGAACAGGCAGAATTCCTAGCCTATATACAAGCCCGAATAAATGAACTTTGATTTGCAGGTTTACCATAAAAAAAGGAAGCTATTTTAGCTTCCTTGGTTCATTTCTAATATTTCTTCTATTGCCCTATGTATCTCCACTACCCCCAGCCCCGTTTCCGCCGAAAATACAATCGGTGTAATACCCTGTTCTAAGGCTAAGTCTTTTTTAATGCTAGCAAGCTGTTTTTGGTGATTACCCTTAGAAACTTTGTCAGCTTTTGTAGCTACTAGTAAAATAGGAATTTCCATCTCAAGCAGCCAATCCTTCATCATAATATCATCTTTAGTCGGTGAATGCCTTATATCAACCAGATGAATAACTCCGCATAATTGCTTTCTTTGACCTAAATATGTTTCAATCATTTGAGCCCATTTCGCTTTTTCAGTTTTAGAAACTTTAGCATAACCATAGCCAGGTAAATCCACAAAATGCCAACTATTATTAATCAAATAATAATTAATTAATCTAGTCTTACCAGGTGTCGAACTAGATTTAGCCAGTTTTTTACGGTTTAAAACCTTATTAATTAAAGAGGATTTACCCACATTAGAACGACCAACTAGGGCAATTTCTGGTATATCGTCACTAGGCAAACTAGCAAAACTTACAAAAGAACTGACAAATTCAGCATTTTTAATAATAATTTTATTTTCCCCCCACCAAAATTAATCCGTTTTTTGTAAATTAACTTGTAAAACTTCATCCATATGATTAACCAAAACGAACTTCATTTTTCGCTTAATATTAGCAGGTATTTCAGTTAAATCCTTCTTATTATCAATAGGTAGAATTACCGTATCTATGCCTGCACGATTAGCGGCTAGCACCTTTTCTTTAACCCCGCCAATCGGCAATACCCGACCTCTAAGGGTAATTTCCCCCGTCATAGCGACATTACTTTTGACAGGAGTGTTAGACATAGCCGAAGCTAGGGCTGTAGCTATAGTAATACCTGCCGAAGGTCCATCCTTAGGAATAGCCCCTTCAGGAACATGTAAGTGAATATCATAATTATCCTTAACATCATCATCTATATTCAGTTCTTCAGCCCTAGATCTTACATAAGTCAAGGCAGCTTGAGCTGATTCCTTCATAACATCCCCTAACTTGCCGGTCAAGGTTAGCTTGCCCTTGCCTTTTAAGAGAGCCACTTCAATAGATAAAATGTCCCCGCCAGTTTCAGTCCAGGCAAGTCCTGTAGCCACACCCAGTTGATTTTCTTCATCAGCCATTCCATAGCGATACTTTTCTATGCCTAAATACTTAACAATACTATTAGCCGTTATATTAACATATATCTCTGGTTCCTCTACTACTTGCCTCGCAACCTTACGACAGACAGAAGCAATCTCCCTTTCTAGGTTTCTAACTCCAGCTTCCCTAGTATATTCACGAATTATCTTTCTAAGAGCACCTTCGGTAAAAGAAATGTTATCTTCAGTTAAACCATGTTCTTTAATCTGTTTAGAAACTAAGTAACCAGTAGCAATATGCAGCTTATCTTCCTCAGTATAACTATTCAATTCTATAATTTCCATACGATCTAATAAAGGTCTAGGAATCCCATGCACAGAATTAGCCGTAGTAATAAACATAACTTTAGACAAATCAAAAGGTATTTCTAAATAATGATCACTAAAAGTGCTATTTTGTTCAGGATCTAGAACTTCTAATAAAGCAGCGGCAGGATCACCTCTAAAATCTGTAGTCAGCTTATCTATTTCATCTAATAAAAAGACAGGGTTTTTAGAGCCTGCTTGTTTCATACCTTGTAAAATTCTCCCTGGCATAGAACCGACATAAGTTCTGCGATGTCCTCTTATTTCTGCTTCATCCCGGACTCCTCCCAAAGACATCCTTACAAACTTACGACCTAAAGCATTAGCCACAGATTTTCCCAAGGAAGTTTTACCTACTCCTGGTGGCCCTACTAGACAAATAATCGGCCCTTTCATTCTTTTAGCTAATTTTCTAATAGCTAAATATTCGATAATCCTTTCCTTAGGTTTTTCTAAGCCATAATGGTCTTCATCTAATATTTGTTCCGCCACCTTCAAGTCCAAGCGGTCCCTAGTTTCCTTCGACCAAGGCAGGGATAAAATCCAATCCAAATAATTCCGAACTACTACAGCTTCTGCAACCATAGGGGGCATCTTTTCTAATCTTTCTAATTCCTTAAATGCCTTATCATGAGCTTCCTTCGGCAATTTTAGTTTTAGTATCTTTTCCTTTAATTCTTCTATTTCATTAAGCCCATCATCCCTGTCGCCTAATTCCTTTTGAATAGCCTTCATTTGTTCCCGTAAAAAATATTCCTTTTGGGTTTTTTCCATTTGTTTGCGAACCCTAGCATTAATTTTACGCTCTAATTCTAATACTTCCATTTCTTTAGCAATTATTTCACAGACTAATTCCAATCTTTTAGTAACTTCATAAGCCTCTAAAATTTCCTGTTTTTCATTAATTTTTAAGTTTAGATGTGAAGCCACTACATCAGCCAAGCGACCTGGCTCTTCTATAGCAATTACTGTAACCACAGTTTCAGGAGGGATTTTCTTACTCATCCTTACATACTGTTCAAATTGGGAAATCAAAGTACGCATTAAGGCTTCCGTTTCAGAGTTTTTAACATCTTTTTTCTCTTGGTAGCCTTTAATTTTAACTTCTACATAAGGACTTTGGGAAATATATTCCATAGTTTCGGCTCTATATAGACCTTCTACTAATACCCTCATAGTACCGCCAGGCATTTTAAGTATTTGCCTAATTTCTGCCACCGTACCAATTGCATATACATCTTCATTTTCAGGATCTTCATTGTGGGCTTCCTTTTGAGTAGCTAAAAAAATCTCCTTATTATTTAGCATAGCTTCTTCAATAGCACTAATGGACTTTTTCCGCCCTACATCTAAGTGGATAACTGTGTATGGAAAAACCAATACTCCTCGTAATGGTAACATAGGTAAGTTAATAGTATTTTCTACTTCATTTTTCCCCACATCTTTATTTTCAATTTCTTGCAAATTCGACACCTCCTAGGCAAATATATTCTACTATAAGTAGTTGATTTGAGCAATAATGTATATTATAGCTAATGCTTACTCATAAATGGTAATTAAAATATATCTTGCCTATCGCTATAGACAAAGGCATAAGCAAAGACCTCGCTAAGTTCAGCTACGGGAATAATCTTAATATCGGGAAAGTTAGTAAAAATATTTAACCAGTTTTCTTTAGGAATTAACACCCTTTTAATCCCTGCTTTACGAGCTGCCTCCACCTTACTCATTACCCCACCTACGGGCTTAATTTTGCCTTGTACTGATATTTCACCCGTCATAGCCAAATAATTATCAATAGGCAAATTTTTAATAGATGAATAAACCGAAGTAGCTATACTAACACCAGCAGAGGGACCATCCACAGGAATTCCTCCTGGAAAGTTGATATGAATATCATAATCTTTAATATTTAGATTATAATTAGCTCGTAGAACAGTTAATACATTTTCTACTGCACCCTTAGCCATACTCTTCCTAGTATATTTTCTTTCTGATGTACCCACTTGTTCTTCTTCAATTACCCCAGTTACAGTCCAGTTTCCTGTATTTTCAGCTACAGCTATTGTAGATGTCTCTATTTCCATTAAAGTACCCATATTTGCACCATATACCGCCAAGCCGTTTACTAGACCTACACTAGGGATATCTTTAGGCTTTATCTCTAACCTAGGGGAAAATCTACCATTATTTAAAACCTTAGCTATTATAGCTAAGGTAATAATATCACTTTTTTCCACTTGGGCAATTCCAGCCGCTAATTGCACAATATTAACCGCTTCCCTGCCATTACTAGCATAACGGGTTATTTCCGCTAAAGCATCCTCATCAATTAGATAATTAATTTTATTAATAGCATTGGTGATAATTTCATCAATATCTTCTCGTTCTAAAGGCTTAAAAAAAATCTCCATACACCTAGACCTTAAAGCAGGTGGAAGCTCTTCAGGTAACCTAGTTGTAGCTCCCACTAATCTAAAATCAGCTGGTAAACCATTACTGAAAATATCATGGATGTGGGCAGGAATACCTTTATCAGCTTCATTATAATAAGCACTTTCTAAAATAACTTTACGATCTTCTAAAACCTTAAGTAATTTATTCATTTGCAAGGGATGAAGTTCCCCAATCTCATCTATAAATAAAACCCCTCCATGGGCCTTCGTGACTGCTCCTGGTTTGGGCTGGGGAATACCAGCCGTTCCCATAGAGCCAGCCCCTTGATAAATAGGATCATGCACAGAACCTAATAAAGGGTCAGCAATATTTCTTTCATCAAATCTACTAATAGTCGCATCAACCTCAATGAATTTTGCATAACTAGTAAAAGGTGATAGGTTATTAGCCTTAGCTTCTTCCAAAACCAGTCTAGCAGCAGCCGTTTTACCTACTCCAGGCGGTCCATAAATAATAACATGTTGAGGATTAGGACCACAAAGTGCAGACTTTAAAATAGAAATTCCTTCATGCTGACCTACCACATCGCCTAAATTACTTGGCCTGGTAACACTAGACAAGGGCTCGGATAACTTAATATTACGCATCTGCTTTAATTTTCTAATTTCCTTTTCAGTCTCTTTTAATACAACCGCCTTTCTACTTTGTTGACTTTTTAAGAGATTCCAAAAATATAATCCTATAACAACTGCGAAAAATAACTGTACTAAATATAAAATCCCTGCATATTCTACAAAAAATTGATTCATAAAGTTATTTCCCTTTCTAAAAAAGATTTCTATTATTATTGCCTAATTAATAGAATAGAATGAAAAAAACATAAAAGAAAAAAAAGGTAGCGATCGCTACCTTTTTAAAAATCCTATAAAATTATTTGGCTATTTAATTTACCTTACGCTTAGCGTCAACAGTAACTAATAAGGGTTTTTCTTGTTTTTGAATAACTTCCTTAGTTACTACTACCTTAGTAATATCAACTCGGGAAGGAATATCATACATTACTTCTAGCATAATATCCTCAATAATAGCCCGCAGACCACGAGCCCCAGTATTGCGTCTTAAAGCTTCTTCAGCAATAGCACTAATAGCATCATCCATAAACTCTAGGTCAACACCATCTAGCTCTAATAATTTCTTATATTGCTTAACCAAAGCATTCTTAGGTTCAGTTAATATCTGCATTAATGCTGCATTATCTAAAGCTTCGAGTGTAACTATAATCGGCACCCGACCGACAAATTCAGGTATTAGACCATACCTTAATAAGTCCTCAGGTAAAATCATATCTAATATTTCCCCGATATTCTTATCTTCCCGCTTTTTAATGTCAGCCCCAAAGCCCATAATCTTCTGACCTACACGGTTTTGAATAATCTTATCTATACCTTCAAAAGCCCCTCCACAAATAAACAATATATTACTAGTGTCTATCTGGATAAACTCTTGATGAGGGTGTTTTCTACCCCCTTGTGGTGGTACACTAGCCACAGTTCCTTCCAAAATCTTAAGTAAGGCTTGCTGAACACCTTCACCTGATACATCCCTAGTAATACTAGGATTATCAGTTTTGCGGGCAATCTTATCGATTTCGTCAATATAGACGATGCCTTTTTCAGCTTTTTCAATATCATAATCAGCCGCCTGAATTAACTTGAGCAAAATGTTCTCCACATCTTCGCCGACATAGCCAGCTTCAGTTAATGAAGTAGCATCAGCAATAGCGAAAGGAACATTTAGTATTTTGGCTAAAGTTTGGGCAAGTAAAGTTTTACCACTACCAGTAGGCCCTAACATCATAATATTACTTTTTTGCAGTTCTACATCATCTAATTTCATACCTAAATTAATGCGTTTATAATGATTATAAACTGCAACTGCCAAAGCCTTTTTAGCTGTATCTTGTCCGATGACATAATCATCTAATATTTCCCTGATTTCTTGAGGTTTAGGAATATCTCCTAATTCAAAACCTAAATCATCAGCTAGCTCTTCTTCGATAATTTCATTACACAATTCTATACATTCGTCACAAATATATACGCCTGGTCCAGCAACTAGTTTTTTTACTTGATCTTGTGTTTTTCCGCAAAATGAGCATTTTAGTTGACCTTTATCATCCCCATATTTATGCATACTTTCACCTCTCTTTTAGGAAAAGCTTATTTTTTGCTGACCTTTTTAGGTTGTTCTATTACTTCATCAATAATACCATATTCTTTACCTTCTTGGGCAGTCATGAAGTAATCTCTTTCAGTATCATTTTGAATTTTTGCCAGTTTCTGGCCAGTTCTATCCGCTAAAATTTTATTAAGGGACTCCTTCATCTGAATAATTCTTTTAGCATGGATTTCAATATCTGTAGCTTGCCCTTGAGTTCCCCCAAGTGGCTGATGTATCATAATTTCTGCATTAGGCAAGGCAAATCTTTTACCCTTTTGGCCTGCCGCTAGGAGAAAAGCCCCCATACTTGCAGCTAGACCTACACAAATAGTAGATACATCTGGTCTAATATACTGCATAGTATCATAAATGGCCATACCAGCACTAATAGAGCCTCCTGGGCTATTAATGTAAAGAGAAATGTCCTTATCAGGATCTTCAGCCTCTAAAAAAAGCAACTGAGCAATAATTAAGTTAGCTACTGTGTCATCAACTGGACTGCCTAAAAAAACTATCCTATCTTTTAAAAGACGGGAATAAATATCATAAGATCTTTCTCCACGATTAGTTTGTTCTACTACCATTGGAACTAAGTACGACACATAATCACCCCTTATAAAAAGAATATACACATATTTAACATATTGTATTCCATCTATTCTTCAGTTTCTACCTTTATATCCTGAGCTTCCTCTACAATTTCAGCAACAGGATCTGTATAAGTTACTTTAGCATTATCGACTAAATAGTCAACAGCCTTATCCACAGTAAGTCCATATCTTATATCTTCTAAGGCAGAAGCAAATCTAGTCTTAGTTTCCCCTAAGTCCAAGCCCATTGAGGCAGCCATTTCTTCTAATTGTATATCTAGTTCTTCATCAGATATAACAAAACCTTTTTCCTCAACTATTTTATCGAGCATAAAGTTAGTTTTCACACTACGAGTAGCATCAGGCCATACTTCCTGAATAAAATCCTCCTCGCTAGTGTTAGTAACTGCAAAATACTGCTCCAAATCCAAACCCTGCATCATAATTCTTTGTCCAAAATCTTGTAACATGGCTTCAGCTTGACCTCTGACAACAGCATCAGGCACAGGTACTTCACAGACTTTTAAGGCTTCATCTAAAACCACATTTTTTAAGAATTCCTTCTTCTGCTTGGTTAAGAATTCTTCTAGTTCTGCTTTTATATCTTCCCTAAATTCGGCTACCGTATCGAATTCGCTAACCTCTTGGACAAACTCATCATCCAGCTCCCTTAATACCTTAGTTTCTATTTCCTTAAGCTCCACCTTGAATACAGCAGCTTGACCTTTTAAGCTATCTTCATGATACTCATCAGGAAAGGTAACCTCAACATCAATTACATCCCCTAACTTAGCACCGACTAGCTGTTCTTCAAAACCAGGGATAAAAGAATTAGAGCCTAGTTCTAACGGATAATCCTCCCCATTCCCACCAGGGAAAGCCACCCCATCGATAAACCCTTCAAAATCAATAGTAACTATATCGCCTAATTCAGCAGGTTCTTCTTCCTTATTCTTAAGCTCCGCATAGTTTTCTCTAATTTGCATAATTCTAGCTTCTATATTATCTTCAGTAACCTCATATAAAGGGATGGTAACCTCTAGCCCTTCTATCTCACCTAAAGTTATTTCAGGCTTTACAGGAACAATGGCCATAAAAACAAACGGCTTATCATCCTCAATTTCACCGATATCAAAATCAGGCGGGGCAATAGGCTCAATATTAAGGGTTTCTAAGGCCTCTTCCAAAGCATTAGGCACTATATGTTCCAGTGCATCTTGATATAAGACTTCTTTTCCATAGACATTCTCGATTAACTGCCTAGGTGCTCTACCCTTACGAAAACCAGGAATATTAACCATTTTAACGATTTTACGATAAGCAACTTCAAATCCTTCTTCCATAGTAGCAGAATCAACTTCGATTTGTATGTAGGCTTCGCTATTTTCTACTTTTTCTAATTTAGCTTGCATTTTGCTCCTCCTAATCTAATTTCACTTTTTAGGTTATATAATTAATTTTAGAATAGCTAAAATAATCCTCTTAAAATTTACCCTAATTACTCTGAAAATACAATACCTCGGCAGAAAAACCGAGGCTTAGTATTATATCACTAATAATAACAGCAATTCAGCAGGAAAACTATCCCTAGTTAAAAGATTTAATATTAGGATAGAAAACAAGCTATGGAAAGTCAAGGGAAGGCTGCAAAATAATTATAATAAAGATATTTAATTATTAGTTTCTTTGATACTTTCTATATAATCCATAAGTAAAAAACCCAGTTTTAATAAGAAAATACCTTGTTGCCATTCTAATTCCTCATCAGGTAATTCATCCTGTCTTAAAAGTGCTAACGATAGATTAGGATTGTTATTAAAATATTCAGCTAAGTCTTGCACCAGGCGTTGCTGTATTTTCTGTAGCTTATAAAAGCTAGTTTCCAAAGGACGGAAAGCTACCACAATATCTTCATTTTTTAAAGCTGTCCTAATATCTTTAATAAACTTATCTAAATCTTTACCTGGCGGCGTGGTAATTATAATCTCTTCATTAGTAACTAATACATATCCCCACTGATAGAATTGACTTACATTGTAATTAGTCCATACAAAAGAAGTCATCCTAGGATTTTCAGTAATTATATTAAACTTACGATTTTGTTTTAATAAGCTAACCACTAACGGATAATTAATAATACCCGCTCTATACCAGTCTATTTGCAAAGGCTGGTTCATTAAGTTCACTGCATTTTGCTCCAATTCTTGCATAGATAAGATATGAGCCCTAATTATCATTTCACCCCGTTTTTTCAAATAAATAAAATCAGTCGGGTCAAAGGGGTGTAAATCCTCTAATAAAATTTGTAGGTTTTTCTCAAACAACTCAATTAAATCAGGTAAAACAATAAACATAGGTTCATTCACCCATAACTTATCACCCAAAGGCAATAAGCGAGTCAAACCTAGCATACCAGGGATAATATTTTCATGTACTTCAACCCCAAAATTACCGTAAACCTTGTAAGTGTTACCTGTAAAATAATCTTCAAACAATAACCTATTGACCCCTTCGGGATAAATCCTATATACACCAACATAGCTCATCATAATATTAAAAGCAGCAGTTTTTAAATAGGGTGGAAACCTTTTCGCTTGGTTTTCCCAAAACAAATTAGCAATAGTGTGTTTATTATCATTCTGAAAATCCAACATATTATAATACTTATAAAAATCATTAAAAGTTTTTTCTATTTCCTTAGTCCAAAACTTTTGTCCATCATTTTTGACTGCATAAAAACTTTCTTCACTTGCATTAGAACTTTGTTCACAATTATTAGCACTAGCATAAGTAAATAAAAATAAATGTTGCCATACTTCCTCATAAGCCTTAATTTTTTCATAATCATTAAAATCACGCCAATAAGGATATTTAACAATATTCATATTAAAATCTAAGGGATATTCATTAAAATGCCTTAAAAATAGCTGGGTGTTTTTACTAATTATACTAGATGATACCCCATACTTCTTGCTACTAACCGAAAACTTAACTTTTTCACCATTCAGTTCCAAATAAATATGTTCCAAAGCAGCTATTACAGCACGGGGCAAAGATACTTTAGGATGATAAATACTAGAATACTCATTCCACATATAAAGCATCCAGGCTAATTTGTCTGGCTCATCAATAAAAAGCCAATCAAAAGCTCGCACCCCCACTTGGCGATATTCCTCACTATGCCAATTATAAGCAGTTACAAAAGAACTCAACTCTTGATTTAAACGATGTTTTTTTACCTTTATGGCAATAGCGTTAGGATGAAACAATTCGCGATTAAGCTTATTTTTATCTAATCTTAAACGAGTCCTAATAACATTAGTGGAAATATAATATTCATTACGGCTTTTAGCCCTAAGCTCTAATAAGTCTAACTTATTAAGTAGGGTGTCCAGTAAGACCCTGCCCTTAACATCAGCTACAGCCTGCAGGGGGGTCAAATTATCTAATTCAGGATGGGATGAGGTTAGCCATTCATCCAGATTCTTATCATGGGTAATCTCTAATAAAACCTCTTCCGCTTCATCTTCATTATTAAAAGAAAAGCCATCTACATAAGAATAATCACCTTTAAATTTTGTTAAATCTACATAGCTTAACATTTCATCAATATGTTCAATGCTTTCCCCAATAATTACTACTGATGAATTAAGGAAATACACCCGATTAAAAGCCCCTAGATACCTTAGATAGTTTAATTTTAGCCAAGACTTATTCCTTTCGATTACACTAAAATTATGGGCTAATAATTGTTTTAGTAAAAGCCTTTGCCCCAACTTATTAATTAATAAAGTTTTCGCCTTAATACGATTCTTCTTAATCCCGTTAATTAAATCAATTACTAGACTAGATAAGGCTTCACCATATTCCTTAATAAAAAATTGTCTATCCTCAATCTGCCCATTCAGGCGAATAGTTTCTAATTCTTCTAACAAATAGAAAGCTTGATCATTAGGAATAATAACACTTCTTCCCGCAATTAAAGTAGCGTTCTCGATAATAACTAGGCGGGCTAGAATTAGACTATCCTCCGTTACCAATCTGGTAATAGAGCCAAAACTTCTTTCCACTATATATTCGTGCCCTAACCAGATGTCTTGTAAGGCCACGGTATTATTTTTAACCCATTTCACCTTATACAAAGACAGATAAGAGTTTTTCAAGCTATCAAATACTTGTAAATACTTTTCCTCTAGGTATTCAGATTTTTCTGCTAGGTAAAAATCGATAATAGGAGATACATCTTCATAGCAACGATAATTTAGGACATACCAATGCCAGAAAACTGTATTAAATTCATTTCCTATTTCTTGCGTGTTAGCATAAGATAGAAATTTTATTTTAGCCGCATCTTCATATTTGTAAAAGTAGGCCTTAACATAATTTACCAAGTCATTAAGAGCCATATCAATTAAGCTATGGTATTGATTTTTTTTACTCCAAGGAAAAAGAATCACTCTACATTCCTCAGTATAGCCACAACAGTCCGCATAAAGCTTACCGCTTCCACATTTACAAGTACTAGGTTGGCTGTATATTTTATTCATATATATCCCCCCGCCCAACTTTTCCCGAAAGTCACCCCTATTATAAATAATAATATTACAATTTGTAATTATCTATCTATTATCATAATAACAAAAAAATCAAGAATTACATAATAAAAAATAAAAAAACTAGTCTAACTATATAGACTAGTTTTTAAAATACACAATTTTACTTAGCTATTTCTAATTTTTAAATACAATTCTGTAGATTTATAGCCACTATTAGGGTCATAGGCATCTAGCTCATCTAGCATAGATTTGGCACTTATTAAATCATTTGTATAATAATAAACTCCCGCCAGATAATATAGGCTTTCATCAGTATAGTTTGTATCAGGGAATTCTTCTAAATACTTATAATAATAATCTTTAGCATTTTCATAATCCCTACTTACATAATAGGATAAGGCCAAATAATATAAACCCTCCCGATTAATATAAGTTTTACTAGAAATAGCTACTACCTCAGATAAATTATTAATAGCGGTATTATAATCCTTAGCTAAATAAGCCTGATAGCCTATTTGATAATATTCGCCTTCCTCTTTTACTTCCTCTTTTACTTCCTCTATTATATCCGTATCGACAATAATATCACCCTCAGCCACTAAATCCTCAGCATCAGCCATGGCTAGAACTGCTTCTCCTGTAGAATTAAGCTCTTTGCTTAGAATACTGATTTTGTTTTGTAGATTATTAATGGTAGTCTGATACCCTTTACCTTGGTCTAAGGAATAACCCATCTGTAATAAAAGCAACAAACAAAAAAATCCCGAAGCTATATATAACTTAAGGTTTTTAGATGAATTATTAACTGGCGTCTGCTCCTTAGTTGCAGATCTAGCTTTTTTAACGCTTTTTTTAGGCGAATTAATATACCTAATTAATTCCGGATTACTAATATCGATTTTTAACCCTGTCCGCCATACCCTAATCGCATTTTTCTCATCATTTAAAGCTAAATAAGTTAAACCTAAAAGTTGATAAAGACTAACAAAATTATCCTGTTCTGCTAAAAGTGCTAATAAAATCTTTTGGGCATTAAGAAAATTCTTGTTCTCAATTTCCTTAATAGCTTCATAATACCTTTTTAACCAAAATTGAAAACTAGGACTAGAAAAAAGCTCTAGCTTATGAAAGGCTAGTTTGTTCTGGGCTTCTAACTCCAATACTTGCTCCCAGCACTTTTTAGCTTGAAAAAAGTCTCCTAACAAATAATAACAATCCGCTTGTAAATTAATTAACTCTATTGGCAGCAAACCATTTAACTTAGCTTCTTCTAACATTTGCAAAGCCCCAGATATATCAGACTTAACTAATTTATCTAAAGCTAATTCTAGTACTAATGTCGTATTACTATTTTCCATAAAAACACCCCACTATGTTAATATTTTACAAAT
>JAAYRQ010000043.1 GCA_012518685.1 Syntrophomonadaceae bacterium | reverse complement strand
CAGACTAAATTTATATAAAATAAGTTAGCTGAGATTATATTATTAGGTAGTTGACCTATAATACTAAGAGGGAATTTCACCTTATTTCAATATATAAGACCTTCTATTATCTTATATGTTTTCCTGCCCCTTGTCATAGTTTTAGATTTGTGAATTAATAAAAAAGCTATTAAATTACAAAAACAATAATTTTCCCAAGACTATATTCCTGAAATGAGTATAATATTACTAAAAATAGTGCAAAAGGCTATATTTTTAGATGTTTCTTTGTATAATATTAGACAGTAAATATAAAATTATTATTAGGGGGATTTAACATGTCAAACAAATTGGCTACAGAAAATATGCAAAACAATCATAAACTATCTATAACTGTAGCTTTAGCGGTATTTGTATTAATTACTATAGCTAACTATATAGCTCTTTTTAAGGGAATTGCCTCATCAGGACTTAATTTTGCCTTGGTTACTAAATTATTTATTTTTGCAATGGCAGTACTAGCAATAATTTGGTTCATATTAAAACAACATGGTCATAAAATATGGTCAAAATGGTTAGTAATCTTAGCTTTCCTTTTACTTATGGTAGTTGCTAGGTTTGCTACAACAGCAACAGAAGCTTATGCTTTGTTTTACATAGTTATTGCCCTATCATTATTTTATTTTGATTGGAAATTAACCTTGGCAACTTGCATATCTTGTATATTATTAGATGTTTACTTAATATCTACTATACCTGTAATTTATCCCGTCAGCCAAAATGCGATAATGGTTAGATATTTTATATTAATATTTGTTACTATAACAGCAGTGTTTGGCTCTAGAGCCGCTTATAACTTATTAATTATTGCTACAGATAGAGAAACAATGGCCCAAGAATTAAACGAAAAATTACAAAATGAAGCAAGTATAATTAATAATAAATCAAAAGAAATAGAAGAAGTATCTTATGAGCTAGTGGAACTGAATAAATTAAATGAAAAGGCATTTACAGAAATAAATAATAGTATTGCCGAAACGGCTAATACTGCTAATTTACAGGCAAACGAAACTGAAAAAACTTCTGAAGTTACTAATAATGTTTTAAATAGATTGGCTACAGTTGATGACTATATTAAATCCATTAGGGAATTATCCCTTAATTTCTTAACTATAGTCGAGCAGGGACATAATGCTATCCAAAAACAACAACAAAGTCTGGAACACAATGAAAAAGCCAATCAAGAGGTAACTTTATCAGTAACTGGTTTATTTAATAAATCTGGGGAAATTAATAATATTATAGAAACTATTACCAATATCGCAAGTCAAACTAGCTTGCTTGCCTTAAATGCTGCAATTGAAGCGGCTCGAGCAGGTTCAGAAGGGCGGGGTTTTGCTGTGGTGGCAGAAGAAGTCAGAAAATTAGCTGATGAATCTTCTAATGCTGCATATAATATAGGTAATATTATTAATGAAGTATTAGATAATACCTCTAAAACAGTTGCAACCGTACAACAAACTGAACAAGTTTTCCTTGAACAACGAAGTGCTGTGGAAAACACTAGTAACTTCTTTAACGAAATTAGTCAACATGCTCAGACCATAGATAAAACTGTTCAAGATGTTCTAAGCTTAAATGAAGAGTTAATTACCTTTAGTAAGAATGCAAACAATTATATTTCTAACATCACTAGCGGTTCACAGGAATTAGCAGCTACTTCAGAGGAAATTAGTGCTATATCGGAAAATCAACTGAATGTAATAACCGATATTACAACACAAATTAATGAATTAAACAAGCTTGCTAATGAACTAATAAACTCTAATAACTGATTTTTATAAATATTTATTTTAAGGCTTGCCCAAAAATGATTTCCATATTATAATACCTATGTGGGGTATATAGTAACTAAAATAAATTAAAGATGAGGTGACTATTAATGAATATCATTGAAATAACTCCCCAATCTATGACTGATTTAAAAGAAGTACTAACTGAACAAGGTATTACCGAAAATAGTCTAAGAATTAATGTTAACATCGGTTGAGGTGGTGCATCATTTTATATAGCTCTGGATGAGCCTAAAGAAGATGATGTAGTATGTGAAGTTGAGGATTTAAAATTCATAGTAAGTAATAGAATTCAACAGATATATCAGGGTTTTAGTATAGAATCTGTTAAAAGTGGTCATAGGACTATGTTTAGAATTCTGCCTAAAGTACAAGATAACTTAGGTGGCGGTTGTGCTTCTTGCACTAGTTGCTAAATAAAAACCATTAAGAGATTAAAGGTGATTACTATAGTAAGTAATCACCTTTCTTTATTTTCTAAAAATGTTTATCCTAATATTAACTTTTCTAGCTCTAATGGTGATACTTGTTTGCCCTTATAAAAGGCTCGCATATTACCTCCTGAAATTTCATCAATCAAAGCAATTTTTCCCTTTTCATCAATTTTACCGAATTCAAATTTTATATCGTATAAGTCTATACCCTTAGTAGCTAGCTCATCTTTAATTATGCTAGCAATACTTTTAGTAAGTTTTTTTATTTCATAATATTCTTTTTCATTTAATAAGCCTAACACTATTAGTGCATCTTTTGTAATAGGAGGATCATCCCTATCATCATCCTTTAGGGTTATTTCCACAAAAGCATCTAGCTCTTGCCCTTCTGTAGCATATTTACCATATCTTCTTATAAAACTACCTACTGCCCTATATCTGCATATAACTTCTAAGCCTTCCCCAAACATAGTTGCAGGTTTTACGACCATAATATTGTGATCGATGTCTGCATTAACATAATGAGTTAGAATACCCTCTGTCTGTAATTTGTCAAAAAAATACTTTGTTAAGCGAATAGCTGCCCTTCCAGAGCCCTCAATAGTTAAGCCGACTTTATTTGCCCCTGGATTAAAAACACCATCTTCGCCTGTAGCATCATCCTTAAATTTCATAATTATATTACCATCTGCACCCTGATAGATATCTTTTGTTTTGCCCTGATAAATTAATTCCATAAGCATTTATCCTTTCTTATTAAATTTAAAAGATTAAGCTATTAATTTTAGACCTACTGCCCCTGAAATGATAAAAGATAAGAATAATAATCTTGTCCAAGTAGCAGGTTCATTAAAAAAACATATACCTATTAATACTGCACCAGCGGCCCCAATCCCTGTCCATATTGCATAAGCAGTGCTTATAGGAATTGCATACATAGCTCGGGATAGAAAGAAAAAACCGAAAGTAAAAGGAATAAAAATGAGCATAAGCCTAAAAACCGTTTTTTTCATTAAGTAAAGGTTAATAAAAACTAAGCCCATTATTTCCCCAAAACTT